>DATKRG010000137.1:0-5177 GCA_035532275.1 Streptosporangiaceae bacterium | reverse complement strand
ACCAGGATCGGCGCGGCGGTGGCCACCGTCCGCCGGACCGCGGTCAGCGCGCCGCGGGTGGCCAGCATCCCTGTTGCGCCCCGGCTGGCGGCAAGCGGCATGCCGAGCAGCCGGGTCAGCGGCCGGACCAGCGCTGGTGCGAGCATCCAGCAACCGGTGATGAGCAGCATCGCGACGGCGAGGAACAGCGCGGAGGCGTCCGCGGAATGGATGCTGGCGGAGAGCTGGGTCACGGGCACGGCCCCGGCCAGGGCGGCCAGCCCGGCCAGCCAGCGGAACACCGTCATCGCGCCGTGGTCCACTGCCGCTTCGCGAAGTGCCTCCGCCGGCCGTACCCGGCCCGCGCGGCGGGCCGCCGCCCACGCGCCGGCCAGCGCGATCAGCACCCCGGCCGCGCCGGCGGCGATGACCGGCCACAGGATGAAGTGGGCGGTGAAGCCGGCGGGGGCCAGGCCGGACCGGGCCATCCAGCGGGCCCACGGCCGGGCGATCACGATCCCCGCGGCGCCGCCGGCGGGGGCGGCGAGCATCGATACCGCCAGCGCCTCGCCGAGGACCAGCCGGCGTACCTGCCGCGGCGTGGCGCCGGCCGCGCGGAGCAGGCCGAACTCGCGCCGCCTGGCCGCCACGGCGTACCCGAGGGTGCCCGCGACCACGATGATCGACACGAACCCGGCCACGCCGCTGGTGATTCCCAGCACCGAGACGGCGTCCTCGAACAGCACCGCGTCCGGGTTGGGCTCGGCGTCGCGCCGGCCCGTGCCGGTGAGCACGCGCACCGCCTGCCCGCCGCCGGCAGCCCGCACCCGGGCAGCCAGTGCCGCCGGGCTGGCGCCTGCGGGGGCGGTCAGCGCGACCGCGTCGACCCGGCCGCGGGCCAGCGCGGCCGCGGTGGCCTCCGTGCCGTAGAGGGCCGCCGGTGCTGCGGTGCGGATCACGCCGCTGACCACGAACCGGCGCGGACCTGCCGCGGTCTGCACGGTGACTCGGTCGCCGGGGCGGTACCTGGTGGGCGCGGTCAGCACGATCTGGCCCGCTGTGGCCGGGGGGCGGCCTGCGGCCCAGCGGTAGCTGTGCAGGGATGCGGCAGACCAGGGATGCACGGTGGTCCCTGGCGCGCCCGGCGCGTAGGCATATCCCGAGTAGTCGACGACCGTCTTCGCGCCCAGGCGGGAGAGCCGCTGGGCCAGGCTGGCGGGAACCGCCCGGGTCTGGTCGGCGGCGGCGGTCTGTGTCTGGCGGTCGCCGCCGGTACCGCTGGTGACGCTGACCGTGTCAGTCCCCATTACGACCACATTCGGTGTGGTGAACCAGCCCGGGCCCCTGGCCGCGCCGGCCGAGCTGGCCAGGGTGAGGGTCAGCGCGGCCAGCAGAGCCACGCCGAGGGACAGCGCGACGAACGCGCCCACGAGGCTTCCCGCCCGTGATCGCGCGGTGTGCCAGGCTAGGGCGATCATGACCGGCCCCCGGTGAGTTCAAGTTCTGTCATCCGGGCCGCCACCGACTGCGGGGTAGGGCCGGCCAGTTCACCCGCCAGGCGGCCGTCGGCGAGGAACACCACCCGGTCCGCGCAGGCCGCGGCGACCGGGTCGTGGGTCACCATGATGACGGTCTGGCCGCGCTCGTCCACCATGGTGCGCAGCAACGCCAGCACGTCACGGCTGGCGGCGGAGTCCAGCATCCCGGTCGGCTCATCGGCGAAGAGCACGTCAGGCCTGGTGACCAGCGCCCGGGCGATGGCCACCCGCTGCTGCTGGCCGCCGGAAAGCTCGGCGGGCCGGTGCCGGAGCCGGTCGCCAAGCCCGACAGCTGCCAGCACCTCCCTGACCTCCCGCCGGGCCGGCCGGCGCCCGGCCAGCCGCAGCGGGAGCGCGACGTTCAGTTCAGCGGTCAGCGAGGGCAGCAGGTTGAACGACTGGAAGACGAAGCCGACCCGGTCTCTGCGCAGCAGCGTGAGCCTGGTCTCGCTCAGCGCCCGCAGATCCTGCCCGGCCAGCCAGACCGCGCCCGAGGTCGGCCGGTCCAGCCCGGCCGCGACCTGCAACAGCGTGCTCTTGCCCGACCCCGATGGCCCCATGACGGCGGTCCAGGTACCAGCGGTGGCGCTGAAGGTCACCTCACTCAAGGCGGTCACCGCGCTGCTGCCCGATCCGTAGGTCCGGCCGACCGCACGCAGCACGACCAGCGGTTCGCTGTTCCCGTTCACCGGCCTCCCCCTGCCGGGAGGGCCTGGACCGGGCCGCGCCGTCCGGGCAGCCAGGACAGCCAGCGCGGCAGATACCACGTCTGCTCGCCCAGCAGGGCCATGATGGCGGTTGAGAGCAGGTTCAGCCCTATCGACATCGTGCGGTGCCCGGCACTCCGCCCGGCGATCTGTTCTCCCACCGGGCGCCGGGCCTCACGCTCCAGCGGCGCGGCGTCGGCCTTCTCGGCGGCCCTGAGCGCGGACGCGCGTTTCACCTGAACCTCCATCGGTTGACTGTCAGCTACACGACTGCGGTTACAGCCTGGTTCAGCGCGGCGGAGAAGGGCAGCCTGCTGGCCACCGAACCGGGGATGAGGACAGCCTCAGCCCGGCCCCGGAGGTTGCCGGGATGGGCAACCAGCCAGCCGGCGCATAGGGTCAGCCGGCAAGACCCAGCGAGCTGGCGGGAGTTGGCATGGCCGGAGGCGGGTTTTCTCAGCGTGATGACACTCAGGGGCCGGCGGTGGCGGCCTGGCCGGACCGGCGCGGGCTCGCGCGGCCTGGCCGCCGCCGCGGCGGGCGCTGGCCGGGCGCGTCGACGGTTACTGGTGAACCTGCGGTGCCGCGGGCGCGTAGAGAAGGGGTGCACGCTGTACCGGGCGTCGCTGGACGCCGCGAGATTCTGCCGCCAAGTTCGGACCACCGCACGATCGCACATGTCGTGCCCACACAGCCCTGGAGACAAGGTGAGCTACTACCTCTACAAGCTCGTCCCGCCGCGCCCAAGCTTCGATACGGACATGTCGGACGAGGAACGGGCGATCATGGGCGCGCACATCCGCTACTGGAGTGAGCTGGCCCAGCAGGGCACCGCTGTGGTATTCGGCCCTGTCAGCGGTGACCCGGCTGGGTCCTGGGGCCTGGCGATCACCGAGGCTGACGACGTGGCGCAAGTTCGTGGCCTCGGCGCCAGCGACCCGGCGATCAGCTCGGGCATGGCCACCTTCGAGGTCTATGAGATGCCACGCGCCATGCTGCGCGCCCAGCAGAGTGCCCCACAGCCAACCGGCCGGGCATGACAAATGAACTCGCCGGAGCCGCACCTGTGCGTGCCGAGAATCGCAGCCACGGCACTGACCAGCACCGCTGCTGCGCTGGCACCGGCAGCTGATCCGCTGGCGCTGGACCTATCCCCGCCGCAGCGGCAGGCCGCCGGTCGACGCCAAGCTCGCGGCGCTGATCGGGCAAATAGTGCGGGAGAACCCCGGGCTGGGCAACCGCCGGATCCAGGGCGAACTGCTCGGCCTGGGCATCCACGTCGGTGCCTCGACGGTGCGGCGGTACTCAGACGGAGATCCTTATCCTGCGCCATCAGCTCGCTGTCGCCCAGCGCGAGCGGCCTCGCGCGCAGCCCGCCGTTAGGTTCCGCCGGGTCACGGTGTCTATCTGGCCGAGGTCGTACGAGCGAGGCGACACAGTCAGAAGGGACTCGTGATGAGCATTCAGCGGCAGGCGATGATCGGCGCCGACCTGGCGCAGGTGTATGCGGTGCTCGCCGAGGCAAAAGCGCTGTCCGCACTGTCGGGCATGAGCGGTGCGGTTGGCCGGTCAGCGGGCGAGGATCGCCCGTTTCAGTCCCGTGACCCGAGGGCCGGGGCACCCGTCTGACCATCGACCAGCACGGAGAACCCGGCGACTGGCATGACCGTATCGACGCCAACTGGCCGACGTTCTACCTCACACCGCTGACCAAGCGTTTCGCGGCGCAGACTGCCGGTTAGGACAAAGACGGCGCTGGACGCGCCGGGCGGCCGGGGCGAGGTTGTCACCAGCAGGATTCCCGAATCTGGTGTCGGAGGGACTCAGCACCGCAGGCAAGTGCGGCAGCAACCGATCGCGCCGTCTCGTAAGCGGAATCCCCGTCGGGCATCTGTCAGGATTCAGTGAGCTTGTCGAGCACCTGCTTCTCTTTAGCGGGGTCCAGCCCGAGCCGTGGCCTGCCTGGATGGGGACCAAGGTCTCTCTCAGCCTGAAGCCACGCCCACGTGTCGGCGACAGTCTCCTCGACTGGGCGGCAGCTGAGCCCGGCGTTGTGTGCAGCGGAGACATCGGTCTGGTGCATGCCAGCGTATTTTGCATCCTGTGGCAGCCAGATCGGCAGTTCGGTCCACGGGCGGATGCCCGCCTCCTCGATCACTTCAGCGTCAGCCCAGACCAGCGTGACGTCAGACCCGGTCACAGTCACGGCCGATTCGAGTAGTTCTCCCATGGTGGAGTGCCCCGGCCAGCTGATGGTGTTGAAAGCGCCGCCAATCCCGCGCTCAGCGGCCGAGAGCATCCACCGGGCCAGGTCCCTGGCGTCTATGTACTGGATAGGACGGGCAGGATCGCCGGGCGCAAGCACCAGCCCGCCGCGCTCGATGCGGCGCAGCCACCAGGGCAGCCGGCCGGTGTCCTCGTACGGGCCCAGGATCAGGCCGGCGCGGGCGAGCAGGGCGCGCTCGCCGAACGTCTGCAGGGCGGCGAGTTCGCCGCCCCGTTTGGCAGCTGCGTAGTCCTCGTCTCGGCCGTCATCAGGGTTGCCATCGACCACAGGTGCATGCTCATCGGCGCCTGGCGGGATCGGCTGCCGGTAAACTGACCGGCTCGATACATAGCCATAGTGACGGGCCCGGCAGGTGAGCAGCCTGCAGGAGTCCCGGACCACGCGCGGTGCCCCGCTCCAGGTGTCGATGACGGCGTCCCATTCCCGGTCCCCGACAACCTGGCGCAGAGCCTCAGGATCGGCCCGGTCGGCGATGAGGGGCTCCACCCCTGCCGCCGGGGCCCGGCTCACGCCCCGGTTGATCGTGGTGACCATGTCACCCCGCGTCAGCGCCGTCTCGACGATGGCCCGTCCAACGTGTTTCGTTCCGCCCAGCACAAGAATCCTCATACCGGCCATCTTGGCCATCCAGCGCAGCCTGGCAACTCGCGGAACCTCGTCCATCTG
>DATKRG010000136.1:0-2920 GCA_035532275.1 Streptosporangiaceae bacterium | reverse complement strand
ACGCTCATGGCGATCTGGCAGCAGGAGGCCAGCCGCGGGACCGGCACAGCCTGGCCAGCCGGCCCTGCGCGAGCGGGGACTGGGCCGGTGAGCCGGTCGGCGGTCACCACGACCGCGCTGAGCATGGCCACGGCGAGCAGGAGCGCGAGCACCGACGGGTGCGCCATGGCGGCCACCTGGCCGGTGGCCGCTGCCGCCGTCAGGCTGCTGGCGGCCGATCCCGTGCCGGGCCCGGCCGCCAGCATGGTGAGCATCGCCCCGCAGGCCAGCGCGTGCGGCAGGAAGTGGAAGGGGCCCGGCCCGCCGGTCCGGCCGGCCACCGCTTCCCGCAGGAACCGCCAGCTGAACCAGGCCGTCCCCGTCCCCGCCAGGAGCATCCAGCCGGCCCGCGGCAGCGGATCGAGCCAGGGCACCAGCATCGCGGCCATGGCCACCGCCATCACGACCTGCATCACGACGATCCCGTACCCGGCGGTGTGGCTGGGGGAGGTGTGCCCCGATGACGCGGCGGTGGCGGGCAGCGGGGGGCGGGCTGGCCGGGACGGCCAGTAGGCGAGCGCGAGCAGGGCGAGCAGCGGGCCGGTGCCTGGATCGGTCGCCATCCCGCTGCCGATGCCGCCGAAATCCTGCCCGGCGGCCCACATGACCAGGGCGGTGATCACGGCCAGCACGACGGTCAGCCGCACTCCCGGTGCCGGGAGCATGATGCCCGCCGCGATCAGGCAGCACCCGGCCGCGAGCAGGAACGGCCACGGCGCTGGCAGCCCGCTGGCCGCCGCGCCTGCTACCGCCAGCCACGCGAGGCCGCCCCACAGCAGTACCCAGACGGCGCGCGCCGCGGCCGGCCCCAGCGCCCGGCCTGCCGGGAACGGGGCGGCCCGGCCCGGCTGGTCCCGGCCCGGCTGGTCCCGGCCCGGCTGGTCGTCGCCGGCCGGTGCCCGCCTGGCCGGCCAGAGCAGCACCGCCAGCAGCGCGTACAGCAGCGCCGCGCCGGGGGCGCCGGTGACCGGGCTGGCGGCGGGTGTGAGCACGCCGCCCAGGCCCTCGCCCAGCCACCACACCCCCAGTGCCCAGGCGACCGAGGCGGCGAGCGCGATCCGGGCCGTTGGCCGCCAGGCGATGCCCAGCGCGAGCAGCAGCTGGATCGCGCCGAACGCCATGTTGGCCGCCACCGGGTGCTGCCCGGTCAGGCCGGCCACCCAGCTGACCGGGGCGGCGATGGCCACCGGGTTGCCGTGGGCGGCCGTCCCCAGCATGCGGGCGAAACCGGCGCCGAACATGAACGGCTGGAACTGGAGCACCGCATCGAGCAGCCACAGCGCCGCCAGGCCGAGCTGCAGCCAGCGGCGGCCGTCATGGCCGGCTTCCTGGCGGCTCTCCTGGCGCCCGGCGGCCCAGAGCGCCGCACGGGACACAGGAGCGAAGACGTCATTCATGACGCCGGTGCCCGGGGAATGCGCAACGGTCAGGGCGGAACTCCTTCGAATCTCACAACTTCCCCGGACCCGACCGCGAAATTCAATGACGCGGCGCTGATGACATCAAAGCCTAGGTCGGGAACCGCCGCCAGACAAGATCGGGCAGTTCACTGGCTGCTTGCGGCGGGTTCCAGCGGGCCGGCCGGGTATGCGGCGGCTGGATTCCTGGCCCACTCCAGATACCCCCGAGGTGTATTTCGCTAATACCCCCAGGGGGCGTTCTCCGTTCTCGCCAGCTGTCCTTGCGCGGTTGCGTGAAGCGCATCCGGATCCCGCCTTCGCCATTGGCGACGATGAACGTCGCCAGCTGAACCTGACCTCCGGCTGAACCGGGCTGGCGATCTTCGGCGCCCGAAAGTTGTTGGTGCCCGGCCCGGCCCCGCCTCTTACCGGTGTGACCTCACGGATCATCTCTAGCCACAGCAGCCCGGCCCGCGCCATGATCAGCCCCACCCCGCACTCCCCGGCCACGTTCCAGCACCGTCGCTGCCCCCTGCGGGCATACCTGGAAAACACCATGCCAGCACTGACCGCCCGTGCCCGCGCCACCGCGGCCGCCATGACCGCCGCGGGCGCTCTGCTCCTCGGGGCGGCCGGCTGCAAGCCGTCAGCCCCGGCGGCCCAGCCGGCACCCGCCCAGACGACGACTCAGAGCGCGACCCAGGCAGCCGCGCCGTCGCCGTCCGTCGTGGCCTCCACCACGCACCCCGCACCGACCGCGACCGCGTCCACGCCCGCCGCGCCCTCCTACGAGTTCGGGAACGGCACCGTCTACGACGCCTGGATCACCTCGGTGACCCCGGGTTCCCCCGCCCACGTCACCATGGAGATGGCCTGGCACTACACCGGCAAGGCCGCGGTCGCCTACGCGAAAGCGCACGGCCTGCCCGCACCGCTCGACGACCACATCGACGTCGACCGCGGGTTCTCGGCCACTGTCGCCGCCTCGCCCTCCCTCCAGGCCACGATCAACCCGCTGGGCGCCGGGGTCCACCCGCTGAGCCCGGCGGCCTTCCTCGCCTGGGCTGCCAAGCACCCGGCCGTGAAGTACAGCGGTCAGTACGGCGGCCCGATCTACGCCGTCACCTTCACCAACGACGTGCTCGTGACGGCGAACGAGATCTTCGAACCCTGATCCCGCAGGGGTGGCTGGCCGGGGCTGGCCGGGACAGCCGCCCCCGGCCAGCCGGGCTGGTGAAGGGTCACCGGCCGGCCGGGACGGCCGGTGACCGTGACAGGGAGGACCGCGACGATGGGGAGGCGAGATGCGGGGGCAGGTTGTGGCGTTTTCTTCCTCCGCCCGGGGCTGCCCAGGCTTTACGGTGAGCGCATGCAGGACGCAGAAATGGTGGCGGCGATCGTGGCGGGCCAGACCGCCGGGCTGGCTGCCGCCTATGACCGGTACGCGCCGGCTCTTCACGCCTACTGCCGTTCCATGCTCG
>DATKRG010000135.1:0-1556 GCA_035532275.1 Streptosporangiaceae bacterium | reverse complement strand
CGCGGCCGGCAGGTCGGCGTCCAGGTTCTGCAGCTCCAGCCGGATCGGGCCTTCCCCCTCGGCGTCCAGGGTGAGCAGCTGGGCGCACAGCCGGGTGGCGGACTCGCCGTCGAGGCAGCCGTGCGCCATGACGATGCGCTGGTTCAGCAGCCGCTCATAGAGGCGGCCCGGCCACTCGCCCTGGTCGGGCCATACCCGGGTGGGCTGAAGCGCGGGGTTCGGGCCGGGCCGGGCCGGCCCGGGGGGCTGGGCCGGGCGCTCCGGCGGCCCCGGCTGCCACGGCGGGAACGGCGGGCGGGGCGGGAACGAGCCGCCCGCGCGGGGCGGAACGGAACCACCCTGGCCGGGCGGGAACGAACCGCCGCGGATCGTGATCATCACGGGTCTCTCCTCCGGTCGCCGGGCACCTGGTCAGTCCTGCCTGTCCCGTCGGTCCAGCCGCCAGCTGATCTGGCTGCCGATCGCGGCGGCGTAGCGTTCGAGCGTCGAGGCCCGTACGTCCACGTCACCGGCTTCGAGCCGGGCGACGGCGGACTGCGACGTGCCCATCCGGGCCGCGACCTCGGTCTGGGACAGCCCGGCCGACCGGCGCTGCTCGGCCAGCTCGCCGACCAGCTGGCGCCGCTGCGCCGACATGCGCCGGATCGCCATCTCCCGGAACCCGGGCAGCAGCGGCAGTGGCAGGCCGCCCTGCTCGTGCGGGTCAGCGGGGCCACCCGGCCGGTCCGGCTCGTCCATGTCCCCAACGGTATCTCACAAACGAGATCTCACTGGCGGGCTATCGCTGAGGGCGGACGCCCGTGGTGGCGGGCAGGCCCGATGGCACCTGCCGGTGCCGGGGCCGCTGCTACCCGGCCAGGCACGACGGCGGGAGGTGGAACCAGCGGAGCCCTTCGAACTGCGCCGGCAGACCGGTGGGGCCACCCTCGATCCCATCAGGACGGCAGGTGAGCAGCTCGCGGGCGGCAGCCAGCTGCGCCGCGAGTGCTTCCTCCCCCACCCGCTCCCGGTGCCGCGGGTACACCAGCCCACTGCCGCCGAACCGGACATCGGCCAGCCGCAGCGGTGGCTCCCCCGGCCCCGCCCGGTGCCGCCACAGCCCGGTGCCGGGGTCGAACAGGTAGTCGGGCAGCAGCCGGTGCCCGTACGTGGCCACCAGGTCGACCGCGTCGATGAGGTAGTCGCGGGTGGTGTCGGAGATGAAGTAGTTGAAGTTGACCCGGGTCCAGCCGGGCTTGATCCCCTCACAGCCGAGGCTGACCTCCTCGGCGAAGGCGTGCGAGGCGGCGGCGTCGATGCCGAGCAGCCGGTGCCCGTACGGGCCCGCACACGAGCAGCCGCCCCGTGACTGGATGCCGAACAGGTCGTTGAGCACCGCGACCACGAAGTTGTGGTGCAGGTAGAGCGGCCCGCGCGGAATCCGGAAGGACACGATCGAGAGCCGGGCGGACTGGTGGCTGCCGAGGATCTCGATGGCCGGGTTGGCGCTCCACCGGGCCAGCGCCAGCCGCCACAGCCGCTCCTCGCGGGCGGCGATCAGGCCGGTGCCGACCGCC
>DATKRG010000134.1:0-2861 GCA_035532275.1 Streptosporangiaceae bacterium | reverse complement strand
GTTCGCACTGGCCGGGCAGCGGCTGTGGTGGCTGTACCGGGTCGCCCGGGCCGGCCAGCCAGCCCCGGAGCGGGTCGCCGCGGTCCGCCAGCATCCGGGCCGGGACGCCGAGGTCCAGGCCACCGAGGTGATCGGGCAGCGCAAGCTGCTGCAGTGGTCGGTGCCCGGAGTGGCGCACGCGCTGACCTTCTGGGGCTTCATCGTCCTGCTGCTGACGATCCTGGAGGCCTACGGCGACCTGTTCAGCCGGACCTTCGCGATCCCGTGGGTCGGCCACTGGCCGGTGATCGGCTTCATCGAGGACCTGTTCGCGGTCGGTGTGCTGGCCGGCATCATCACCTTCGCAGTGATCCGGCTGCGCACAAACCCCAAGAGGCTGGGCCGTGACTCGCGGTTCGACGGTTCGCACACCGGCGCCGCGTGGCTCGTTCTGCTGGGAATCTTCCTGGTGATCGCGACCCTGCTGCTTTACCGCGGGGCGCAGATCAACACCGGGGTCTTCCCCTACGCCCACGGCGCGTTCGCCTCCCAGATCGTGGGGCACTGGCTGGCGCCCCTGGGGACCGGCGTGAACAGCGTGCTGGAGACGGTGTTCGTGCTCGCCCAGCTCGCGGTGATCCTGGCCTTCCTGGTGTTCGTCACCTACTCCAAGCACCTGCACATCGTCCTGGCCGGGCTGAACGTGCTGTTCTCCCGGCGGCCGGACGGGCTCGGCGCGCTGCAGCCGATGCGCTCGGGCGGCAAGGTGCTCGACTTCGAGGAGGCCGACCCCGACACCGACATCTTCGGCCGCGGCAGGATCGAGGACTTCACCTGGAAGGGCCTGCTGGACATGGGCACCTGCACCGAGTGCGGGCGGTGCCAGTCCCAGTGCCCGGCGTGGGTGACCGGCAAGCCGCTGTCACCCAAGATGCTCATCCTGGACCTGCGTGACCACGCCCTGGCCAAGGCTCCCTACCTGCTCGCCACCAGCGACGAGGAAAGGGACGCACTCCCCGACCACGTCAAGAAGGAGGCGCAGCGCCCGCTGGTGGGCGACTCCGCCGCGGGCGGCGTGATCGACCCCGATGTGCTCTGGTCATGCACCAACTGCGGCGCCTGCGTGCAGGAGTGCCCGGTCGACATCGAGCACATCGACCACATCTCCGACCTGCGCCGGCATCAGGTGCTGATCGAGTCGGCGTTCCCGGTGGAGGCCGCCGGGATGCTGAAGAACCTGGAGAACAAGGGCGACCCGTGGGGCATGGGCTCGGCCCGGCGGATGCAGTGGGCCGAGGGGCTCGGCTTCGAGGTGCCGGTCGCCGATGGGAAGATCGGCGATGACGTCGAGTACCTGTTCTGGGTCGGCTGTGCCGGCGCGCTGGAGGACCGGGCACGCAAGACCACCCGGGCGATCGCGACCCTGCTGCACACCGCCGGGATGAACTTTGCCGTCCTCGGCCCGGCCGAGACCTGCACCGGTGATCCCGCCCGCCGGATCGGCAACGAGTTCGTCTACGCGATGCTCGCCCAGCAGAACATCGAGACGCTGAACGAGGCCGCGCCGCGGACCATCGTCGCGTCCTGCCCGCACTGCTTCAACACGATCGCCAACGAGTACCCTCAGCTCGGCGGGAACTACCAGGTGATCCATCACACCCAGCTGCTGGCCAGGCTGGTCGAGCAGGGGAAGCTGACCCCGGTCACCCCGGTCGCGGAGAAGATCACCTACCACGACCCGTGCTTCCTGGGCCGGCACAACAAGGTGTTCTCGCCGCCCCGGGAGATCATGGAACAGGTGCCCGGCGTCCAGCCGCAGGAGATGCACCGCTGCAAGGACCGCGGGTTCTGCTGCGGCGCTGGCGGCGCCCGGATGTGGATGGAAGAGCGCATCGGCAAGCGGATCAACACCGAGCGGATCGACGAGGCGCTCGGCACCAGCCCCGACACCATCTCCACTGCATGCCCCTACTGCCTGGTCATGCTCGGCGACGCGGTCAGCGCCAAGAAGGCGTCCGGCGAGGCCGCGGAGTCGCTGGAGGTCGTCGACGTGGCCCAGCTGCTGGCCCGCTCGGTCGGCCCGCCCGCCCCGGCGGCCGGGCCGTCGGCCACCCATGACGGGTAGCGGTCAGCGCAGCGCCCGCAGCACCTGCATGCCGATGCCAGGACCAGCCAGTACAGCGGTGGCTGCACGGCGCGGCGTGGAACACCCCGGCCAGCCGGGAGGAGATCGCCCGGCTCCGGTCGCGGCATCTTCTGGGCAGCTCGCGTGGCGTCGGCGTGCGCCTTGCCCGCGATCCGTGCCAGCCATCCGGGATCGCCGTGACGGAACTGGCCGCCCGGCTGCGGTCATGGACCCGCGCGCTCACCGACCGGGACCGGCCACTGTCAGGTCTGGACCGGCTCGTCATCGACGCGCTGTGCCCGTCACAGGCCGATGGCGGACTTGGCCCCCATGTACGAGCCGGCACCCGGAAACCCTGACCGGGCCAGCCGTACGAATGTGTCGCTGAAACCGAGCCCGGCCAGCTCGGACAGCTTCACGAACTCCACCCCGCGGATCGGGCGGGTGTCCTTGCCGGCCTCGACCGCGCCAAGGGCGCCGCCCACCCCGACCACCTCGAAGGTGATGTGAACAACATGCGCTGGTACGTGATCACACAGGTACAGCAGCCGGCCGACGCGCACCTCGACGCCGGTTTCCTCCCGCACACTGCGGCAATCGGTACCGGGGTTCACCATCGGCGGGGCCGCGTACGTGGGAGGGACCCTGGTCGCGGCGTTTGGCTTCCCGCTGGCGGCATTGGTCATCTTCGGGCTGCTTGCCGTCTACTACCTGTTCGAGCACCTGCCCGGCCCGGCTCAGGAGACGGCCGCCAGCT
>DATKRG010000133.1:0-2232 GCA_035532275.1 Streptosporangiaceae bacterium | reverse complement strand
AGGTGGCGCCTGGCGGCGGGGGCGGGCCGGCCGGGCGGGTCGCCTCGTCCCAGACCCGCACCTGGCTGAGCCGCTCGCCGGTGTCGGGAGTCGGGGTCAGCCCGAGACTGGCTCCGTCGTCCGCCACGTGGCCCTCCATACCGTGATGATTGAACAGTCAACTGTACCGGCCTGACCCGGCTCTTCCTTACCAGTTCGGTTTCCTGCCCCTATAAGGGCACAAAAGTGAACAGGTAATCGAAATGAGGTCAGCGCGGGAGGACGTGCGGGTTGAGGATGCCGGCCGGGTCGAACGCCGACCGGATCCGGGCGAACAGGTCCCGCTCCGCCTCTGAGCGCACCAGCGGGAGCCAGCGGGCCTTGAGCACCCCGATGCCGTGCTCGGCGGAGATCGACCCGCCGAGCGAGGCCACGAACGAGAACACAGCGTCCTGGTGGCGGCCGTCGGGATCGGCGGCAGGCACCACGTTGACTTGCACGTTGCCGTCCGCGACGTGCCCATAGGTGATGACGCGTGCCCCGGGGTCGGCCGCGGCGAGGACCCCGGCCACCTCCGAGGCGAGGCGCACCCACTGGGCGGCGGGCACCGAGACGTCGAGCTTGAGCGGCGTCCCCAGGAACCCCGCCGCCTCCGGGTGCCGTTCCCGGCATGCCCACAGCCGGGCCCGCCCACCCGCGCCGGTGGCCACTGCCGCCGGCCGGTCCGCCGCCAGCGCCGCCAGGTCCTCCGCCGCTCCCGGGCCAGCCGCCTCCAGCAGCAGGTACAGGGGGGCGGGCGGGCGCAGCGGCGGGGTCACGCCCGCGTGCGCGGTCAGCAGGTCCAGCCCGGCCTGGGTGAAGTATTCCGCCGAAACGAGGCCGCCCACCTCCCGCACCGCGGTCCGCGCCAGCGTGTGCACCTCCGGGAGCGTCTCCACCCCGATGATTGCCGTCACCGGGTCCACCAGGTGCGGGACAAGCTGCAGCCGGGCGGCGGTGATCACCGCGAGGGTGCCTTCGGAGCCGGCGAGCAGGGACGGGTAGTCGTAGCCGGTGTTGTCCTTGACCAGCCCGGACAGATGAGACACGACGCGGCCGTCGGCGAGCACCGCCTCGATGCCGCGCAGCTGTGCCCGCATCGGGCCGTAACGCAGGACCCGCAGCCCGCCCGCGTTGCTGGCGACCGCCCCGCCCACGGTGGCACTTGCCTGGCTGGCGATGAGCACCCCGAGATCCAGGCCGGGACCGGCACCGGCGACCTGCCGCAGGCTCACCCCGGCGCCGGCGGTGACCTGCCCGGTGCCGCCGTCCACCGGCCCCAGCCGGTCCAGCCGGGCCAGGCTGAGCACCACCTCGCCGTGCAGCGGGACACCGCCGCCGACCAGCCCGGTGTTCCCGCCTTGCGGGACAACGGCCACCCCGGCGTCCGCGCAGAGCGTGAGCAGGGCGGCGACCTCGGCGGTGTCGCGTGGGCGCAGCACGGCCGGGGTGTGGCCGGCGAACCCGCCGGTCCAGTCGACCGCGAAACCGGCGGCGGCGGCCCCGGTGAGCACGTGGGTGCTGCCCACCACGCCGGCGAAGGCGCGCAGCAGCGCGGCCGACGGCCCGGCCGGACCGGTCACGGGCGGTCCTTGATGACGATGCCGATGCTCTCGGCCAGCAGTGGCGCCATGTCCAGCAGCTGGGCGGTCGTCACGATCGCGCCCCGCAGGCAGGTGGGGTCGACCGTGATGCCGAGTTCGGCGCCGCGCAGGTCCACCGCGTCCAGGGTGACCCGGGCGAAGCTGGTGGTGATCAGCTTGCAGCCGGGGAACGCCACCTTGGTGAGGGCGGCGCCGCCGAAGTCTACGTCGCGCAGGACGCAGCCGTCGAAGGTGACCTCGGTCAGCGCGGCGTCCCGCAGGTTCACCGAGTCGAGCTTGCAGCCGTGGAAGCTCACCCCGCGCAGGCGGGTCCCGAAGGCCTGCACACCCGCGGCGGCGCTGTCGGTGACCGTGCAGTTCAGCCAGGTGGACTCCGCGATGTCGGCCGCGATCAGGCGCACGTCGCGCAGCCACACGTCGGTGAACTGGGCGCCCCGCAGATGGCCGCCCTGCACCGAGACCCCGGTGATGGCACATTCCAGGAACCGGCTGCCGGTGGCGTCAGGGGCGTCGAGGTCCAGCCGGTCGAAATGGGCGCAGTCATACAGCTCCGCGGGTGCCAGCGGCCCCGGATGCGGCTCCAGCGCAGCGGCGAACGGCAGATCAGCCA
>DATKRG010000132.1:0-25507 GCA_035532275.1 Streptosporangiaceae bacterium | reverse complement strand
GCGCCCTGCTGGGCGTGTTACCAGCCCTCGCGGCCAGCGCCCTGCTCGCGGTCACGCTGCTCCCCGGCACGGCCAGTGCCAGCACCGGGCCCAGTTACGTCTCACTCGGTGACTCCTACACCGCGGGCCCGCTGATCCCCGCCGCGACCGGCAGCCCGGCCGGCTGCCTTCGCTCCACCCACAACTACCCGTCGCTGGTGGCCGCCGCGATCGGTGCGGCCTCGTTCAGTGATGTGTCGTGTGCGGGCGCCACGACCGCCGACATGACCGCACCACAGTCGGTCACCCTTGGGGTGAGCCCACCGGAGCTGAACGCGCTGTCGGCCAGCACCACGCTCGTGACGCTCGGCATCGGCGGCAACGACGTGGGCTTCGCCAACATCATCATCAACTGCACCACCCTGAGCCTGAGCAGCCCGTTCGGGTCGCCGTGCGAGAAGCACTACACCGCCGGCGGCACCGACCAGCTGGCGCAGCTGGTCAACGCGACCGGGCCGAAGGTGGCGGCGGTGCTCGCGGACATCCACCAGCGCGCGCCGAACGCCCGGGTGCTCGTGGTGGGCTACCCCGACGTGCTGCCCAACACCGGCTACGGCTGCTGGCCGGTAGTGCCGGTCGCCTATGGCGACGTGCCCTACCTGCGCGGGGTGGAGGGCGAGCTGAACGCCATGCTCGCGGCTGAGGCCACTGCCAGAAACGCGACCTTCGTGGACACCTACAGTGACAGCATCGGTCATGACTTCTGCCAGCGGACCGGCGTGAAGTGGGTCGAAGGGCTGGTCCCGACCTCGCCGGCGGCCCCGGTCCACCCGAACGCGCTCGGCGAGAAGGCGATGGCCCAGCAGGTGCTCGCTGCCCTCAGCTGACCCCCGGCGCTAACTCCAGCGGCAGTCCGCCGCCCGGCTGGGCCAGCCCCGGGCCCGGCTGGGCCAGCCCTGGGCTGGGCGGCGTCAGCCCTGGGCCGGGCGGGGTCGGGCCCGGGCCGGGGGGCGTCGGGCCCGGGCCGGGGGGCGTCGGGCCAGGGCCGGGGGGCCAGGGGACCGCGCCGAATGCGGTGAGGATCTCCCGGATCGGCCCCAGCTTCTCGTAGAGCAGCAGGACCGGGTCGCACGGGTAGGCAAGCGCCAGCGCGCACCGCAGCGCGTCCTCGGGCCCGGTGGCCGGGACGATGGCGATGCCGGGCCGCCGGACCCGCAGCGCCGCGCTGATCAGCTCGGTCATCTCACCGGGCTGCCGCCCGCGCAGGTCGTAGTCCTCATACACGACCACCCGGCCGAACCAGGCTGCGACGCTGGCCGCCGTCGAGGCCACCAGGTCGTCGCGGCGGTCTCCGGGCAAGGTGATGGCCGCGACCGGGTCCCCGCCCCAGGCACGGTGCAGCAGCGTGCCCATGGCGGCGAGGGCAGCGGCATTGTGGCCGTAGTCGACGATGACCGGGCTGCCGGCCACCTGGCACACGTTGCCCCGGCCGGGGTTGGCGGTGTCGGGGGCAAAGGTGGTGAGCGCGCGCCGGATGTCCTTCACGCTCACCCCGATCGCCCGGCAGGCGGCGATGGCGGCGAGCGCATTCGCGATCAGGTGAGCCGCGCCGCCGCCGAACGAGCCGGGCAGCTCGTCCACCCCGAGCAGCACGGTCTCCTCGCCGCCCCGGGTCTCCACCAGCCTGCCCTCGCGCAGCTCGCAGGTGATGCCGCCGCTCATCCGGTGGGCGAGGGCGACCGGGCTGCGCCCGTCCAGGCTGAAGTAGCGGATCACCGGATTGCGCCCGCGCACAGCCGGCCGGCTGGCCAGGCCGGCGGTCCGGCTGTCCTCGGCGTTGAGCACGAGCGTGCCGCCGTGGCAGATCTCCTCGGCCACGAGCGCCTTCACGTCGGTCAGCTCGTCGAGGTCGTCGACGCCGTCGGCGCCCAGGTGATCGGCGGTGATGTTGGTGATGACCGCGACGTCGGCCTTGTCGTAGCCCAGGCCGCGGCGGATGATCCCGCCCCGGGCGGTCTCCAGCACGGCCGCCTCCACCGCCGGGTCATCGAGCACCATTTCGGCCGAACGGGGGCCGGACGCGTCCGCCTGGTGGACCAGCTGCCCGGCGGAATAGACGCCGTCCGTGGTCGCCATGCCTACGTGCAGGCCGGCCTGGCCCAGGATGTGCGCGATCATGCGGACCGTGGTCGTCTTCCCGTTCGTGCCGGTCACCGCGACCACCGGGATCCGGGCGGGGGCGCCGGGCGGGTAGAGCCTGTCGATGATCGCCCCGGCGACGTCCCGCGGCCGGCCAGCACTCGGGGCGAGGTGCATCCGCAGCCCTGGCGAGGCGTTCAGCTCGATGACGGCACCGGCGGGCACGTCCGGCCGGGAGAGCACCGGCACCGCGATGTCGGCCAGCCGGACGTCCACCCCGCACACGTCCAGCCCGGCGGCGGCGGCCGCGCGGCAGCACATCGTGGCCACCTCGGGATGGATCAGGTCGGTGACGTCGGTGCTGGTGCCGCCGGTGGACAGGTTCGCGTTGCGGCGCAGCGTCACCACCGTGCCGGGGCCGGGCACCGAGCCCGGGTGCAGGCCCTGGCTGGCCAGGTGCCCGAGCGCCTGGCTGTCCAGGGTGATCCTGGTCAGCGGCCGGGCGTGCCCGTCGCCGCGCCGCGGGTCGGTGTTGGCGATCCCCACCAGTGCCTGGATGTCGCGGATCCCGTCGCCGGTCACCGCGGCGGGCCGCAGCTGGGCGGCGGCGGCCACCCGGCCGTCCACCACCAGCACCCGGTAGTCGATACCGGGCACGTACCGCTCCACGATCACCTCGGGCCCGGTCACGCTGGCCCGGCGGTAGGCCTCGGCGGCTTCGGCGGCCGAGCCGACCCCGACCGTGACGCCGCCGCCGTGGTTGCCGTTGCGGGGCTTGACCACCACCGACGGGCCGAACCGGGCGAATGCGGCGGCGGCGTCCGCCGCGGTGCGCACGATCGTCCCGGCCGGCACGGGCACCCCGGCGGTGGCGAGCAGCTGCTTGGCGAGGACCTTGTCGCAGGCGACGTCCACGCCGACCGCGGAGGTCTGCTCGGTGAGCGCGGCCCAGACCAGCCGCCGGTGGCAGCCGTACCCGAGCCGCAGCATGCTCAGGCCGCCCTCCCGCCGCACCGGGATGTCCCGCTTCCGGGCGGCTTCGGCGAGTGCGGCCGTGCTCACGCCCAGCCGGGACTCCTCCACCGCGTGCGCGATCGCCTGCAGCGGGGCGTCGAGCCGCGAGATGCGTTCGGCGATGACGTCGCCGACCAGGCGCATGGCCAGGACCAGCAGGTCGCGGGGGATGGGCGAGTCGGCAGGCTCGTCGCGCGGGCAGGCCGTCATGACGTCGTAGCGCCCGTCGGCACCGGCCCACTCGGTGCGCCCGAAGTTGACCTCCCGGCCGGCCTGCGCGGACAGTTCCAGCGCGACGTGCTCGGTGACGTGCCCGAAGTAGGTCCCGCGTGCCATCGCGTCCACGAACCCGCCTGGCCGCCCAGCCGCGCAGTGGTGGCCGGCCAGCCCCGGCAGGACCGCGAGCAGGCGGTCGGCGAAGCCCACGTGCGAGGTGGTCTCCTGCCTGGTCAGCTCGTCAAGCTCGAGCCGGGCCACGGCGACGGGCCGGGATGTGTAGATGTTCGGGCCGCTCAGGCGGCGCAGATCGATGAGGCGCACGTCTGCTCCAGTGGGCGTGGTCGAGGTGGACGGTCAGTACCGGGTGTGCGCCGGGCCGATCGTCGGCTCCCGGCTGGCGATGTCGAAAACGCATCCGGCGGGCATCAGGTGCAGCCGCACGTCGAAAAGCGTGATCGGGTCGTAGTCCCCGGCCGGGTGCACAACCGTTGAGCGTTCCGCGTCCACCACTGTGACGACCCCCGATCCCAGTACTTCAAAACGATTTCCCGTAACGAGGATTGCGGTGTTCTCGTCAATGCCCACGCCGACCTCGTCGGGGTCGAGCGCCACGGCGCTTACCAGCCGGGGCAGCCGCCCGCGTTCGGCGAAGTGCATGTCGATGAGTACTTTCGGGAGCAGCCCGAGGCCGGGCCCGGTCCGGACCGAGGCGGCCGAGACCTCCGATCCCGCGCCGCCGAGGATCATGGTGCGGCCGAGCGCGGTCGCGCCTGCGCTGGTGCCGGCCACGACCAGGCCGTCTTCGAGCCGGTGGCGCAGGACCTCGTTGGTGCGCGAGCCGACCAGGGTGCGGATCCGTGACTGGTCGCCGCCGCTGAAAAAGACGCCCGTGCTGGCCCGCAGGATGGCCTCCGCCCGGTCCCCGTCGGCGTCCGCCCGTCCGCGCAGCCGCAGTTCCCTGGTGTGTTCCACGCCGAGCTTGCGGAACACCCGCTCGTATTCGGCATGGACTTCGTCGGGGATGCCGGCCGCTGTCGTCACCAGGGTGATCCGGGCCCGGTCCCCGCCGGCGAGCTCAACGAACCGCTCCAGCACGCCAGCGCCGCAGCACCTGTCCTCGCCACCGCCGATGATCAGCAGGCGGCCCAGGGGAACACCGTTTTCGGAGTGTTCATCCACGGTGCGTTGTTACCCAACGTAGCTACTTGTGAACCAAACGTTCACTTGCGCCGGTAAGGGCGTCCTGTCAGCGTCAGAACGCCCCGCCGCAGCAGGGAAAGCCGGTACACCAGCACGCCATCGGCCCGGTAGTCGTAGCGGAATCCGGTGCCACGCAAATACCGCAGAATGGCCGGGGCGGGCCGCCAGACCAGCGCCCAGCCCACCCGCATCCGCAGCGCGTCGGCGTGCGCGCTGCGCAACTGCGCGGCGCTGCTGGGCTGGCCCCAGTCGGCGGCGTTGAGGCGCCGGTAGAACGGGTGGGCGCGGATCGCGGCTATCGAGGCGGCAGGCACCCAGGAGGTGTAGGAGTCGGACCGGGGGTGGCCGTCGGCGGTGGCCAGGACCAGCGACCGCACCGGGATCCGGGCGCCGTAGGGTGCGACGCCGCCGCGCAGGCCGAAGGGCACGTCCACGACCAGGGAACCAGACCGGTCAGCGGCGATCGGGCGGTCCAGTGCGGGCATCGCCGTGGGGATGGTTCCCACCGAGGGGTTGCCGGCGTAGCCGGCCTCCAGCGCGGCCAGGGCAAGCGCGGCCGCCAGCACCGGCCAGAGCCAGCCGCGCAGCCCGGGCCAGCCGCGCGGCAGGGCCCGCCCGCACAGCCAGCCGATCGCGTTCCCGGCCAGCAGCGCGGCTGGCACCAGCCCCAGCAGCATGAACCGGTCCGCCTCCCGGAAGGCGGCCAGCCCCGGGATCTGGACAAACCACGTGTAGGGCAGAACCCGGGACATGCGCACGCCATGCCAGATGGTGGCGAACGGCACATACTGGCGCTGGCCGGCCACCAGCACCGGGCCGAGGGCGAGGGCTGCCGCTAGGACCCACGCAACGGCGAGCAGGCGGGCGCTGCAGCGCCGCCAGCCCGCGACCAGGCCGCCGATGGCGAGCAGGGACAGCATCACCCCGTAGGTGGGCATGCCTTCGCGCTGGTCGGCGTACACGAAGGCCGAGGCGACGTTGTGCAAGCCGAATGTTCCCAGCCGGGGCGATGGTGCGAAGAGGCTGGCGGGTGGCGCCCCGTAGGCCGCGTCCCACTGGGCGAGGACGCCCGGGGCGACAGTGGCGCCACCGGCCAGCCACTGCCCGGCCATGGCAGCGATCTGCGGGCCGGCCGCCAGCACGCCGGCGGCGACCGCCAGGGCCGCCCAGCGCAGCTTCGCCAGCCGGGGCGGCCGGGCCAGCCAGGGCAGCAGAACGCCGGTGACGATCATCGCAGCCATGGTCGTCGATTCCTGGTTGACCAGCGCCGATGCGCCGAGCACCAGGCCGAGGAGCACCGCCCTGGCCGGGCGGGGCTGGCGCGTCAGCCGGACCGAGGCGGCCAGCGCGAGCGGGAGGAACAGTGCCCCGGCGGCGATGTTGAGGTGATACCAGTCCTGCCATGCCAGGGCTGTCGCCAGGCCGTAGAACGCCCCGGCCGCGATCGCCCCGGCCGGGGAGGGCAGCCACAGCCGGGCCGCCCGGTACATCGCATAGCACAGCAGCCCGGGCAGCACGATGGCGAGCAGGCTGAACGAGACGCTCGGGCCGAACACGAGGGTGACCGGGGTCATGATGGCGCCCGGCAGCGGCATCAGCGTGTCGAAACCGAGCGCGACCCCAGCCGGTGCCGCCAGGTGGTCGGTGAACCAGGGGTTGCTCAGGTGGCTGATCTGGTGCGCCACCCACCACAGGCCCCAGACGTAACTGCTCTGGTCGATGTTGTCCGGCAGTCGCCCGGTCAGGTAGGCGGCGCGGGGCCAGGTCACCGCCACCCCGGCCGCCAGGTAGCCCAGCAGCAGCATGACCTGGCGTGCCAGCGGGCGGGCGGCGAGGCGGGCGAGCCGGCCGCGGGTGAGGTGTGCCACCCGGCCCGTGGTGGGGCGGCCCGTGGTGCGCTGGCCCGTGGTGCGCTGGCCCGTGGTGCGCGGGCTGGCGGCGTTAACGGGCGGCGCCGGCGGGCCCACGGCTAGCGTGCCCGGGCTCCGCTCACGCGCGTGATCCATCCCCCCACCCCCGCCTGCTGATCCTGCCGCCGGGGCCATGAGATCCCCGCGGCGCAGCCGCGGCTGACGAGGCTGGTGAATGGGCCCGTCAGTGGCACAGCGGCCGGGCAACTCAGTCAGGCATAAATCCTGTCATGGCATCAGGAAAGCGCCGGAATGCGGGGTTGACCAGGCACAAGAAACCCAGCCGGGTCAGGGTGAATTCGGCTGGGTTTCTGGTACTGCGGACCGCGGCAAAGGCCGGCTTCCGGGAAGGCTAATTCCGCATTCGGGCTATTCGTCCCCGTATCCGCGACGGGACATCCGGCCGCGGCGGCGGCCCGCGGGCGGCTTGGCGAGCTCCTCAGGGATGCGCAGGAGCGGGTTCGTCGCGCTGTCCACTACCTCGCCAGCGACCTCCAGGACCCGCCGTCCACGCGACCGGGCGGCGGACCTGAGCAGCTCGAAAGCCTGCCGGGGCCGCAGCCGGTGGCGTTCGGCGAGCACCCCGATCGCCTGCTCGACCCGCACCCGCACGGTGAGGGCATGCTCAAGCTGGGCCACGGTCTCCTGGAGCTGGCGGACATCGGTCGCCCGTGCCTGCTCCGCGGCGGCGGGGCTGCCCGGTGTCGGCGGGCCCTCGGCAGGCATGTCGGCGGCGAGCAGATCGGCGAGGACCATGGCACTGGTCAGGTCCGAGACTTCCTCGTCGCCCACCCGCCAGCCGGTGGCCGTGCGGCGGGCGATCGGCGCCTCCGTGGGCCGGGACTGGCCAGCGTCATCGGGGCGGTCGGCGCCGCCGCCGCGCGGTGCGCCATCGCCCCGGGCGGAGCCGTCCCGTCCGGAACTGTCACGGCCAGAGCCGTCCCGCCCGGTACTGTCGCGCCCGGAGCCGTCGCGGCCGGAGCTGTCGCGGCCGGAGCCGCGCGACGCGCCGCCGTCGTACCTGGCCGAACCGGGGTCACGCAGATCGGTGTCACCCTGGCCAGAGCCGCGTGAGCCGTCGTCATACCGCGCGCTGCCGCGCGTTTCGGGACCGCCGGGCGGGCGGGCCACGGGCACGTCCCGGCCCCCTTGTGAATGCCGGCCCCGGTAGCCGTCACGGTCGGCGGGTTCCTCGTTGAGCAGGTCGGCGGAACCGCGGCCCCGCCGTGCGCTCTCGACGTCGCCGCCCCAGGCGGCGACGTCATCATCCCGGGACGGCTCGCGCTGGTGAGTGCGGGAGTCGCCCGGTTCTCTCGTTTGGTCGCTATGGGTGTCCATCATCTCGTGAGCTCGCGGAGGTGCTCCCGGACCTGAGCCGCTGACGGGTTGGTCAGCGCCGTCCCGTCCGGGAAGACGACGGTCGGGACCGTCTGGTTACCGCCGTTGACGGACATGACATAGTCCGCGGCGGCCGGATCCCGCTCGATGTCGACCTCGGTGACCTCGATTCCTTCCCGCGCAAGCTGGTTCTTCAGCCGCCGACAGAAGCCGCACCACGGTGTGGTGTACATAACGACCGGCTCCGACACGCGCATCTCCTTGCCATCCCCACACTAGTTCCGCTCGTGCAACACCGGGACGCTCTCGCGGCTTCCCGCGAACGTCGGTGGCATACGCGAGGATGGCAGCCGGGAGGTGCGGTGGAGACGGACGGGCCCGTGTTCGACGATCCCGAGGCGGTGCTCGCCGGGCTCGACCCCGAGCAGCGGGAGGTCGCGCTGGCCTGCCGGGGGCCGGTGTGCGTGCTGGCGGGCGCCGGGACCGGCAAGACCAGGGCCATCGCGCACCGGATCGCTTACGGCGTGCGGACCGGCGTGGTCGACCCCCGGTACGTGCTGGCCGTCACGTTCACCACCCGGGCCGCGGGCGAGCTGCGCGGGCGGCTGCGCCAGCTCGGCGGCGCGGCCGGTGGCGGGATGGAGCAGGTCCAGGCGCGCACCTTCCATTCGGCGGCCCTGCGCCAGCTGGTCTACTTCTGGCCGCGCACCGTGGGGGGCCGCCCGCCGGCCGTGCTCGATTCCAAGGTCGCCCTGCTCACCGACGCGGCCCGGCGGCTCCGGGTGCTGCACGCGGGCCCGCCCGACTTGCGCGACGTCGCCAGCGAGATCGAGTGGTCCAAGGTGACGCAGGTCCGGCCGGAGGACTACGAGGCCGCAGCCGCCGCCGGCGGGCGCACCCCGCCGCTGGGTGTGGAGACCACCGCCCGCCTGTACGCCGCTTACGAGCAGCTGCGCCGGGAGCGCCATCTCGTCGACTTCGAGTCCATCCTGGAACTGACGGCGGCCATCCTGGCTGAGCACCGGACCGCCGCGGCCGAGGTCGCCGACCGTTACCGCTACTTCGTGGTGGATGAGTTCCAGGACGTCAACCCGCTGCAGAAACTTCTGCTCGACACCTGGGCCGCTGACCGGGACGACGTCTGTGTGGTCGGCGATCCGCGGCAGACCATCTACTCGTTCACCGGTGCCACCCCGTCCTACCTCACGGGCTTCACCGCCGAGTTCCCGCACGCCACGCTGGTCCGGCTGGTGCGCAACTACCGCTCGACCCCGCAGGTGGTCGAGGTGGCGAACCGGCTGACCGGAGCCGTCCCGGCCGGGCGGGCGTCGGCGCGGCACACCGCGCCGCTGGCTGGCGGCCCGCCGCTCGTCGCGCAGCAGCCGGCGGGCCCGGAAGCGGAGTTCAGCGGCTATGACGACGATGAGGCGGAGGCGGCGGCGGTCGCGGCGCGGGCAGCCCGGCTGATCGCCGAGGGTGTCTTCGCCGGCGATATGGCCGTGCTGGTCCGCGTCAACGTCCAGACCGAGCGCTTCGAGCGGGCATTCGCCGAGGTGGGGGTGCCTTGCCAGGTGCGCGGCACGGAGCGGTTCTTCGAGCGGCCCGAGGTGCGGCAGGCGATGGGGATGCTGCGGGCCGCCGCTGTCGCCGCCCCAGGGCCGCTGGATGCCGGGGATCCCGCGGGGCCGCTGGACGGGGACGCCGCAGCGGCGGCCGAGGTCAGGCACGTGCTGTCCGGGCTCGGCCTCACCCGTGATCCGCCGCTCGGCCGGGGCGCGGCCCGGGAGCGGTGGGAGTCGCTGGCCGCGCTGGCGCAGCTCGCGGCGGACGTCTGCGCCGCCACGCCGGGGGCGGGACTGGGCGCCGTGGTCGCCGAACTCGCCCACCGCGCCACGATCGAGCACGCCCCGGCACTGGAAGGGGTGACCGTGGCGTCCCTGCACGCGGCGAAGGGGCTGGAATGGGACGTGGTGTTCCTGCCCGGCCTCACTGAAGGGAACCTGCCGATCGTCCACGCCCGCGGCGACGAGGCGGTCGAGGAGGAACGGCGGCTGCTCTACGTCGGAGTCACCAGGGCACGCCAGCGCGTCTTCCTGTCCTGGGCGCTGGCCCGCTCCCCGGGGGGCCGGCAGTCGCGCACCCCGTCCCGGTTCCTTGACGGGTTGCGACCCGGGCGGCTGGCCCGTGGTGGCCGGGCCCGCGGTGCCCGGGCCCGTGGTGATGGGGCCCGCGGTGATGGGGCCCGTGGTTCCGGCGTCCCCGCCGACAGGCCGGGCCGGCCGGGACGGTACGGTGCCTCGGTACCGCCGGTACGCCCGGAACCACCGGCAGCCGTGGGCGCCAGCGAGGTCAGCGCGGGCGCGCCGGACGGCTGAGCGCTGGCGGAGGAGGGTTGGGGGCGGGCCGTGAGCGAGACCCTGGACCGGCTCGTTGACCTGCTCGACCTCGAGCAGGTCGAGCTAGACATCTTCCGTGGCCGCAGCCCCAGTGACCGGCGGCAGCGGGTGTTCGGGGGACAGGTGGCCGGCCAGGCGCTGGTGGCGGTCGGCCGCACCGTGCCGGCCGACCGGCCCGTCCATTCCCTGCACGCCTACTTCATCCGGCCCGGTGACCCGGCCGTGCCGCTGGTCTACATCGTCGACCGGGTGCGGGACGGGCGTTCCTTCACGACCCGCCGGGTGTCGGCGATCCAGCACGGCAAGACGATCTTCACCTTGTCGGCCTCCTTCCACCATGCCGAGCCGGGCCCATCCCATGCCAGCGCGATGCCGCCAGTGCCGCCGCCGGAATCGGTGGTGCCGTCAGCTGAGCGGCTGGAGAAGCTGTTCGGCCCGGCCGCCCGCGAGTACTACGTCAACAACCCGATCGACCTGCGCGCCATCGGCCCGCTGACCTACGAGGCGCAGCGCGACCCCTCCCTGCAGACCGACCGCAACCTGGTCTGGCTGCGGGCCGACGGTGAGCTGCCCGACGACCCGCTGCTGCACGTCTGCCTGATGACCTATGCCTCGGACATGACATTGCTGGACACCGTGCTGCTGCGTCACGGCCTGTCCTGGATGGACGGGCACACGAGCGGCGCCAGCCTCGACCATGCGATGTGGTTCCACCGCCCGTTCCGCGCCGACCGGTGGCTGCTGTATGCGCAGGACTCCCCGGCCGCCGGCGGCGCCAGAGGGCTGGCCCGGGGCGAGGTGTTCACCCAGGACGGCGAACTGGTGGTGTCGGTCGTGCAGGAAGGGCTGATCCGGACCCGGCAGTGAGGTGCCTGGTCCTGGTTGCGACAAACCTGTGGCGCCGGGGTGAGGCGGCCCTAGCTGACCGGTGAGTGATGGCTGCGGCGCCGCTGGCCGGGCACCCGCCTGCCAGGGGTGTGGGCAGGCGATAACCGGACAGATCGTCGGTCCTCCGGCACATCCGGCTGCCTCTTCGGCACGCCCCGGCGCAACCGAGGGAAAACCTCCCGGAAAATCAGTTGCCGTCCGGGCGGTGGCCTACCTAGGCTGCTTGCATAACCCACGGGTGGGTTGACGACGCTCTTCGGGAGGAGGTGCCCCCTGTGAACAACATCATGCATATCGGCCAGGCTGCCGGCGAGCCGCGTGGCTGGCTGCCGCCTGCTGTCGTGCGGGGCACCAGCCTGCCGGCTTGCGCCATGTTCCCGCCCGCCACCGCCAGCGGTGACTCCGCCACGGCACGGCTGCGGTCGCATGACCGGGCGCAGCTCGTCGAGCAGCAGCTCACCAGCAAGAAGTACCAGGACATGGCCCGTATCGCCGTCAATGACGGCGGCCAATCGGGTTCGCATCCGGCGTGGGATCCGGTCTAGAAAGACCGGCCTCGATCCCCTAAAGGCCGCGGACCCGAACCGGGTCCGCGGCCTTAGCTATGTGCCGGCCAGCGCGACCTCAGCCAGTGAGACCGATGAGCAGGACGTGGCACGAGAGGGGATGGACATGTACTGGCCCGGCACCACCGCCGTTGCATCGGGCACGGCGGGGCTGGAAGCGGAGTCCGTACCAGGAGTAAGGGACCCCAGGAGGGGCCAGACCGCGCCTGTCGCGGTGCCGCGGCAAGCGGCCTCTCCCGGGGAGAGCAGGGTCATGGTGCCGGTCGCGCGCACCGGGCCGGTTCTGCCGTGCACGGAGGATCCTGACCTGTTCTTCGCCGAGTCTCCGGGGGACGTGGAGACCGCCAAGGCCATGTGCCGTGGATGCGCGGCGAGGATCGCCTGCCTGGCCGGAGCGCTGGAACGCCAGGAGCCCTGGGGCGTATGGGGCGGGGAACTCGTCATGCGCGGCGAGGTGGTCCCCCGCAAGCGGCCTCGCGGACGCCCACGCAAGACCGATGTAGCGGCCTAGGCCCGGCCCGCCCAGGCCGGCGCCCGCCAAGTCACACCCGTGGCCATGGCGGCCGCCTGCCCGGGCGGCCGCCCCGAGATGACGGCTGGCCAGGCACTCGCCTGCCAGGAAACAGATCGGCGAAAGGCGGTGAGAACGTGTACATCGACACCCGGCTAGCAGCCGAGCGGCAGCGAACCATGCTGACGCACGCGCAGGAGCTGCGCCAGGCGCGGCGGCTCCGGGCGCTGCGCCGCGCGTCCAGGCGGGTAGAGCGGGCACGGGAGTCTCTATCCCAGGCCCAGTCCAACGCCCGCCGGGTGCGCAGCCATGTAGACAGCGGCCCCTGGAGCTGACGCCGATGTGGCCCCGGGCCGCCCGCGGATGCGGGCAGCCCGGGGCCACATTCCTGTGGTCTCGCTGCAGTGGCCTACGGTGGCCTGACTGGGCGCGGACGGCGCGGCGCGACAGGGCGCGGCACGGCACGGTGGGCACGGCACGGGCGGCGCGCTGAGTCAGGCGATCGGCGTCACCACGTCAGCGGCGGGCTCATCGTCGCTGGCATCCGGGCCCGAGTAGCCGGGCATCCACCTGATCATTTCCGCCCGGAACGGGCCTTCGCATTCCAGCTGGCACAGCACGCCCATGCCGGCCGTCGAGACGCGGTGGATCAGCACGTACGAGGGCGGCAGGTTGAGCTTCCGGCTGAGGTTGGAGGACCGCAGATCGGCCACCCGGGCGGCTTCGCCGCGCAGCCAGCCACGGCTGAATCTGAACCTCTCCACCCGGGAGGGCTCCGCCAGCGGCGCCAGGAAGGCCCGCAGCGCTTCAGGGTCGATCTCGATGCCGTCCCGCAGGAACCCTTGTTCGCGCAGCTCCTGCTCGGCCAGCCGGATGTCGCCATCGTCGTGCACGACGCGCAGCAGCCTGCCGATGAACGCCGGGAACCCGTCGGGAAGCCTGTCCACGGCACCGAAGTCCATCACCCCCAGCCGCCCGTCCGCGAGCAGGCGGAAGTTGCCCGGGTGGGGGTCAGCGTGGAGCAGCCCGGCCCGGGCCGGGCCGGAGAACAGGAAGCGGACGAACAGCAGCCCGGCCCGGTCACGGTCGGCCTGGGAGCCGTCACTGATGATCTTCGAGAGCGGAGTGCCGGCCACCCATTCGGTGACCAGAACGTGGCCGGTGGCGGCGATCACGTCCGGCACATAGATGTCCGGGTCCCCGGCATAGGCGACCGCGAAGGCGTGCTGGGAGGCGGCTTCCAGGTGGTAGTCGAGTTCCTCCGCGACCCGGGACCGCAACTCGTCGAGCAGCGGCCTCACCTCGAGCCCGGGCATGAGCACCGCGAACAGTCGCGCCACGCGGCTGAGCTGGGTGAAGTCGCTGAGCAGCGCCCGTCCTGCCCCCGGGTACTGGATCTTGACCGCGACCTCGCGCCCGTCGCGCCAGACGGCGCGGTGCACCTGCCCGATCGAGGCGGCGGCGGCCGGCTTGTCGTTGAACTGGGCGAACTGGTCACGCCAGTCCGGCCCGAGATCCTCGGCGAGGACCCGGTGCACCGTGCTCGCGGGCAGCGGCGGCGCGGACTCCTGCAGCTTGGTCAGGGTCGCCCGGTACGGCCCGGCGATCTCCGGCGGCAGGGCCGCCTCGAAGATCGACAAGGCCTGCCCGAACTTCATCGCACCGCCCTTGAGCTCGCCGAGCACGCGGAAGATCTGCTCGGCCGTGCGCTGCTGGATCTCGGCCGCGACGATCTCAGCGGGACGGCCGCCCAGCCGCTTGCCCAGCCCGAGGGCGGTCCGCCCAGCAAGCCCGACCGGCAGGGTGGCCAGCTTTGCTGTGCGCGTGACGGCGCGGCGGGGGAGATCGCTCACAAGCCTCATTGTCGGTCACGATGTGCTGCGCCTGCCACAACCGCATCGGTCATGTGGCTGCCAGGTACGTCGACGCCACTGCCAGTCAGGCAGGACGAGCTCCAGCGTGCCGTTGATCACAGTCCCGGCCGGGGTGGACCGGTCGATGAAAGCGAGGGCCTGAGCGGCCGCCTGCGCGGCGGCCGCGGCGGCGAGCACCGTGTCACAGGCGGGTGGCTCAGCGCCGCCGTCGGTGAGCTGGGCCAGGATCATCGGCCAGGCCGGGTCGCGGTCAGCCCTGGTCAGATCCAGGCAGCGCAGGCAGGCACTGCGCCCGGGCAGGACCAAGGGACCCACGACGCCGATGGCCTCGCTGGCGGCGGCGGCCAGGTGGGGGAGCTGCTCCCGCATGAGGGCGTCCGGGCGGTCGCGGCGGTGGGTATCGGCAAGGATGACCAGGTCGGGACGGCGGCCCAGGCCGGCGCCGGGCGCCGCTCCAGCCTCCGCCGAGACCACCAGCCCGATGCCGGAGTCGGTGAGGAGGGTGGCCACGCATAAACCGACCCTGCTCATCCCCTCCACCCGCACACGCGCGTCCTGCCGGCGGGCGAGTACCTGGGCTCCGCCGTCGCCATAGCCGTGCGCCAGGCCGGCTGTGGCCAGCTCTGGCATGAGCCGCGCCCGCGCCCCTGGCGGCATCGTGCGGTAGGTGCCTGCCGGGAAATCGTGCAGAGCCCCGGCTGCGGCGAGCAGGGTGATGACGCGATCCGCCGTCTCCGGCGAAATGCCGAGATCACGAGCGGCGGCGAGGATCTGCGCGCGGTCACGGCTGCCGTCGAGCAGGCGCAATAACGCTCCCGCCCTCCGCATGCCGGTCAGGGCGACGGCCCGGCGGGGGTCGATGCCGATCTGCACGGTGTCACGGTTACGCCAGACCGGGAGCAGCCCGGGCTTGAGAGCGGGTCGCATGGGCCAAGCCTGGCAAGCCGTGCCGACATTTCAGGTCCGCGTGACCGGGCGCGGGGCTTGAGAGAAGCAGATGGTGGGTTCCCCGGGGGGAACCAGCCGGCCTGATGGCGGCGGTTCCCTTGCTGGCCGGTCGCCCCCTTCCCCGGAAGTGACGGCAGCCCGCTTGCCCGGGGACTCCTGCCGGTGACGTTAGGCCGGGCAGCGGTCACGGTCAAACGAGCCGGTGGATAACGCTGTGGACAGCCTGGGGAGGACGCGGAGCGTCGCTGTGGACACTCACGGGAAAGGCTTGTGAATTACTGGGTTCGGCGGCCGGAGCAGCGCCCCGAAGTGCAGCGGCATGATCCACCGGCTGTGGATAAAAGATACTGCCGGCTGGCTGGCCCCTGCCGCTTGTGCGGTGCCCTTGTTGCTGGGCCGCTAGTGGCGTGCCGCCAGTGCTGTCCTGCTGGTGCTGTGCCCCTTACCTCGGGGCGCCACCGCCGCCAGTGCCGCCCTCGTCAGTGCCGCCCTCGTCAGCCCCGCCATCATCGGCGCGCCCGCCAGATGGTCCCTCGCCCTCGGTGGCCTTGTCGAGTGCGGCGATGTCCCAGTCCGTCCGGCCGCGGACGAAACCCTCCGGGTCGTCGAAGTCCTCCTCGGTGGGCAGCAGGTCCGGGTGAGCCCACACGGCGTCCCGGCCGTCGGTGCCCCGGGCCTCGGTGAGCCTGAGCCAGATGGCGGCGGCCTCGCGCAGCCTGCGTGGCCGCAGCTCCAGGCCGACCAGCGTGGCGAAGGTCCGTTCGGCCGGCCCGCCGGTGGCGCGGCGGCGCCTGATCGCTTCGCCGAGCGCGGTGGCCTGCGGGAGCCGGTTGCCGGCCGCCGCGTTCACGACCGTGGCCACCCATCCCTCCACCAGGGCGAGGGCGGTCTCCAGCCGGGCGAGGGCGGCCTTTTGCTGCGGGGTGTCCTCGGGCTGGAACAGGGCGGCGCCCGACAGGGCCTCGCGCAGCGCGTCCGGGTTGGCCGGATCGATCTGCGGCATCGCATCGCGCAGCCGGGCGGCGTCCACGGTGATACCGCGGGCGTATTCCTCCACCGCGCCGAGCAGGTATGCCCGGAGCCAGGGCACATGGGCGAACAGCCGGTGGTGTGCCGCCTCCCGCAGCGCCAGGAAGAGCCGGACCTCGTCCGCCCCGACCGACAATCCCTCACCGAACGCGGTCACGCCCGCCGGCAGCAGCGCGGCAGTGCCCGCGGGGCCCAGCGGCAGTCCCACGTCGGTCGAGCTGACGACCTCCCGAGCCAGTTCACCCAGTGCGGTGCCGGTCTGCGAGCCGACCATCATCCCGCCGATGCGGCGCATCATCGCGCCCAGGCCGCTCAGGCCGCCGCCGATCGCCTGCAGCGCGGCGCCGAGTTCCTCTGGCAGCCCGGTCCCGAGGTCCCCAGGGGCATCGGTGAGCATGCCGCTCATCGCTTCGACCGCCTTCTCGGCGATCGGGTCGCAGAGCTTGGACCACACCGGTAGCGTGGCCTCCACCCACTCCGACCGGCTCCAGGCCTCGACCAGGCGCACACCGCTGGCGAAACTCGTGACCTCGTCCAGCCACAGGTCGGCCAGCCTGACCGCTTCCACGATCTTGTTACGGTCGGTGTCCAGCACGCTCGGGTCGCCTTCGGCGGCCACCGTGTGGCGTGCCACATTCTTGGCGAGATCCCAGTTCACCGGGCCGCCCTGCCACGACATCAGGTCGGCGAACTGACGGAGCGCATCGGCGAACTGCTGCGGGTCACCCAGCGGGCCCAACGGGCCGAGCGGGCCGCCTTCGCCGGGCGGGCCGCCGGAGGAGCCAGAGTCACCGGACCCGCCAGAACCCTGCCCCGGACCACCGGGCAGTCCGAAGCCGAAGGGAGGATCAGCCATGCCGATGGCCTCTCAGGCAGGATGGAAGGGTCACGTAAACCACGTTATCCCGGGAGCCGCACCCGTGAGCACCGCACCAGCCGAGGTTCGCCGTGGGCGCACCGGGACGGCCGGCCCCTCCGATGCCGGCCCAGGCAATGCCGGCCCGCGGGCCGGATCCGATGGCCCTGACGGCGCGGCCGCCCCGGACGGGGCCGGCGAAGCCACGGGTGCCGGACGTGCCCGCAAGGGTGGTGGGCGGGCTGCTGGGTCACGGCCCCGGGCCACCGCCCGGCGGGCCGCGGGCACGCCGGCTGCCCGGCCGGGGCCGGTGGTAGCTATCACCGGTGCCGCGCACGGGCTCGGGCACGCGCTCGCTGCCAGGCTCGCCGACTCGGCCAGGGTCAGCCGGGTGGTCGCGATCGACGATCACCGCGGCGACGTGGCCGGGGTGACCTGGCGCCTGGCGGACGTGCGCGATCCGGCCCTGGCCGGCCGCCTGACCGGGGTGGATGTCCTGGTGCACACGGACGTGGACCTGGGCGACTCCGACTACCGTGCCCGGCGGGCATTCAACGTACGCGCCGCCCAGACGGTGCTCACCGCGGCGGCGGCCGGGCGGGTTGGCCGGGTGATCCTGGTGACCAGTGCGATGGTCTATGGAGCCCGGCCCGGCAACGCCGTGCCGCTGCCGGAGACGGCACCGCTGGGCGCCGACCCGGACGGCAGCGTGGCCGGTGATCTGCTGGAGATCGAGCACCTGGCGGAGCGTTCCCCGCGCACCCATCCCGGTATGGCGGTCACCGTGGTCAGGCCCGCCGCCCTGGTCGGGGACGGGATCGACACCCCGGTGACGAGGCACTTCGATGCGGCCCGGCTGCTGACGGTCAAGGGCTGCGCGCCGCGGTGGCAGTTCTGCCATCTCGACGACCTGGTGTCCGCGCTGGAGATGGCCGTCGCCGGGGATGTGACCGGGAACTTCGCGGTCGGCTGCGACGGCTGGCTGGAACAGGAGCAGGTCGAGGAGATCAGCGGGCTGCGCCGGATCGAGCTCCCGGCCGGCCTGACCTTCGGCACCGCGCAGCGGCTCTACCGGATCGGGATCACCCCAGCGCCCGTCAATGACCTGCACTACCTGGTCTACCCGTGGGTGGTCGACTGCCAGGCCCTGCGTGAGGCCGGCTGGCGCCCGGCTTACGACAACGCCGCGGTCCTGCAGGCGCTGATGGAGGCAAGGGCGCTCCACCGCGCCGCGGCGCGGCGCATCCCGCGCAAGGAGGCGACCATCACCGCGGCCGGGGCGACGGTCGCCGTGATCGGCACCGCGGCGATCGTCCGCGCGGCCCGCCGCCGCCGCCGCGGCACCTAGCGGCCGCTGCGGCACCCAGCGCCACGGCATCGGGCGGGCCAGGTGCCGGGGGCGAAGGCGGTGGACACCCCGCGCACAGCCCGGCGGTCGGCCGGCCGGGCGTGATCCGGGTACCTTTGCTCCCGTGAACGTGATCAGGCTGGCCGAGCTGCGGAACACGCCGCTGTCGGTGGACGAGGTGCTCGCCGCCGTCGCCGACCCCCGGGCCGGCGGTATCGCACTGTTCGTGGGCGTGGTCCGCGACCACGACGGGGGCCGCGAGGTGACCCGGCTGTCCTACAGCGTGCACCCCTCGGCAGCAGCTGAACTGCGCGTCGTGGCCGAAAAGGTCGCGGCGGACCACAACGTCCTGGCACTGGCGGCCGTACACCGGGTCGGCGACCTGGACGTCGGCGACCTGGCGGTGGTGGTGGCCGTGGCCTGCCCGCACCGGGGTGATGCCTTCCAGGCCTGCCGCGCCCTCATCGACGACCTGAAGCACAGCGTGCCGATCTGGAAGCACCAGCGGTTCGGCGATGGCGAGAGTGAATGGGTCAACAGTGCCTAGCCTGCGGTCGGCCAGCCGCCGCCAGCTGACCTTGTTCGTCGCGATGGCCGGGGTGGCGGTGGCCGCGGTGGCGGCGGTGGTCCTCCCCGTTCCCTACGTGATCTTGAGCCCCGGCCCGACGCTCAACACCCTCGGCAAGCTCCCGGGCGGCAAGTCACTGATCCAGATCGTCGGCCACCCGACCTATCCGGCCGGCGGCCATCTCAACCTGGTCACGGTCTCCTTCCAGGGCGGCCCGTCGGAATCCTTCAACGTCTTCGCCGCCCTGCGGGCGTGGCTGACCCCGCACGAGGCGGTGGTGCCGCAGGAGGAGCTGTTCGGGTCCGGCAAGACCCAGCGGCAGGTGGTCCAGCAGGACACCCAGCAGATGGTGAGCTCGCAGCAGACGGCGACCGCCGCCGCGCTGTGCGTGCTCGGCATCCACTTCACGACCGTGGACACCATCGTGGCGGTCAGCAAGGGCCTGCCCGCGGACGGCGTGCTGCACGCTCATGACGTCATCACCGCCGTCGACGGCAAGCCGGTGACCTGCAAGGCCGACGCGGCGCCACTGATCCGTGCCCGCGCTCCCGGCGCCCCGGTCACCCTCACCATCGCCCGCACCACCGGCGGCCACCGGGTGACCCGGCAGTTCCACCTGAAGACCGCCAAGGCGGACGGGCACGCCGTGGTCGGGGTCGCTGTCACGGAGAGCTATGCGTTCCCGTTCGGCGTGACGATCCGGGTGGGCACCATCGGCGGCCCGAGCGCCGGCCTCATGTTCGCCCTGGGCATCGTGGACAAGCTGACCCCCGGGAACCTGACCGGCGGCAGGTTCATCGCGGGCACCGGGGAGATATCCGCCGACGGAACGATCAGCCCGATCGGCGGCATCCAGCAGAAAATGGTCGGGGCACGGCAGGCCGGCGCGACCATCTTTCTCACCCCGGCCGCCAACTGCGCGGACACCGCTGGTGCCGTGCCGCCGGGCATGCGCCTGATCAAGGTCGGTACCCTGGGCGGCGCGGTGAACGCACTGCGGGCACTGGCGGCCGGCCGTCCGGTCCCGTCCTGCTGAAGTCGCCGGGGGAGGAGCGCCGATGAGCCGCCGGGGAAGAGCGCCGATGATGAGTGGCAGGGCGGTAAGAGCGTCCTCGGGAGGGCTGGGCATGATCGCGGTAGATTGGCGCCCCATGAACGTTCGCTCCCCGCAGTGGGCCCGCCACCGGCAGGCTCTGATGTGCCCGCGTCCGGGTGACCTGAGGGGGAGCGGATGAGCTTCCGGTCCTCCGGCGCGGCGCGCCCGCCAGCCGGCGGGGTGGCGATCCGGCTGCCGCGCTGGCCCCGGTACCTCGTGCCAGCCCTGGCGGGTCTGGTCGCCCTCATCGTGGTGATCGTCATCGTGGCCGGGGTGTGGACCGACTACCTCTGGTTCCGCTCGGTGCACTACGGGTCGGTGTTCGGTGTCACCTACGGCACCCGGTGGGCGCTCTTCTTCGTCACCGCGATCTTCATGGTGCTGGTGACCGGCCTGAACGCGGTGATCGCCTTCCGGCTGCGGCCGGCCTACCGGCCCGTCTCACCGCAGCGCCCCGGCATGGAGGCGTACCGGCTGGCCGTCGACCCGCACCGGCGGCTGCTGCTCGGCGTGGCGCTGTTCATCGTGGGGCTGCTCTCCGGCCTCAGCGCGTCCAGTGCCTGGCGCACCTGGCTGCTGTTCGCCAACCAGGTCCCGTTCCACCGCACCGATCCCCAGTTCGGCCTGGACATCTCGTTCTTCGTCTTCACCTACCCGTTCATCCGGCTGGTGCTCGCATACCTGTTCGCGGCGGTCCTGCTGGCGCTGGCGGCGGCGGCGCTGGTGCACGCGCTCTACGGCGGGCTGCGCATGCAGGGCCGGCGGCTGCGGGCGACCACGGCCGCGCAAGTCCACCTGTTCCTCCTGCTGGGGGCCTTCGTCCTGCTCAAAGCCGTCGCCTACTGGTTCGACCGGTACGGCATCGACTTCTCCCAGCGCGGGACGGTGACCACCGGCGCGTCCTACACCGATGTCAACGCTGTCCTGCCGGCCAAGACAGTGCTCGCGGTGATCGCGCTGCTGTGCGCGCTGCTGTTCTTCGCCGGTGCGGTGCGGCACAGCGCGATGCTGCCCGCGGTGGGGTTCGGCCTGCTGGTGCTGTCGGCGATCCTGGTCGGCGGGGTCTACCCGGCGATCATCCAGCAGTTCGTGGTCAAGCCGAACGAGCTGGCCAAGGAGTCCAGGTACATATCCCGGGAGATCAAGGGCACCCGGCTCGCCTACGGCGTCAGCGGCGCCCGGGTGATCGGCTACCCGGGCATCCCGGCACAGCCACCGGCGAGCCTGGCCGGCCAGGTGGCCGGGCTGCACGGGCTGCGGCAGATGGACCCGGCCGTGGTGTCGCAGACGTTCCAGCAGCTCCAGCAGGTCAAGGGCTTCTACCAGTTCCCGCCCATGCTGGCGGTGGACCGGTACGTGCTGCCCGGCGGTGGCCCGCTGCCGCAGGACATGGTGGTCGCCGTCCGCGGGATGGGCGGGCCGCCGGCGGGCCAGGGCAACTGGATCAACACCCATCTGGTCTACACGCACGGCTTCGGGTTCGTGGCGGCCAAGGCGAACACGGCGGCCGCCGGCGGCAACCCGGCGTTCCTGGAGAGCGACATCCCCCCGCGCGGCCAGCTCGGCCCCTTCCAGCCGCGGGTGTACTTCGGCCAGCAGCAGAACCCTTACGCGATCGTCGGCGGGCCGCCCGGCCGGCCCGGGCAGGAGCTCGACTACCCATCGGAGAACGCCGGCGGCCAGAAGAACTACACCTACACCGGCAGCGGCGGCGTCCCGGTCGGCTCGCCGCTGAACCGGTTCCTCTACGCGGTGAAGTTCCGCGAGCTGAACATCTTGCTGTCCGGCGCCATCAACAGCTACTCGAAGATCCTTTACGACCGCCAGCCACTGGCCCGGGTGGCCAAGGTGGCACCGTTCCTGACCCTGGACGGCAGCCCGTACCCGGTGGTGGCCGACGGCCGGATCCTGTGGGTCGTCGACGGCTATACCACCAGCGATCTCTACCCCTACTCAGAACGAATCAGCATGCCGGACGCCACGTCCACCAGCCAGGCCCCCGGGGGGTCGGTCGCCGGGCAGCCGACCGGCCAGATCAACTACCTGCGCAACTCGGTCAAGGCCGTGGTGGACGCCTACACCGGGGCGGTCACCCTCTACCAGTGGGGCCCCTCCGACCCGCTGCTCAGTACCTGGATGCGGGCCTTCCCCGGCGTCATCAAGCCAAGCGCCGACATCCCCGGCTACCTGCTGCCGCACTTGCGCTACCCGCCTGACCTGTTCGAGGTGCAGCGGCAGATCCTGGCCAAGTACCACGTCGAGAACCCGCAGTCCTTCTACGGCGGGCAGAACTTCTGGACGGTGCCGAGCGATCCCACCGGCACCACCACCAGCCTGAGCCAGCCGCCGTACTACCTGACCATGACCATGCCCGGCTACCACCAGCCGGCCTTCTCGCTGACGACCACGCTGGCCCAGCGGGCCCGCCCGAACCTGGCCGCCTTCATGGCGGTGGACAGCAACCCGCAGGCCGGTTACGGCACCATCCGGATCCTGCAACTGCCGCAGGACGCCGCCATCCTCGGCCCCGAGCAGGTGCAGAACAACTTCGAGTCCGACACCGTCGCTTCCAAGGAGCTCTCGCTGTTCCGCCAGGGCGGGTCGTCGGTGATCAAGGGAGACCTGATCGCCCTGCCGCTGGACGGCGGGCTGCTGTACGAGGAGCCCATCTACATCCAGGCCGCGGGCGGATCCGGCGCCGGCTCCTACCCGACCCTGAGACGGGCTTTCGCGTTCTTCGACGGCCAGGTCGGCTACGGTGTCTCGCTGCAGAACGCACTGGCGCAGATCTTCACCGGCCTGCCGGCCACCGGCCCGGCGGTTCCCGGAGGGCCCAGCACGGTCAGCGCCGCCGTCCGCCGCTACCTCATGCAGGCCGAGCAGGACTACGCGGCCGCGCAGACGGCGCTGCACAACGGCGACCTCGCCACCTACGCCCAGGACATCGCCAACATGAAACAGGCGCTGGACAACGCTCAGCGGGCCGCAGGCGGCAGCCCGGCGCCCGGGGCCACCCCGACGCCGACTCCGTCCGGCGGGAGCAGCGCCTCCCCGTCGCCATCCCCGTCCCCGACCCGGTAGCGCAGGCTCATTTCCATGATCGTGGGAAAGCGCCGGGCGCCACACGCATAAAAGCCACCACGATCATGGTTGTGGCGGGGCTTGGGCCGGGGATGCGCCGGGACGGCTGGGACAGCAGGCTACTTCTGGGTAGCGCGGCGATGCTCACCAGCAGGCCGGCCGAGGGCGTACGCTCGGTGGTGGCGGACATCCATCAGGAATCAGGAATGCTGACGGAGCAGATATCCGCGTGCCCCGGGCCGGGTGCCCGGGAAGGGAGCGAGACTGGTCGTGGCGCCTCGAGTGCTAGTTGATGCGACCGCGGTGCCGGCGGATCGCGGGGCGTTGGGCCGCTACGTGGACGGGCTGGTGTCCGCGCTGGACGCCGCGGGGGCCGACCTCGCGATCGCCTGCCAGCGAGCCGACGAGGAACGGTACGGGCGGCTGGTGCCCGATGCCCTCATCGCCGCCGGGCCGACCGCGATCGTTCACCGGCCCGCCCGGCTGGCCTGGGAGCAGACCGGGCTGCCGCAGGTCGCCCAGCAGGTCGGCGCCGACGTCCTGCACATGCCGCACTACTCGATGCCGCTGCGCATCAGCGTGCCGGTGGTGGTGACGATCCACGACCTGACGTTCTTCACCGAGCCGGACGCGCACAGCGCCGTCAGCGCCACGTTCTTCAAGTCGGCGATCCGGACCTCGGTGCGCCGCGCGACCCGCCTGCTCGTCCCGTCCAAGGCCACCCGCGACGAACTGGTCCGGGTGCTCGGCGCCGACCCGACCAGGATCGACGTCGCCTATCACGGCGTGGACCACACGCTGTTCCACCAGCCTGACCCCGAGCAGGTGCGGAAGGTCTCGGACCGGCTCGGCCTGCACGGCAAGCCGTACGTGGCCTACCTCGGCACGCTGGAGCCGCGCAAGAACGTGCCCGCCCTGATCAGCGGCTGGGCCGCGGCAGTCGCCGACCTGCCCGACCCGCCGGCCCTGGTGCTGGGCGGCGGCAGCGGCTGGAGCGAGGAGGTGGACGAGGCGGTCGCCGCGGTGCCCGCGCACCTGCGCCTGGTGCGCCCCGGCTACCTGCGCTTCAGCGACCTCCCCGGATACCTCGGCAGCGCCCTCGTGGTCGCCTTCCCCAGCCGGGGGGAGGGCTTCGGGCTGCCGGTGCTGGAGGCGATGGCCTGCGGGGCGCCGGTGCTGACCACCCACCGCACGTCCCTGCCCGAGGTGGGCGGCGACGCGGTCGCCTACACCGAGCCGGACGAGGCCAGCATCCAGACCGCGCTGCGGTCGCTGCTGGACGACCCGGTCCGGCGGGAGGCACTCGGCGCCGCCGGCCACGCCCGGGCGCAGGAGTTCACCTGGGCCGCGTCGGCCGAGGCACACCTCGCGTCCTACCTGCGTGCAGCCGGGCAGCGAGACGGGTAATCTGCGTCTCCATGTCATCACGGCCCGTCATCCCTGCCCGTCCGGAACCCCTTGAGGCCATCCTGCTCGTCGGGGGCCAGGGCACGCGGCTGCGGCCATTGACCATCAGCATCCCCAAGCCGCTGCTCCCGACGGCCGGCGTCCCCTTCCTCGCCCACCAGCTGGCCAAGGCCGCCGCGGCCGGCGTCACCCGGGTGGTCCTGGCCACCTCCTACCGGGCCGCCATGTTCGCTGACTGCCTGGGGGACGGCTCCGCGTTCGGCGTGGAGATCGTCTACGTCCAGGAGGAGAGCCCGCTCGGCACCGGCGGCGCGATCCGCAACGCCGCGCGTGCCCTGCACAGCGACCCCGGCAGCCCGGTCATCGTGCTCAACGGCGACGTCCTGTCCGGGCACGACCTGGCCGCCCAGCTCGATCTGCACAGCAAGGCCGAGGCCGCGGTCACCCTGCATCTGGTGGAGGTCGCCGACCCGGCCCGGTTCGGCTGCGTGCCGACCGACGCCGACGGGCGGGTGACCGCGTTCCTGGAGAAGACCCCCAACCCGGTCACCAACCGGATCAACGCGGGCTGCTACGTCTTCCGGCGCGGCGTGATCGACCTCATCCCGCCGGAGGCGGTGGTCTCGGTGGAGCGGGAGACGTTCCCCGGCCTGATCGACGCGGGCGCTGTCGTGATGGGCTACCCCGACGGCGCTTACTGGCTGGACGTGGGGACGCCCGAAGCCTTCGTTCAGGGATCGTGTGATCTTGTTCTTGGCAGGCTCCCCTCGCCGGCGCTGGCGTCCATGCCCGGCGTGCCCGGGGAGGCGCTGCTGCTCGACGGTGCGCGGGTGGCGCCGGGCGCGCGGGTGGGCGGCGGCAGCGTCGTCGGCGCCGGCGCCCAGATCGCGGCCGGGGCGCAGGTCGAGGGCAGTGTCCTGTTCGACGGGGTCCGGATCGGCGCGGGCGCCCGGGTCAGCGGCTCGGCGGTCGGCCACCGGGCGCGGATCGGCGAGTCGGTGGTGCTCGAGGGGGCCGTGCTCGGCGACGACGTGCGCGTGGCCAGCGGCAACGAGCTGCGGGCCGGGATGCGGGTGTGGCCGGGGGTCGATCTCGGGCCGACATCGGTCCGCTTCTCCACGGACGCGTGAACGGCGGGGC
>DATKRG010000131.1:0-6996 GCA_035532275.1 Streptosporangiaceae bacterium | reverse complement strand
GCGGCGCACGTTGCCGAGCACCTGCCGCAGCGCGGACGGCGACCCCGGGCCTGCCCCGTTCCTGAGGACGAAGGCTGCCGGGTCAGGAAAGAGCGCACGCACCTGCGCCGCGGGCAGCGCCGCGAGCATCGCCCGCCCGCTGGCGGTGACGGCAGCCGGCAGGCGCACGCCCACGTCGGTCACCAGGGGCGGCCTGCCTGGCGCGCGCTCCTCGATGACATAGATGACCTCCCGGCCGTGCAGCACGGCGAGGTGCGCCGTGTGCCGGGTGCGGTCAACCAGGCCGGCCAGTGCCACCCGGGCAAGCCGCTGCAGCGGCGCCTGGCGGGCGTAGCCAGTGCCAAGTTCGTAGGCGCCCACGCCAAGGCCGTACCTGCGTTCCTCCGCCAGGTGCACCACGAACCCCTCGGCCTGCATGGTGGCGAGCAGGTGATAGGTGCTGGACCGGGGCAGCCCGAGGTCGAGTGAGATGACTGCGGCGGGCACCGGGCCTGGCTGCCGCGCCAGATAGCGCAGGATGGCCAGGACCTGGGCCGCGGCCGGGACCTGGGCCATGGGGCAGCGCCTTACAACGTCTGGGATACCAGACAGATTGTAGGCCGTGGTCGTGGTGCGAGCGGCCGGGTACCAGTTCCCATGGGAGTTGCACCAGGTCGCTGCCGGTGGGGACGGCCGGGAACCCACCGAGAGGGGAACGGGAGCCAGCATGAGCACGACCCTGGTCACCGGCATCGCCGAACTGGTGACCAATGACCCGGGGGCCGGGGACGGTTCGCCGCTCGGCATCATCCACGACGCCGCGATCGTCGCCGACGCCGCAGTCCGCTGGGCAGGGCCGGCCAAGGCTGCCCCTGCTGCCGACGCCCGGCTCGATCTCGGGGGCAGGGCTGTCGTTCCCGGCTTCGTCGACTCCCACTCCCATCTGGTGTTCGCCGGTGACCGGGCCGCCGAGTTCGCCGCCCGGATGGCCGGGACCCGTTACGACGGCGGCGGGATCGCCACCACGGTCACCGCCACCCGCGCGGCCAGCGACGAGCAGCTGGGTGCGCTGCTGGCCGCCCGGATCGCGGAAATGCGGGCACAGGGAACCACCACCGTCGAGGTCAAGAGCGGGTACGGCCTCACCGTCGCGGACGAGATGCGGGCATTGCGGCTGGCCGGGCGCGTCACGGCCGAGACGACCTTCCTCGGAGCGCACGTGGTGCCGTCCGGGGCAGCGCGCGACGACTACGTCCGGCTCGTCTGCGGCGAGATGCTGCGGGCGTGCGCGCCGTACGCGCGATGGATCGACGTGTTCTGCGAGCCGGCCAGCCCGCACGCCTTCGGCGCCGACGAGGCGCGCACCATCCTGATGGCGGGCCGGGACGCCGGGCTCGGGCTGCGGGTGCACGGCAACCAGCTGTCCGCCGGGCCTGGTGTGCGGCTGGCGGTCGAGCTCGGTGCCGCCAGCGTGGACCACTGCACCCACCTGACCGGCGCCGACGTCGATGCGCTGGCCACTGGCCGCACCGTCGCCACCCTCCTGCCAGGCGTGGAGTTCGCCACCCGGTCCGCCTACCCCGATGCGCGGCGGCTGCTCGCGGCCGGCGTCACGCTCGCGCTGGCCACCGACTGCAACCCGGGGTCGTGTTACACCTCGTCCATGCCGTTCGTGATCGCGCTGGCGGTCCGGGAGATGCGCATGACCCCGGCCGAGGCGCTCTGGGCCGCCACCGCTGGCGGTGCCCGGTCGCTGCGCAGGGATGACATCGGTGTCCTGTCCGCTGGCGCCCGGGCTGACCTCACCGTCATCGACGCACCCAGCCACATCCATCTGGCGTACCGGCCGGGGGTGCCCATCGCGCACGCGCTGGCCCCCGGCGACAGCTCAGCAGAAAGGCAAGAACCATGAGGCAGAACGTAGCCCAGCTCGTCCGTGCGCCGGACAAGACGGCACTGCTCGTCATCGACATGCAGAACGACTTCGTCATTCCGGGCGCGCCGGTGGCGGCGCCGGGCGCGGTGGAGATCATTCCGCTGATCTCAGACCTGGCGAAAAGGTCACGTGCGAAAGGGCTTCCCGTGGTGTTCACCCAGGAAATGCACCGTGCCGACGGGTCGGACTTCGGGATAGAGCTCGAGTTCGAGCCCCCGCACTGCCTGGAAGGAACACCTGGCCTGGACGTCGTCGACGGCCTGACGCCGGCGCCAGGAGACCGCCTGATCAGGAACAAGCGCCGTTATGACGCGTTCCTCGGCACCGATCTCGACTTCGTCCTGCGGCTGGCCGGGGCGGAGAACCTCATTGTCACCGGGGTATGCACGGATGTCTGCGTGATCTCGACCGTCCAGCATGCCCGCAATCTTGACTACCGGTGCTTCGTCGCGGCCGACGCGGTCGCCGGAACCTCGCCGCAGCGCCACGAGGCGGCGCTGACCTGCATGGAACACGTCTTCGCCAATGTCGGTACGGCCGAGGAAATCGCGGACCTGTTCCTGCTCTAGCGGAGTGGGTGAAAGGTGCCTGTCCGCCGGGCCCGCGACGCGGCCGGATCAGGTAGCCGCACCACGCTGGTGCAGGTGCCCGAGGACGAAACTGCCGGCGTTGCGGACGTGCTCGGTCATCGCCTTGCGCGCGGCCTCGGCGTCATTGCGCTTCAGTGCCTGGAGTATCCGGCGATGCTCGGTGACGTTGATGTCCTCGATCTGGTCGGCTGAGTCGATCGTCTTCCACACGTAATCCTTGGGGAAGCGTTTCTGGAGGTCGGAGATGAGCCGGTCGAGGAGCCTGTTGCCGGCGACCTCCCGGGTGACACCGTGGAACTCCTCGTTGAAGCGGGTGAGCTGCGCATTGATGAAGCTCTCGGCGGGACGCTGGCTCTGGGGCAGCCGCATCGAGGCCACCACCGCTTCCAGCTGGGACTGAATGGATTCGAGGACCGCGACCTGATCCCTGGAGAATGCGGCCGCGGCGAGCGAGGCCGCGTAGCCTTCGAGCTCAGCCCGGACGGCATACACCTCCGCCAGCTCGGAAAGGGTGATCACCCGGATCCGGGCGCCCTTGTTCGGGATGAGGTCGACCAGGTTCTGCGCCTGCAGCTTGCGGAGGGCCTCTCGCACCGGCGTCCGGCTCACCCCGAACCTGGCGCAGATCTCCTCCTGCATCAGGTGTGAACCCGGCGGGTAGACCCCGTCGAGGATCTCCGCTTCTAGCCGGAACGCGATCTCGTCCGCGTAGCTCGTGAGGGCGATCGGCTCGTCCGGCCTCATCTGGGCTCCATTCTGCGCTGCCTGCCGCCCACGGCCCACACGGCCAGCCCCGCGCCGTGCCCGGCCGCCCTGGGCATCCTCGCCCGGCGCGGTGGACCCGGAGCGGGGTCATGATACTGCCGCCGGCGCCGCCAGGCTCCGTGCCGCCCGCGGCCCGATAATAACCAGACTCTTGACTTTTTGTATCCATGGATACGACGATCTCCCCAACCGACGTGACTTCGCCCGGATTGGGGTGGGAATGCCAGCCAGTGCCATCCGGGGGGCCGCTCCCACCGGCGGCCAGCTCTCGTGCCAGGGCTGGGAGCAGGAAGGAGCGCTCCGCTGCCTGCTGAACAACCTCGACCCGGCGGTGGCCGAAGACCCGGATGCGCTGGTTGTCTACGGCGGCCGCGGCAAGGCGGCCCGCGACCCCGGCTCGCTGCGGGCGACCGTTGACGCGCTCCGCCGGCTGAAGGGGGACGAAACCCTCGTCGTCCAGTCCGGGAAGCCGGTGGTGGTGCTGCCCAGCCACCCGGACGCACCGCGGGTGCTCATCTCCACCGCCATGGTCGTCCCGGCCTGGTCGACCGATGAGAACTTCTGGGGCTACGAGCGGGCCGGCCTGACCATGTACGGGCAGATGACCGCGGCGGGCTGGTTCTACATCGGGACCCAGGGGATACTCGGCTTCACCTACGAGACTTTCGCCGCCATCGGGAAGCGCCATTTCGGTGGCCGGCTGGACGGGCGCCGGGTGCTCACCGCCGGCCTGGGCGGCATGGGCGGGGCGCAGGGCCGCGGTATCACCTACAACGGCGCCAGCGCCCTCATCGTGGAGGTCGACGAACGCCGGGCCAGGCGCCGGGCCGGCGCGGGCTGGATCGATCACCTCACCCACGACTACCCCGAGGCGCTCCGGCTGCTCGACCAGGCGGCCGGGCCGGTGTCGGTGGGGCTGGTCGGCAACATCGCCGAGGTCGCCCCCCGGCTGGTCGCCGACGGCGTCCACTTCGATGTCGCCACCGACCAGACCGCCGCCCACGACCTGCTGCATGGTTACGTCCCGCTCGGCTACACCGCCGATGACGCCGCCGCGGCGGCCCCCGGCGACCAGGCATACCAGCAGGCGTCCCGCCGGTCGCTGGCCGCCCATGCCGGCGCCCTGCTGGCGCTCCGCGAGCGGGGCGCGGTGGTGTTCGAGTACGGCAACAACCTCCGGGCCCAGGCCGCCGGGGCCGGGGTGCCGGAGGCGGCGGACATCCCCGGCTTCGTCGCCGCCTACGTCCGCCCAATCCTGTCCCGCGGGGTCGGCCCGTACCGGTGGATCTGCCTGAGCGGGAACCCGGACGACCTGCGCCGCACCGAGGACGCCGTGCTGGACGCGGCCGGCACACCGGGGATGGCCCGCTGGTTCGAGCGCGCCCGGGCTGACATGCCCGCCCAGGGCCTGCCCGCCCGTATCTGCTGGCTGGGCCTGGGCGAACGGCACGCGGTGGGACTGGCCATCAACCGGCTCGTGCGGGAGGGCGCCATCGGCCCGGTTGCACTCGGCCGCGACCACATGGACCCCGCCTCGGTGGCCTCGCCGTCCCGCGAAACCGAGGGGATGCTCGACGGCAGCGACGCCATCGCCGACTGGCCGGTGCTGTCGGCCCTGCTCAACGCCGCCCAGGGAGCGAGCTGGGTGGCCGTGGGCAACGGCGGCGGCGTGGGCGTCGGGCGCAGCATCCACTCCGGGATGGTCGTGGTCGCGGACGGCTCCGACCTCGCCGAGCGGAAGATACGCCGGGTGTTCTGGAGCGACCCCGCACTCGGCGTGGCCCGGTACGCCGACGCCGGATACCCCGACGCGATCGACAAGGCCCGCGAGATGGGCCTGGACCTGCCCAGCTGCCCGCAAGCGGCGGGCAGCTGATGGAGAGGGAGGCCCGGTGACCGCGACGTCCGCACCGTCCAGCAGCACGCTGGCGGGCGCCCCCAGATACCAGCTCAGCATCGACACCGGCGGCACGTTCACCGACGGTTTCGTCAGCAGCGGCGAGCGCTCGGCGCAGGTGAAGGTGGACACGACGCCGGACGACCCCACCGATGGCTTCGCCGCCTGCGTGGCAGCCGCGGCGGCGGCCATGGGCGAGGAGCTGCCCGCCTTCCTGGCGCGCGCCGACCTGGTGCACTTCAGTTCCACCATCGCCACGAACATCGTGGTGCAGCGCACCGGCGCCCAGGTGGGGCTCGTGGTCACGGCTGGCCGCGAGGGCACGCTCTACGGCAGCCCGGACGACGCCAGCCGCCTGGCGGGCTTCGTTCACCCGGGCGCGGTCCGCGGCGTGGACGAGCGCACCGAACCGGACGGCGCGGTGTCCCGGCCGGTGGACCCCGCGAGCCTGGAGAGCGCCGTCAGGGAACTGCTCGAGCACGGCGTGCAGCTCGTGGTCATCAGCTTCGCCGGGGCGCACCTCAACCCGGCCAACGAGCTGGCGGCCAAGGCCCTCATCGAGTCCTCCTACCCCCGGCACTACCTGGGGGCCATCCCGCTCCTGCTGTCCTCCCAGCTCTCCCTGCATCCCGGTGACCACGCCAGGACCGCGCTGGCGGTGGCGAACGCCTACCTCCACCCCGCCCTCGCCCGCAGCCTGTACCGGGCCGAGGACAGGCTGCGGGTTCACAAGTTCCGGCGCCCCCTGCTGGTGATCAACACCGATGGCTCGAGCACGCGGGTGGCGAAGACCCGTGCGATCGACACCTACAACTCCGGGCCAAGCGCGGGCGTGCTCGGCGCGGCGATCGTCGCCCGCGCCCTGGCCGCCGGGCAGGTGGTGACCTTCGACGTGGGCGGCACCACCACCGATGTCGCCCACATCGGCGCGGCCATCGCGGCACGATCGGAGGTCACCGGGTTCGGTGGCCTGTCCCTCCCCCACCCCGCCGTCGCCCTGTGGTCGTTCGGGCTGGGCGGTGGCTCGGTCATCGCGAACGGGGCCGGGGGCGCGCTGACCGTCGGCCCGCGCAGCGCGGGCGCGGTGCCCGGCCCGGCCTGTTTCGGGCTCGGTGGCAGCGAGCCCACCCCGACGGATGTGTGGCTCGAGCTCGGCTACCTCGAGCCGGGCGAGTTCCTGTCCGGCCGGCGCCAGCTGGATCCCGGCGCCGGCCGCGCCGCCCTCGCCAGGCTGGCCGCCGAGCACGGCACCAGCCCGGAGGAGATCGCGCTCACGGCACTCGACGCGGTCCACACCACGCTGGCCGGGCACCTGCGGGACTGGGCGGCCGGCCAGACCGGGCTGGCCGGGCCGGGCCCGGCCGGGCGCTCGCTGTTCTCCTACGGCGGCGGCGGCGGGCTGCTCGCCGTGCCCGCGGCGGCAGCGCTCGGCATCGGCGAGGTGGTGGTGTTCCCGCAGAGTTCGGTGTTCTCCGCGTTCGGCGGCAGCCTGTTGCCGATCGCACACGCCTATCACGCGCCCGTCCCCGACGTCGGCGACGCCGGCGCCGTCAGCGGCGCGCTCGCCGGGATACTCGACCGGGCGGTGCGGGATATGCGGGCCGAGGGGGTGCCCGCCGGGACCGACGTGGCCGCCGCGGTGACCCTCAGCGACTTCGCGGGCCAGCGGGCCAGCGCGGCCGGGTCCTTCCCCGGCCTGCTCGGTGACCCGGCCAGCGCGGGCGTGGCGCTGCCTGGACCCGGCGGCCGCGGGCAGCTGAGCCTGCGCATCACCGCGGTGCGCGACCCGTTGCTGCGCCCGGCCGGGGCGGAACTGGCCGGGGCGGAAC
>DATKRG010000130.1:0-2588 GCA_035532275.1 Streptosporangiaceae bacterium | reverse complement strand
GCCGCGTGCATCCGGGCCAGTTCGCGGCCGAACCGCTGCGCCGCCACCGCGTCCGCTACCCCGTCGGGCACCCAGGCGACGACCAGCATGGCCTCGTCCCAGCCGAGCACCTCGGGCACCGGCACTGCCTGAGCCTGGGCCAGCCAGGCCAGGCCGTGGGCCTCCGCGCTGAACACCGGGCCGAGGTCCGCGGTGGCCGCCTTGGCGAACACGGCCCGGCCATCGGCCAGGACCGCCCGGAAGTGCCGCCACCGGTGCTGCGAGCCGACCGGGTGCAGCTCCCGCACCGCGGCCCCGGTCAGCCGGGCCAGCCGGGCGCTGACGCCGTCGTCCGCCTGCCCGTTCACGGCCCCGCGGGCTGCGGGTCGCAGAACTCCGCGAGCCGCTGGGCAAGCCCGCGCGCGGCGGCGTGGATCAGGTCGAATGCGAGCGCGTAGTCGTCGGGGCGGCCGCCGTAGGGGTCGGGCACCTCGCCGCCGAACGGATCGCCGGCCGCCAGCGCGGGGTCGAACGAGCGCAGCAGCCGCACCCGGCCGGCCGCCTCCGACCCCCGGGCCATCGAGCGCAGGTCGGCCAGGTTGGCGGCGTCCATCGCGAGCAGCAGGTCGTAGTCACCCAGCCAGGAGGCCTCGATCTGGCGCGCCCGGTGCCCGGACCCGTCATAACCGCGCCGGGCGAGCTCCGCCCCAGCAGGCCCGTACATCCGCTCACCCACGTGCCAGTCCCCGGTGCCCGCGCTCTCCACGATCACGGCCTCGGCCAGGCCGGCCTGCTCCAGCTCCGTGCGCAGGACCGCCTCGGCCATCGGTGACCGGCAGATGTTCCCCAGGCAAACCAGGCAAACCCGATAGGGACCAAACGATTGCCGGTGCGCGGGCAGTGCCTCAAAGGCGGGTGTGTCTACGGGCATGAAACCAGGATGCCCGACCCCGGCTGGTGCTCATGGCCATGTTGCGTGGTGCACGCTAACGCCCTGGTCCGCCCCGAAGTGCCGTCCGGCATGACGGGGTATGTGTGCTGGCCAGGACGGCGCGCATGTCACCATGGATGCCATGCCCACGGAACAGACATACCGGTCACTGTCGTTCTGGCTGGACTCGGTGCCCGGCCCGCTGGTCCCGGCCGATCCGCTGCCAGGCGACACCGAGGTGGACGTGGCCATCGCCGGCGCCGGGTTCACCGGCCTGTGGACGGCCTACTACCTCGCGAGCGCCCAGCCGGGCCTGCGGGTGGCGGTCTGTGAGGCGCACATCGCCGGGTTCGGCGCGTCCGGGCGCAACGGCGGCTGGTGCTCGGCCCTGTTCCCGGCATCGCTGGCCAAGCTGGCCAGGATGGCCGGCCGGGACGCGGCGATCGCCATGTACCGGGCGATGCAGGGCTGCGTGGACGAGGTGGGCCGGGTCGCGGCCGCCGAGGGCATCGACTGCCACTGGGCCAAGGGCGGCACCGTGCAGCTCGCCCGGTCGGCCACCCAGCTGGCACGGGCCCGGGCCGAGATCGCCGAAGCGCGGGAGTTCGGGTTCGGCGAGGACGACCTGCGGCTGCTGACCGCGGCGCAGGCGCGTGAGTACGCCGCGGCGACCGACGTCGTGGGCGGCACCTACACGCCGCACTGCGCGGCCATCCACCCCGCCCGGCTGGTCCGCGGCCTGGCCGAGGCCGTCCGGCGGCGCGGGGTCGCGGTCCACGAGAACACCCCGGTCACCGAGATCGCGCCTGGCGCGCTGCACACGGCCCGGGGCACCATCCGGGCACGGCACGTGATCCGCGCCACCGAGGGGTACACGCCGCTGCTGCCCGGCCTGCGGCGGGCGGTCGCGCCGGTGTACTCGCTGATGATCGCCACCGAGCCGCTGCCGGACGCGGTCTGGGCACAGATCGGGCTGGCGGGCCGGCCCACCTTCGGCGACCACCGGCACATGATCATCTACGGCCAGCGCACGGCCGGCGGGCGGCTGGCGTTCGGCGGGCGCGGCGCGCCCTACCACCTGGGTTCGGCGATCCGGCCACAGTTCGACCGGGTACCGCCGGTCTTCGACGCGCTGCGGCGGACGCTGGCCGACCTGTTCCCGGTGCTGTCCGGCGTTCCGGTGACCCACACCTGGGGCGGGCCGCTCGGCATCACGCGCGACTGGTGCGCCTCAGCCGGGCTCGATCCGGCGACCGGGCTCGGCTGGGCAGGCGGTTATGTGGGCGACGGGGTCGCCACCACCAATCTGGCCGGGCGGACGCTCGCCGACCTGATCCTGGGTAACGACACCGATCTGACCCGGCTGCCCTGGGTGAACCACCGCTCCCCGGACTGGGAGGCCGAACCGCTGCGGTGGCTGGGCATGAACGCCGGGCTGCGCACCATGAGCTGGGCCGACCGGCAGGAGGCGCGCACCGGCCGCCAGTCCACGGCCGCGCAGGTGGTCGGCCGGTTCCTGGGCGCCTGACACGCGGCCTTCGCCGGTTCGCGCCCCTATGGCGAATGCTGTTACCATCACTGAGTCTCAAGCGCCGCTAGCTCAACTGGCAGAGCAGCGGACTCTTAATCCGCGGGTTCGGGGTTCAAGTCCCTGGCGGCGCACCCGTCCTGACCTGGG
>DATKRG010000129.1:0-5737 GCA_035532275.1 Streptosporangiaceae bacterium | reverse complement strand
GTCGCCTCCGAGCGCAACAGCACCCTGGTCATGCCGGTCCCGGTCGAGCTGCTGCGGTTCTTCGAGCGGATGGCGCCCGCCTCGGCGCCCGCCGCGCCGCCGCCGGAGGACACCGGAGACGCCGAGGTGGCCGAGGCCGAGACCGCCATCGAGGACGGCCCGTCCGCTGCTGGGCCCGACGCCATACCTCCGGTGGAGGCTGTCGCCATACCGCCGGTGGAGGCGATCGCCATACCGCCGGTAGAGGCACCGGACATCAAGATTCCCGAGATCACTGCGGACGCGGAGCAACCCGAACGGCCGTAGCCGGCGGCTGCAGGGATTACGGGCCAGCGGAACGCGCCCGCGTGCGGCTTGCCGCCGGTCCCCGCCGCTGCCCTCCAGGCCGGCTTACGCCTGACCCTGTCCATGGGGCTCGTCACCAGGAGGTTGGGCGGAACCAGGCGGTTTCTCGGGGGTCGGCATCGGCTGGCCGATGCGCTGGGGCAGCCAGAGAGTCCCCAGCGTGCCCTGCGCGGCCTGGGTGCCGTGTGTGCCGCCGCCCGGGCCGCGCAGGATGTAGGCGATCCCGACCGCGATGACACCGCCTGCCAGCGGGCCGGCGAGGTAGGCCCACCATGCGGTCCAGTCGCCGAGCACCAGGGCGGGCCCGAGCGAGCGGGCGGGGTTCATCGAGGCGCCGCTGACCGGCGCTCCCCATAGTCCGGCCAGTGCGATGTAGCTGCCCACCCCGATCGCGGCCAGTGGCCCGATCTGCTGTGCGCCCGACGCGGTCCCGAGTATCACGCTGACAAGGCCGGTGGTCAGCACCATCTCCCAGAGCATGGCGACAGTGGCTGAGATGCCCGGGCCGGGAAGCGTCTGGCCAGCGCTGCCATGCCGGCCGATGAGCGCCCACAGCAGCAGCATGGCCAGCACCGCACCGGCGAACTGGGCCGCGATGTAGGTGGGGACACGCTTCCAGGGGAAGTCTCCCCGCAGCGCGAACGCGATGCTGACGGCCGGGTTGAGGTGTGCGCCCGAGACAGTTCCCATGAACAGGATGATCGCGATCACCATCAGGGCGGGCGCGACCACCAGGGCCGGAGCTGGGATGGCATGCCCGCCGAACCTCGCGTTCACCATCCCCCCGCCCGCGGCGACCAGGACCAGGAAGAACGTGCCTAGCGCCTCGGAGAACAGGCGCCGCCCCTCGTACCTGTCGTCCCAGAAGTCAAACTGCCTGGTGATCGCGTTCGGCCTGCCCAAGGTACCGAGCGCGGCATCGAGAGAGCGGGGGGCCTGCTGCTGCACAGCGGCTGGGTCGCCGGTCATCGGCTCGCGCCGCTCACGGCGCGGCGGCCAGGCGATCTGAAAGCGGGCATGGCCCAGACTACGATCCTGGCTTCGCGAAGTGAAGGCGGCCGCGGCACGCCGGCGCGCCGCTGTGGGCTCACTGACGTGGGACAGGCCTGGGCAGGCGAGCCGGGCTCGCGGTCGTGAAGCGGGCTGCGCGGCGGAGCAGCCGGTGATACGGGGTGCGGCTCCGGCTGACAGGGACCGGGGGTGCGGTGCGGTAGAACCAGCGTTTCCCGATCTCGATGAGGACGAGGTAGCTGGCGACCATCAAGGTGAGGGCGAAGTAGAACAGGCCTGGAAGCGGCTGGAACCCTAGCGCGTGGGCGATCGGGGTAGCCGGCAGCACCGCGCCGACGGTCACCACCCCCAGGGCGGCGAGCAGGAGCGGCAGGCTGGGGTGGCTGCGGAAGAAGGGGATCCGGCGGGTGCGGATGGCGAAGATCACGAGCGTCTGGGTGGCGAGGGACTCCACGAACCAGCCGGAACGGAACAGCGCGGGGCCGGCGTGGAAGACCCAGAGCATGACGCCGAAGGTGGCGAAGTCGAACAGCGAGCTGATCGGCCCGAAGAACAGCATGAACCGGCGGATCAGCCCCACGTCCCAGCGGGAGGGCCGGGCGACTTGCTCGGGATCGACGTTGTCGGTGGGGATGGCCATCTGGCTGGAGTCATACAGCAGGTTGTTGAGCAGGATCTGGGAGGGCAGCATCGGCAGGAATCCGAGGAACAGCGACGCGCCCGCGGCACTGAACATGTTGCCGAAGTTGCTGGACGTGCCCATCAGCACGTATTTCATGGTGTTGGTGAAGATCCGGCGCCCCTCCACCACGCCGTCGGCGAGCACGCCGAGGTCCTTTTCCAGCAGCAGCACGTCGGCGGCGTCCTTGGCCACGTCGGTGGCGGATTCAACCGAGACGCCGACATCGGCGGCGTGCAGCGCGATGGCGTCGTTGACCCCGTCGCCAAGGAATGCCACATCCACCCCGGTGCGCCGTTGCGCCCGCACGATCTGGGCCTTGTGCTCCGGGCTGACCCGTGCGAACACGCTGGTATCCGCGAGCAGGGCGCCCAGTTCGGCGTCGTCCGCCGCGTCGATGTCCGCGCCGGTCATCACCTGCCCCGGGGGCAGTCCGAGGTCGGCGCAGACTTTCGCGGCGACGGCCGGGTTGTCCCCGGTGAGGACCTTGACCGTGACACCAAGGCCGGCCAGCCGGTCCAGCGCCTGGCGGGCGGTGGCCTTGGGCGGGTCGAGGAACACCAGCAGGCCGCGGAACCGCAGGCCCTGCTCGTCGGCCGCGGTAATCGCCGACTGGCCGGGGGCGGCACGGGTGGCGATGGCAACCACCCGGTTCCCGGCGGCGAACTCGGACTCCAGCGCGGTGCGGGCAGCTGCGGGCACGTCCGCGCACCGCTCGAGCATTCCCTCCGGTGCCCCCTTCGTGATGATCACCCGGCTGCCGGTGTCATCCTCCACCAGGACCGACACCGCGCGCCGGTCGTGATCGAAGGCCAGCGTGGCAAGCCTGCGGAAACGGGCCAGAGCCGCCTTCTCGCGTGCGGCGGCCGGTGATTCCCACAGGGCGACGTCGAGCGCATTGCCGCCAGCGGCGTGGCCATCCTCGACAACGGCCTCATTGCACAGCAGCCCAAGCAGCAGTGGCTCGTCATCGGGCCTGCCGTCGGGGCCGGACGAGCGCATGAAATGGAGGCTGCCCTCGGTCAGGGTGCCGGTCTTATCGGTGAACAGCACCTCGATGTCACCCAGGTCCTCGATGCACACCAGCCGCTTCACCAGCACCTTGCGGCGGGCCAGCTGCCGCGACCCGGCGGCGAGGCTGGTCGACACCACGGCGGGGAGCAGCTGCGGGGAGATACCGACCGCGATGGCGAGCGAGAACAGCAGCGCGTCGATGACTGGCCGGTGCAGGGCCACGTTGATGACAAAGATCGCAGTGGTGAGCACCCCGGCGACCTGGACCAGCAGCATGGAGAACTTGCGCAGCCCGACCTGGAACTCGGTCTCGGGCTGGCGCTCCCCGAGCCCGAGCGCTATCCGGCCGAACTCCGCCCGCCCCCCGGTGGCGACAACCACCCCGGTGCCGGAGCCGGCGTGCACCACTGTCCCCATCAGCGCGCAGCAGCTCAGCTCGGCCAGCGGCGTCCCGGCCGGAACCGGGGCCGTGGACTTGTCAGTGGGCACCGACTCCCCGGTCAGGACGGACTCCTCGCACTCCAGCCCCGCGGTGGCGAGCAACCGCAGATCAGCCGGCACCACCTCGCCCAGCTGCAGGTCGACCACGTCGCCCGGCACAAGCTGGGTGACGTCAGCCGATTGCGGATGCCCGTCGCGCAGCACAATGCACCGGTGCCGGACCTGCGAGTGCAGCGCCTCGGCGGCCTTCTCCGCCCGGTACTCGTTCACGAACCCGAGCCCCACCGACGCCAGCAAGATCACGCCGATGATCAGCGCGTCGCTCCGCTCGCCGACGAAAAAAGACGCAAGGGCCGTGACCGCCAGCAAGATGAGCAGCGGCGAGCGCAACTGCCGGCCCAGGACCGGGAGTGCACGCGCCCGATGCGAACGCACCGCGTTCGGGCCCACCGCCCGCAACCGCCGCGCGGCCTCTGCCTCCGCGAGGCCCTGCTCCGTGCTGCCCAGCCGGGCCAGCACGTCCGCGGCCTCAAGCGAGCCGGCTGCCGCCATATCCAGCGGCGCGAGGCCAGTCGCACTTCCCTCGCGGGCGATAGGGGCAACCGCCACCAGCACCTCATTCCTGCCGATGCCCTCGATGCTGGCCCCGGTGCACTGCCCACACCAGGGTCCAAGGTAACTAAGGCCTTCGGTGGCAGCTCTTTCCCCTGGCTGGGCCAGGTGTCATAGGTACTGGCCGGTTGCTGCGCTGTCTGTCGCCGACACTCGTACCGATAGCACGTTGGCCAGGTTGATGATCACGCCGTTCTCGTCGGCCTCGCGGTCGTACCGCGCATGGGCCAGGACCAGACTGCGCCGCTCGTCCAGAGCACGGGCGATCGTCTCGATCGCCTCGCGTTCCCCGCCGAAATCCGTGCATACCACCGAGACGTCTTCACCGTTCACAGGGTGAAATCGCATGATCAGCACGATGTTGTCAGGCACCGTCGGTCCCTTCCCGCGAGAACCCAGACGAACGCCCGTCCGGTGCTGGACGCTGCGTCCAGGAGCGCTCACCCGGCTGGGTCGCTGTGGATCCGGACACTGTCAATTGTGCCTCGCCCGCGGCCCACCGGGCTGGTTCCGTCCCGGTCAGATGCTGCCTCATGTCGGCGCCAGCGAGAAGCGCGAGGACTTCGCCGATGGCGGGTTCCTGGCTGGTGGGCTCGGGCAGCGGCATGTGTGCCTGGATCTGGTAGCGGTTACGGCGGCCCTCTTTCCGCTTGACGATGTAGCCGGCGGCGGTCAGGTCGTTGACGATGCCGTAGGCGCTGCGCTCGGTGATCCCCACCCTGGCCGCGATGTCGCGGAGCCGCACGCCCGGGTCGTCTGCGATGCACAGCAGAACCCGGGCGTGGTTGGTCAGGAAACTCCAGCTCTCCACAGCCAGAAACTATCATGAATTCTAGAAATAGATTGCTAGTTTCTTATTACCTGTGTATGGTGAGACATAGGCGCCAGGGATCAGCCGCCGATGGCGGCCAGGTACCCCGGGGTCACCTGAGGGAGCAGGCCATGATCCTCATCGGCCTGATCATTGTCACCGCCGTGCTCATCGTGCTTGCGGTGCCGCGCATCTGGCGGATGCTGTCGCCGTCTGCCGCAGGGCAGGATCAGGCGCCGCGGCTGAACAGAAGCGGTGACAGCATGAACGTCTTCATCTCCCGCGACCTTGAGGCCGCCGACAGGCTCGCCCTGGCCCGGCTCGACGACGACGGCGCACCGCCAGCGTCCGGCGAGGTGGCCGAACAGGCACCCGCCCTGCTCGGTGCCGGTTAGCGCCCGCGCGCGGCCCGCCGGCCGCTAGGCGGCTGCGGGCGGACCACAGCGCATCACACCCATTCTCCTAGTCGCGAGAGAAGAAAACGTCATGCCCGAACCAGCGGCGTCACCCCACGGCACCACCAGTACCTTGCCACCCCCATCAGCCAACGGCTCCGCCCCGCCACCGCCACCGCCAGCACCCCAGCGCCAGCGCCGGCGCCGGCCCACCCGGATCGCCAGCATCCGCATGGCGCTGATCGCCGGCATTGGTGCCCTCATCCTGCTGGTGATCTTCATGATCCAGAACACCTACGCTGTGCGCGTCAGCTTCCTCGGCGCGCACGTCAGCCTGTCCCTCGCCGTCGCCCTGCTGATCGCCGCCATCGCAGGCGCGCTGCTGATGGCAGCCGCGGGAACCGCGCGGATCACCCAGCTGCGCCGCAC
>DATKRG010000128.1:0-5531 GCA_035532275.1 Streptosporangiaceae bacterium | reverse complement strand
CGGCGGCGCTCCAGCCACGCCAGGTCACGCCCGGACAAGTCAGCAGCCACCAGTGGCCTCCTAGTCTGAGTGTCAGCATCACTCAGCCTAGCCGCCTGACCTGCCCGGGCAAAGCACCGTCACAATTCAGTCGTGCACCCGGGGCTGCCGTGCGGGGCGCCAGCGGTCCCGGGTTCAGAGGCGGGTCAGGATCTCGTAGCCGTCGGCGGTGACGACAAGGGTGTGCTCGAACTGGGCGGTGCGCTTGCGGTCCTTGGTGACCGCCGTCCACCCGTCCGGCCACATGTCGAACTCGATGGTGCCCAGGGTGAGCATGGGCTCGATGGTGAAGGTCATCCCCGGTTCCATCATCACATGGATGCTGGGGTCGTCGAAGTGCGGCACGATCAGGCCGGAATGGAAGGTGGTGCCGATCCCGTGCCCGGTGAAGTCGCGGACCACCCCATAGCCGAACCGGCGTGCGTACGACTCGATCACCCGGCCGACGGCGTTGAGCGGCCGGCCCGGCGCCACCGCGCGGATGCCGCGCATCATCGCCTCGTGGGTCCGCTCGACCAGCAGCCGGGACTGCTCGTCCACCTCGCCGGCCAGGAACGTCGCGTTGGTGTCCCCGTGCACCCCGTCGAGGAAGGCGGTGATGTCCACGTTGACGATGTCCCCGTCGGCGATCACCGTGTCGTCGGGGATGCCATGGCAGATCACCTCGTTCAGCGACGTGCACAGCGACTTCGGGTAGCCGCGGTACCCGAGCGTGCTGGGGTAGGCGCCGTGGTCGCACAGGAACTCATGCCCCACCCGGTCCAGGTCGTCGGTGGTGACCCCGGGTGCGACATGCCGCCCGACCTCCGCCAGCGCCTGGGCCGCCAGCTTTCCCGCGGCCCGCATGCGCTCGATGGTGGCCTCGTCCTTGACGTCCGGCTCACCGGTCCACGGCCGCTTCTTGCCCACATACTCCGGCCGGGGGATCTGCACCGGCACCTGCCGGATGGGGGAGATCCGGCCGGGCTGGAGCATCGTCGCCATGGTCTGGGAGTCTAGTGGCATGAACGATGAGCCTCACTGGTGGTACTGCCTCCGGCACAACCGGGTGGAGCCGGATGCCGGCTGCCCGGGCAAGGACCGGCTCGGTCCCTATGCCACCGAAGCCGAAGCGGCCCGGGCACTGGAGACGGTCCGCCGCCGCAACCAGGAATGGGACGAGGCCGACGACTGAGCACCCCTTGCCCGGCACCCCGGAGCGGGTAATGTGAGGGCGGCCTTGGTGGCAGTGGCCGGAAGGGGCAAGGGGTGACCGACGGACCATCCGGGAGCGGTCTGCCGCCCGCCGCACGCGCCCGGATGGCCGAGATCAAGGGCAGCGGCACCTGGGGCTCCGCGCTGACGACCGACGAGTTCGCGGCGATCCGCAGCATCGGCTTCGAGCCCGTCGGCCAGGTGCTCGGCGCCGCCGTCTACAACATCGGCTACACCGGCGGCTACGGCTGCCCGGGGGTGTACGCCTTCGGCACGTTCGCGCAGCCCGCGCGCACCCCCACCCAGGTATCCGGGCAGAGCGGGAACTGGGGTTTCGGCCCGCTGACGCAGACGATGTACGCGGCGCGGCGCACCGCGATCGGCCGGATGACCGCGGAATGCCAGGCGCTGGGCGGGCACGGGGTCGTCGGGGTGAGGCTGACCATCGGCGGCTTCCCGGCCGGCGGGCTGGAGTTCAAGGCGATCGGTACCGCGGTCCGGGGCCCGGGCGTGCCGCCGCTGCGGCACCCGTTCAGCTCCGATCTGTCCGGCCAGGACTTCGCCAAGCTGATCATGGCCGGCTGGGTGCCGGCCGGCCTGGCGCTGGGCATCTCGATCGGCGCCCGGCACGACGACTGGGCGACCCGCAGCCAGACCTTCTGGGGTGCGGGCAACACCGAGGTGAGCGGCTACACCGAGCTGGTGAACCACACCCGGCACGACGCCCGGCTGCAGCTGCAGGCGGACGTGGCCCGGCTCGGTGCCAGCGGGGTCGTGATCGCCAGCAACGACCTGCGGGTCCGTGAGCGCGAATGCCCGTCCCAGGAGGGCCGCCGGGACCACATCGCCGAGGCGACGATCATCGGCACCGCTGTCACCCAGTTCACCACGCACGCCCAGTCCCGCCCGCCCGGCAGCCTCGCCATCCTCTCCCTCGACCCGCAGCGCCGCCAGGCCGCCCGGACACGGCTCGGGCGCTGACCATGACCGCCAGCCCAGCCCTCACCACCGGAGGACACCGATGACCGAGCAGACGCCAGTGGACCTGGCCGCGTCCGGGGTGCCGCAGGACGCCCTGCGGCGCCTGGCCGAGCTGCAGCCGGGCAAACCGGGCGCGATCTTCACCTCCGACCTGTCGGTGAACGAGTTCCTGCTGGTGCGGGAGGCCGGGTTCCGCCCGCTCGGGCTGGTGCTGGGCAGCTCGATCTACCACGTCGGGCTGCAGATGCGCCGGTGGGGCCAGAACCAGGAGCTCGACGTCCTGTCCCAGGCCATGTATCACGCGCGGGAGCTGGCCATGACCCGGATGGAGGCGGAGGCGGACGCGCTGCAGGCCGACGGCATCGTGGGTGTGCGCCTGGATGTGGAGATGAAGGAGTTCGGCGCCGACATCGCCGAGTTCATCGCGGTCGGCACGGCGGTCAAGGCGGAGGAGGGCGCTGGCGGCGGCGGGGTCAGCAACTGGCGCAACAACAAGAACCAGCCGTTCACCTCCGACCTGTCGGGGCAGGATTTCTGGACCCTGATCCGGGCCGGTTACGCGCCGCTGGGCATGGTGATGGGCTCGTGCGTCTACCACATCGCGCACCAGCGGCTCGGCGGTGTGCTCGGCAACATCGGGCGGAACGTGGAGATCGAGCAGTTCACCCAGGCGCTCTACGACGCGCGCGAACTGGCGATGGCCCGGATGCAGGCCGAGGCCGAGGCGCTGCACGCGGAGGGGATCGTCGGGGTCCAGCTCCGGCAGCACAGCCACACGTGGGGGTCGCACACGACCGAGTTCTTCGCCATCGGCACCGCGGTCCGGCCGCTGCGCGAAGACCACGTCATCGAGCGGCCGACCATGGTGCTCAGCCTGGATTCCTGAAGGCTGCCTGGGCGGCTGCGCGGCCGGTGGCTGTGAGCTTCATGAAGGTGTAGGTGCCGTGGTCGCGCAGTTCCTGGGCGGCTTCGGTCAGGGCGCCGAGGGCGGCCCAGGCGAGGGCGGAGCCCACCGAGATGCGGCGCACACCGGCGTCGGCGAGCTCGGCCACTGACGGGCCGGCGGGAAGGGCGAGGACGTTGACCGGCCGGTCCACTGAGCTCACCACGGCCTCGATGTCGGCGAGGGTGGTCAGGCCGGGGGCGTAGAGGACGTCGGCGCCGGCCTGCTGGTAGGCCTGGAGCCGGGCGATCGTGTCCGCCAGATCGGGCTTGCCGTGCAGGTAGTTCTCGGCCCGGGCGGTGAGGATCAGGCGGCCCGGGCCGGTGGTGGCCGCCTCGGCGGCGGCGGCCACCCGGTCGGCCGCCAGCCCCCGGTCGTAGATGGGGGTGTCCTCGTCGCCGGTGAAATCCTCGACCGAGCATCCGGCCAGGCCGGCGCCGATCGCCAGCCGGACGGTCTGGGCCACACCGGCCGGGTCGTCGGCGAAACAGTTCTCCAGGTCCGCGGACACCGGCAGTGCAGTGGCGGCCACGATCGCGGCCGCATGTGCCAGGGCCTCGTCCCGGGTCACCTGCCCGTCCAGCCGGCCCAGCGTGGCGGCGAAGCCGGCACTGGTGGTCGCCAGCGCCGAGAAGCCGAGCGAGGCGAGCAGCCTCGCCGACCCCACGTCCCATGGATTTGGCAGGAGCAGCGGGCTGGCTGCCTGATGCAGCCCGAGGAAACGTTGCGCGGCCTGGGTCTGGGTGGGCATGGCGCCAACGTATCAGCGGCGGTGCGGCCTCAGCCCGCGCCTGCCGGCGCTCCCGGTCAGCCGGGCGCGGGGCCGCTGACCGTGTCGAGCAGCCGGGCGAGCCGGGCCCGGAACCCTGGGCCGGCCCGCTCCCCGGCGGCGGCGCTGACCAGGTGCTGGGCGGCGTCGAAGGAGAGCGGTGCCGCCCCCGGCGTCACCACCAGTGCCTCGTGCGCCATCTCGTCCAGCTGCTTGTCACCGCGGTCCAGGGCCAGGATGGTCGCGCCGCACCGGCGGGCGTCGTGCACCCGCTCCAGCAGCGGGTCCGGTGCCGCCTGCGGGCTCACGACCAGCAGCGACTCCCCGCGCCCGGCCGTCTCCAGCCGTTCCACGCCGATCCGCAGATGCGGCGGCGCGTCCGGCGGGGGGGCCCAGCGGACCAGCGTGGGGGCCAGCTCGGGGATGCCCGCCAGCCGGCTCTCCTCGTCCAGGTGCGCCGCCAGATGCCAGGGTTCCTGCGTGGGGGTGCCCACCACCAGCAGGCCGCCGGGGGTCCGCGAGGAGCGGCGCAGCGCGCGGGCGAACACCGCCGCCCGCTCCAGCCATCCGGTCGGGGCGAGCAGCACCCGCAGCGCGGCGACCTGCTCGGCGTTCATGCCCTCCATCGTGCCACGGACAGAACCGGCTCTGGCAGGATCGGGACATGGCTGAGCAGCGCGTATCACCCGAAATCGGCACCAATGTCGCAGCCCTGGTGGTCGGGGTCCTCGGCGGCACCGGCGACCAGGGCCAGGGACTGGCCCGGCGGCTGGCGGCCGCGGGCAATCCGGTCATCATCGGGTCCCGCAGCGCCGAGCGGGCGGTCGCGGCGGCTGAGGGTCTCGGCGGCGGGCCCGGGATGCGGGGCATGGCGAACGAGGACGCTGCCGCAGCCGCGGACGTGGTGATCGTGGCCGTGCCCTGGGAAGGTCACCGTGACCTGCTCGCCGCCCTGGCCGGGCCGCTGGCCGGGAAGATCGTGATCGACTGCGTCAACCCGCTCGGGTTCGACTCACGCGGCGCCTTCCCGCTGCCGGTGAGCGAGGGCAGCGCGGCCGAGCAGGCGGCTGCGGTGCTGCCGGACTCGGTCGTGGTGGGCGCGTTCCACCACGTGTCGGCGGTGCTGCTGCTCGACCCCGAGGTCACCGAGATCGACCTGGACGTGATGGTGCTCGGCGACGACCGGGCAGCGACCGACCTGGTGGCCGCGCTCGCCGCCCGCATCCCCGGCGTGCGCGGCGTATACGCCGGCCGGCTGCGCAACTGCCGCCAGGTGGAGGCGCTCACCGCCAACCTGGTGTCGATCAACCGCCGCTACAAGGCCCACGCCGGCTTGCGCATCACCGACATCTGACTGCCCGCTGGGTGGCAGCTGTCAGTGGTAGGAGTGCTCCTCGGCGGGGAACTGGCCGGCCACGACCTCCTGGGCGAAGGACCGGGCCGCGTCCCCGAGCACGCCGGCGGCGTCGGCGTAGCGCTTGACGAACTTCGCCGTGCGCGGGGACAGGCCGGCCATGTCCTGCCAGACCAGCACCTGCGCGTCACAGCCGGGCCCGGCGCCGATGCCGATGGTGGGGATGCTGACCGCCTCGGTGATCCGCTCGG
>DATKRG010000127.1:0-1446 GCA_035532275.1 Streptosporangiaceae bacterium | reverse complement strand
CGGTCATCACCGCCACCGACAAGTACAGGGTCGGGTACCCGCCGAGCTGGCTGACCAACGGCGCGGCGATCGCCGGGGCGAGCACCTGCGGCCCGGAGTTGGCGATGTTGATGATGCCGAGGTCCTTGGCCCGGCCCGCCGCGGACGGCAGCACCTGGGTGACCAGCGCCTGGTCGACCGACAGGTACACACCGAACCCCAGGCCCATGATCGCGGCCGAGACGATGGCGACCGGCCACGACGGCCACAGCGCCAGCATGACCGCGGGCACCGCCATGACCAGCCCGGCGACCGTGACCGGTAGCTTGCGGCGGCCGGTGCGGTCGGAAATGATCCCGCCGGGTATCGCGGTCGCCAGGACCGCGACCGTGTAGATGAGGATGAGCACGAGCAGGCCGTCCTCGGCCTTGTGGCCGGGGAACAGCTGGCTGTAGTGGATCCGGTCACGCAGGAAGTACAGCAGGTACAGCAGGGCCATCGCGTTGCCGATGTTGACCGCGAACCTGGTCAGCCAGGCCCAGGCGAAGTCGGGGTAGCGGCGCGGGCTCAGCCAGAACGACCGCGCGAAGGCCCGCCACGCGAAGGGCGGCCGGCTGCTGCGCAGCAGCGGCGGGTCGGGGGTGGTGAGCGCGAACGGCAGCGCGCAGAGCACCACCAGCGCCCCAGTCAGCGCATAGCCGGCGTTGCCGGTGACCACCAGGGTCACCAGCACCACGGCCAGCACCACGCCGACCGACTGCGGCAGGCCGATCCAGCCCGACACCAGGCCGCGCTGTGACACCGGCACGTGGTCGGGCACGCCCGCGGTGACGCTGGCCTGCATCGCGTTCAGCCCGGCCTGCGCCAGGCACCACGCGACGATGACGCCCGCGATGGTGTGCTGGCCGGCCAGCAGGGCGAGCGCGGCGGCACCCGCCAGCGCACCGCACACCGTCCACGGATGGCGGCGCCCGAACCGGCTGGTGGTGCGGTCCGACAGCGCCCCGGCGACCGGGTTGGAGACCATCGCGACAGCCGCGCCTATGCCGGTCACCCAGCCGAGCACGGCGACCTTGTGGGCGGATCCGGCGATCGCCTGGACCTGGTTGGGCAGCAGCACCGTGATCGGCCCGAAGTACCCCAGGTACAGCCCGAGATTCGCGAGCGCGATGAAGGCGATCCAGCGCTTGCCGACCCGCTGCGACGGCTCCACGGCGAGGGTGACGGCCCTGCTGGCGGCCGGAACCTCCGTCATGACACCGCCACCCTGCGCCGTCTCACATCATGTCGTCGGTGAAGGGCAGCAGGACGGTCTTGACCTCGGTGTAGGCCTCGATGGCGGCCCGGCCGCCCTCGCGGCCCAGGCCCGACTGCCGGTAGCCGCCGAACGCCGCGTGCGGCTCCAGCTGGTAGCCGTTGATGCCGATGGTCCCGGCCCGGATCGCCTTGGTCATCCGCATGGCCCGC
>DATKRG010000126.1:0-9339 GCA_035532275.1 Streptosporangiaceae bacterium | reverse complement strand
CTGCACATCGAGGGCATCGGTGTCACGCAGTCCCGGAACCTTGATGGAGCCGAGCAAATGGTCCGCGACTACATCGAGACCCTCACTGACCACGACACAGCCGACGACGCAGTGATCATCCATCCAGAGGTGGGCAGCGGGCTCGACGAAGCAGCCGACGCCGCGCGAGAGGCGATCGCTGAAGCCGAGCAGGCGCTCCGCGCCGCTGCGGCGAGATCACGCCAGGTCGCCCAGCAACTCAGGCAGGAGGGCTTGTCTGGCCGGGACATCGCGGTAATCCTGCACGTCTCGGCGCAGCGAGTTTCACAACTACTGAAAAGCTTCAAGACCCCCGTGCACTGATGCAGGCAACTCAGACCGCCTGCTGCCTGCACCACCCGCGCGCAGCTGCCGTCGGGGCGTTACCCGTCGGCGGGGACCACACCGATCGGGCAGGACACGCCCGTGCCGTGATCGGGACAGTACCCGTTCGGGTTTTTATTGCTTGAAAGATACTGCTGGTGATAGTCCTCGGCGAAGTAGAACTCACCGGCCGACACGATCTGGGTCGTGATCTCGCCATAGCCCGCCTCGGCCAGCTTCTTCTGGTAGGCGGCCCGGGATTCCTCCGCTGCCGCCTCCTGGGCAGGGGAGGTGTAGAAGATCGCCGAACGATATTGCGTGCCGACGTCGTTGCCCTGGCGCATGCCCTGGGTCGGGTTATGGGACTCCCAGAACACCTTGAGCAGGTCCTGGTACGACACCCTGGCCGGGTCGAACACGACCCGGACGGCTTCGGAGTGGCCGGTCCGCCCGCCGCAGACTTCCTCGTAGGTCGGATTGGGCGTGAACCCGCCCTCATAGCCGACGGCCGTGGTGACGACCCCGGGCGTCTGCCAGAACATGCGTTCGGCACCCCAGAAACAGCCGAGCGCGAACTCGGCTACCTCGGTCCCGGCCGGGTAGGGGGGCCACAGCAGGCCGCCGAGCACTTCATGCCTGTCTGGCACCGGGAGCGGGGCCGAGCGCCCCGGCAGCGCCTCGTTCTCGGCCACCATCGTGGTCTTGTGAAAACCGAACAGCCCCACTGCCGTCCTCCCTCACTCGCCGTCCTGAGGGTAAGCACGGTTAGCCGCGCCCTTCTTCCCGCAGGGCTCACAACTCATGATCGTGGTGACTTTCATGCGCCAAGGGGCATGCAGAGGAGCCGAAAATCCCGCCGCCGCTGACCAGGCGCGGCGGCTGGTCAGCGAGTGGACCACCGACCTGCCAGGGTCCCGCGGAGGTTTCCCCCACACCCCCTTCCTTACCCTTCCCGGCCCACCCAAGGCCCCCGCTACGCGGGGGCACAACCACCAAACGCACAGGCAGGACACCAAGCGCGGACGGAACCCCACGCGTGTCGCTTAGCGGGACGTCTCGGGCTGTCCCTCGATCTGCACGTACCCGCCGACTCTCTTTGCTCTCGTGATAGCAAACCCCGGCGGCAGCAAGGGCCAGGGACTCGCTATGCCTGGCCTCCGCGAAGCCCTTCCTTCCGGCACGTAGGCCAGCACCTGGTCAACGAGCCCTGCTGCAAGGAAGGGCTCGGCCATGTCCAGTCCGCCGGCCAGCACCAGTTGCCGCACACCCCCCTCATACAAGGACGCAGCGACGCCCGGCACGTGCGCGCCGGGCGGCAAATCCTCCAGTCTGAGAATGCCCCTGCCGTGGCTGCCGGGAACTGCTTCAGTGACGCTGCCATCCCCCCGGAGCACCGCGTCAGCATTCAGCCGCATCACCCGGGCTTCCTCCATCTCATCGGGCAGGGCCATGATGCCGTGATCGCCAATTACATATGGCCAGGTGACAACCGGACGGCGCGTCTCCAGGGCAGCGAGCCAGCCGCCGAGGACCACACGCGCCTCATCGGCCAGAACACCGGTTTCCACACTGACACCCGCAGCCCGCAGCGCCGCCGCACCGCCGACCCCGCGTGATGTCGGGTCGGTCAGTGCGATGACCACGCGCCCGACCCGTGCGTCAATCAGCGCCTGTCTGCATGGCGGGGTGCGCCCCTCATGGTTGCACGGCTCAAGAGTCACGACCGCCGTTGCGCCTTCCGCGAGCGATCCCGCCGCCGCCAGCGCCTGGGTCTCGGCGTGCGCTTCGCCCTTGCGCTCGTGATGTCCCTCCCCGACCACCTGGCCCGACAGGTCAAGCACGACGCACCCCACCGGGGGGTTCGGGCTGGTGGTGCCAAGCCCAGCCGCCGACACACCAATTGCGCGCCGCATCGCGGCGACCTCAGCCGGCGTCGCCATCACGCAGCCGAGGTACCGGCGAGCGCCGCCCTCAGCCCGGCGACCGCCTCCAGTTCACCATGCGGCGCCAGCGCACCGGCAACCTCAGCGACCATGCGCAGAATCCGCCCGGAGCCTGAGTCCCGAGCGATGTCCAGCGCTTGCATCGCGACTGTGGCGGACTCCGCAGGCTCACCCGTAGCCGCCAGCGCAGCAGCCTGATAGCTAAACGCCACGCCACGGTCACGCCGGTACGCGGGAGGCAGCCCCCGGATAGCAGTCCCCAGCGCCGCGACCGCCTTCGCCGGACGGCCGAGCATCAGCCAGCAGGCACCCCGCTGCATCTCCAGGTATGCCGACGTGCAAAAGGAACCATGCCCATTCGATGCGTCGCCTGGGTCATCGGGGGCCGCAGCCAGCCCATGAGCCCGGTCCAGGGTGATATGGCACATCCTCTCCGCACCGTCCATGGCGCAGGCGTGTGCCTCCTGCTGAAGGATCGCCGCCAGCATCGGCCCACCCAGCCCGCCTGCCTCCCGGCGTGCGGCAGCCGCAAGGCCAGCCACCTGCGCGGCGTCGTGATCGGCCGCCGCCTGCTGGCTCCGGCGGAACAGCGCCCACGACACCATCAGCCGGTCGCCTGCCTCCACCGCCCATTCCATCGAGCACCCAGTCCAGTACCGCGCACCCGCGATGTCGCAGGAATCCTCATGCAACCACGCGGATGACTCGGCGTACCTCGCGCCCAGCCGCAGCACCCCTTGCCGCGCCGGCAGCCGCACAGAGCGCAACAGGGCATCGATCACGCCTAGCTGAGCATGCACACCAGCCAGGGCATGGCGCGGACCCAGCAAATTATCGGTCTTCACCAGAGCGTGCCATTGATCACTCAAGTGACAAATCAACTCGTCGAGCTGCACAGCAGTAAACGCAGTCAGCCGCACCCGCATAGCGTGATCCAAGCCAGCAGGCGCAACTGTGAACTCCCTGGCGGGTGTGACAGAGCCGCCGGACCGGCGGGAAACCGATCTCGGTGCCAGCGCGGTTAGCATCCCACCAGCGTCAAGGACCTCATCGAGCCGCCTGGCAGTCTGCGGGGACGGCCGCTTCTGGCCGCTGCGCAACTGTGAAACATGCCCAGGATTGCACGGTACCCGCCGACTGAGTTCCCGGACGCCTACCCCACGCGCGGCCATAAGCCTCCGAAGTTGGTCACCGAACTCGCTCATGCCGCGTGCACCCATCACGTCGGACTGTTTGCCGTTTGCCGCCACCTGTTACCCGTTTACCCTGCCGGGCAACACCTTTCAGGCTACGCCCACAGGCGGTTAACTCACCGTATCCGTTCCTGCACATGTTAAGGGAGTCACGCAATGCAGCCCACGTCCGGTGATGGCGAAGCCGTGCCACCCGCCGCCCGCCCGCAGGCTCCTTCCGCCGCCACCGCGTTGCCGGACCTGGCCGTACCCCCGTCCGCGCCCCCCGCCCGCACGCGGTCGTGGATGTCGGCCCTTCAGCCCGCAGACCCCGCCCCGGGGTTCGACCCGTCCGTGGCGCACCCGGCCCGGGTCTATGCTTACTGGCTCGGCGGAAAGGACCACTACCTAGCCGACCGCCAAGCCGGGGAGGAGGTGATCCGTTCCCGCCCGCAGGTGGTGGCGGGAGCACGCGCGAACCGGGCGTTCCTGGCCAGGGTGGTCCGCTACCTGGCGGGTGAGTGCGGTATCCGCCAGTTCGTTGACATTGGCACCGGTCTGCCGGCGCCTGGCAGCACCCACGAGGTGGCCCAGGCCATCGCGCCGGATGCCTGGGTCGTCTACTGCGACAACGACCCGCTGGTGCTCGTGCACGCCCGTGCCCTGCTCACCAGCACCGGCCAGGGCTCGTGTGACTATATCGACGCCGACGTGCGCGACACCCCGGCCATCCTTACCAGGGCGGCGCGGACGCTGGACTTCACCCACCCGGTGGCTGTGCTGCTCCTGGCTATCCTGCACTTCATCCCCGGCACCGACGACCCAGCCGCCATCGTCGCCGCCCTGGTAGGCGCCTTAGCGCCCGGCAGCTACCTCGCGATCTCCCACCTGACCGGCGACTTCGCACCCGGCCCGGTCACCGCCGGAGTGCAGGCGTACAACACCCAGGTTCGCACCGGGGTGACCGCCCGCACCCACACCCAGGTCACCGCCCTGTTCGGCGGCCTGCCGCTGGTGGCACCGGGCGTGGTCCCCGTCACTGAGTGGCGGCCCGCCCTCACCAGCGCCTTCTCCTCCTCCTGCCCGGCCGACCTGTACGCGGGAGTGGCCCGTATCCCCGGGGACCGGATGTGACCATCCCGGCGCCGGGCCATGACCAGATCACCCTGACCGTCCCCGTGGGCCGGTGCCTGTGCAACGACCGGGCGCACCGCAACCTCGGCACGCTCGCTGATGTCATCGTCACCTTCGGGCAACTCGGCGTCCCCGGCACACCCCGCGACGCATTCTGGCCCGAATGCTGGGGGCGGTCCTACCCGATGTGCGGCCAGTGCTGGGAGGCCATCCGCCAGATAGCGGCCAAGGCCCGCCCGCACCTGGTTGTCACCGGCCCGGTCCAGCCGTGACCGCAGACAGCCCCGCAAGCGCGGGGTTCGACCCTGGCCAACGCGCCCAGGCCGCCCAGATCCAGGCTGCCTGCCCGCAGTGGGTGGTGCTGTGGGGATGCTCCTCCCGCCGTTTCTGGGCATTCCCGCTGTTCGCGGCCCGGCCCGGCACCATCGTCAGCGCCCCCGGCACCGGCACACTGGTGGACCGGATGCGCCAGGCCGAACTCGCCACTGCCCCTGGCCGGCCCGGCCACGCCCCGGCCCCCAGCCCGCCACGGTGAAGACCGCCACCGTGGACGACATCTCCCTATACGTCGAGGCCGCCGGCCAGGCAACCTTGCGCCGCCGAGGCATACTTCACCCACCTGGGGTTCGTGTGCGGCGCCGCCCACATCAACTACTGCGTCCAAGGTGTCACCGCGACCATCGCCTGCGGTCTTGGACTGGCTGGCTGGCGGGCCGGGTGCGGGCGAGAGCCCGGCTCAGGGGGAGCCGGGTTTGGGGGAGGTGCGGTCCTGGGTGGCGTGGCGGCGGCCTTGGCCCGGCGGCCAGAGCCAGTAGCCGACCGGGAAGACGCGGATGTTCAGGCGGTCGGCGAGCAGTCCCCACAGGCCGCGCCGGGCCCAGAGTGCGACCGCGATGGCGACCAGGCCGAGGATGATGAAGTACCACGCGCCGTGCGAGGCCAGCGACTGCTGCAGGGCGTAGAAGATAATCGCGCCGATGATGGGGCCCTCGATCGTGCCGATGCCGCCGATGATGGTCGCGAAGATCATCTGTGCCGAGAACAGCACGCTGAAGGCGGCGGTCGGCTCCACGTTGAGCTGGCTGATCGCGAGCAGCGCGCCAGCCCCACCGCAGCCGGCGGCGGCAACCACGAACACGATCTGCTGGATCCGGCCAACCCGGCCGCCGGAGCTGCGGGCGGCGATCTCATCGTCGCGTACGGCGGTGAGCACCAGCCCGATCCTGCTGCGCAGCAGGATGTAGATGCCGCCGACGCTGGCTACCAGGACGATCAGCGCGGCCCAGTAGGTGTAGGCCAGCCGCAGGTTGGAGTTCATGGTGAGCAGGGCACCGGGGATCTCGGTGCCGGTGCCGCCGCCCAGCGACGGGAAGCGGACGATGAGCAGGTAGCAGACCGATGCGATGACCCAGGTGGCGATAGCGAAGTACGCGGTGCGCAGCCGGGACACCAGCCACCACGCCGGCACGCCGATCACGGCGGTCACCAGCACCGCCAGCGGGAGCCCCAGGAACGGGTTCACGCCATGCTGGGCGAAGATCAGGATCGAGTAGGCCCCCAGCCCGATGAACGCCTGCTGGCCCACCGAGACGAGCCCGGCGTAGCCGGCCAGCAGGTTCCACATGCTGGCCATGATGATCAGGATGAACACGTTCACCAGCAGGTTAGTCGTGCTGGAGAACGCCACGTAGGGCAGGAACCCCAGCACGGCGACCCCGGCCAGGGCGAGCAGGCCGAGCCACCAGGTGCGGCGGCGGGACCGGGTGACCCGCACCGCCCGGGCGGCCGCCGACGGGGCGAGTGGCTCGCTGACGGTGCTCATGCCGTCCTCCGCTGGCCGGTGATGCCCTGGGGAAGAAGCACCAGCACCACGAGGAACACCAGTTGCCCGGCGAGGATCTGGTCCTGGGGGTTGATCTGCGCGCCGATCTGCTGGACCACGCCGAGGATCACGCCGCCGGCCAGGGTTCCCCACAGCGAGCCGAGCCCGCCGATCACCACCGCCTCGAACGCGAACAGCAGCAGATCGGTGCCGCTCGTTGGATCGAACTGCGAGTACAGGCCGAACGCGAACCCCGCCAGCGCGACGGTCGCGAACGCGATCGCCGCCGCGATGCCGAAGACGTGCCGGTAGTCGGCGCCGGCCAGCTGGGCGGCCTCAGGGTCGTCGGCGACGGCCCGGATCAGCCGGCCGTGCTTGGAGGAGGACAGGAAGTACTGCAGCCCCAGCAGCACGGCCACCGCCACCACGAAGATCACCAATGACAGGTAGGCGATCTGGATCTGGGAACCGAGGTTGAACGAGGCGGTGACCAGGGTGCCGCCGGGGATGGAGTGGCTGTTGGCGGACAGGAACTGCAGCAGCGCGTTCTCGATCACTATCGAAAGCCCGAAGGTGACCAGCAGCGTGTTGAGCGGGCCTCGGTTCAGGCTGGACTGGATCAGCGTCCGTTGCACGACGTAGCCGAGGACCGCGAATATCGGCACCACCAGGACGACCGACCACAGGGCAGGGACATGGGTCACCGTGATGACCCCGAGCGCGACGTAGGCGGCCACCACCGCCAGGTCGCCGTGCGCGAGGTTGATGACCTTCATGACACCGAACAGCAGCGACAGCCCGCACGCGAACAGCGCGTACAGCCCGCCGAGCAAGACGCCCTGGATGATTGTGTTTACCCAGGTCACGCGGGTTCTCTCCCTTGTCCGGAGGCCTGGCCGGCCGGGCTCGCCAGGCCGAAGTACGCACCTTCGATCCGCTCCGGAGTCAGCCCTTCCGGGCTTCCCTCCAGCGTGGTCCTGCCTTCGAGCAGGCAGTGGATATGGGTCGCGACGTGCAGGGCCTGGCTGACGTCCTGCTCGACCAGCAGCACCGTCACCCCGACCTGGAGCAGTTCGGGGAGCATGGCGTAGATACGGCGGACGATCACCGGGGCCAGCCCCAGCGACAGCTCGTCGAGCAGGAGCACCCGGGGGTTGGCGACCAGCGCCCGGCCGAGCGCGACGGCCTGCTGCTCCCCGCCGGACAGCTGCGCTGCCTTCTGGCCGCGCCGGTCACGCATCCAGGTGAACAGCTCGTACACGCGGTCCATGGTCCACGGGCCCTTGCGCGCGAAGGAGGCACCCACCAGCAGGTTCTCCTCGACGGTGAGGGAGGGGAACAGCCTGCGCCCTTCGGGGACCAGCGCGATCCCGGCGGCGAGCCGCCGCTCGGCCCGCAGCCCGGTCACGTCGGTCCCGTCCAGCAGCACCGATCCCTCAGTGGGCCGGTGCAGCCCGGCGATCGTGCGCATCAGGGTGGACTTGCCCGCCCCGTTCGCGCCGATGATGGCGTAGACGTCACCAGGCATCACCCGCAGGCTGACGTTGTCCAGGGCGCACAGCTGGCCGTGGTGGGCGGTCAGCCCACGCACCTCCAGCAGCGGCCCGCCCGTCCCGGCCGGGCCGGTCATGTGCCCTCCCCAGTCTCACGCGCTGCCGTGCCGGTCAGCGACGTGGTCACCTCGGTGCCGAGGAACACCTCCCGGACGGCCGGGTTGGCGAGCACCTCGGCGGGCTGGCCGTCGCCCACGAACGAGCCGCTGGCCAGGCAGATCATGCGCTCCACGGCAGCGGTGAGCGCCCGCATCACGTGCTCGATCCAGAGCACGGCGATGCCCTCGGCGCGGATGCCGGTCACGATCTGGACCAGCTGCTCGACCTCGGGGTCGGTGAGCCCGCCGGCCACCTCGTCGAGCAGGAGCAGCCGCGGCCGGGTGGCGAGGGCCCGCGCCACCTCCAGCCGCTTGCGCTGAAGCAGGCCGAGGCGCTCGGCCGGGAGGTTGGCCTCCCCGGCCAGGCCGGTCCGTTCCAGCACATCGGCGGCGAGCGCGTAGCTGGCGTGGCGGCGCAGCCCGCCACCTTGCTGAACCGCGACAAGCACGTTCTCGAACACGGTCATGTCCACGAAGGGCCGCGGTACCTGGTACGTCCGCCCGATGCCGAGCCGGCACCGGGCGGACGCGTCCAGACGGGTGACATTGTGGCCATCGAAGCGGACCACGCCCGAATCGGGCGAGAGGTCGCCGCCGATCAGGCCGAACAGGCTGGTCTTGCCAGCACCGTTCGGCCCAACGATGCCCACGATGTCGCCGCTGCCCATGGCCAGGGACAGGCCATCTGCCACGACCACGCTGCCGAACTTCTTGGTTACGCGGTCCAGCTCAAGCAGCACGGTCACTTGGCATCATGCATTCGTCGGCAATGTGCCCACAGTGGCATCAGGGATTGGTCGGCTGGAGCGGGGCCTCGATCGGCACCGCCTTGTTCAGCGAGTTGTCGACAACCTTCATCTCGAAGGGGTACTTGCCGGTGCTGGCCTTCCACTGCACGCCAACCGGGTTGATGATGCCGACACCCGGCGCAGGGCCGCCCGCGAAGTTGATCGCACCGCACATGCCGGTGTAGTTCACGTTGTGCAGTGCGTGGGCGACGGCAGCCTTGTCGTGCGGGTCGCTGGCGACGGTGAAGGCCTCCTTGGCGACCTCGAACAGGCTGTAGGTCGATCCGATGGACTGCACCCACTGGTTGCCGGTCTGGGCCTGGAAAGCATCCGCAAGCGCTTTTGCGCTCTGGCCGTCCAGCGAGGACTTGTTCGGCATGTACGGGCCCCACCAGGAGTCGGTGGCGATGTTGTTGACCAGCGGCCCGAGCGCGACCGTGTCGGCCGGGAACAGCAGCACCTTGGCCACCGTCGCCAGCTTGGGCTT
>DATKRG010000125.1:0-10335 GCA_035532275.1 Streptosporangiaceae bacterium | reverse complement strand
GGCCGGGTCAGCTCGCCCGGGCGGACCTGGCCCGTGACCGGCGGGCGGCCGGCTTCACCCGGCCCAGTGCCGTGCGCAGCCGGACGATCTCCGCGTCCTTCGCCTCCAGCACCGGCCCGAACACGTTCATGGCCGCCTGGACGGCGGAGTCCAGCTCCTCGGCGATGCCGTAGCGCAGGAAGCTGCGCCACAGCGCGCGGCGGAGCCGCTCGGAGGTGACAGACGGCAGGTCCACAGCGGTCCGGCCGTTCAAGGGTGCTTGTCACGGACGGCGAGGCAACGCCGCGCGACGGCCAGCGGGGCAGCCGGCGGCTCTGGTAGCGTCCAAACCGGGAGCATCGGCGTGACTTCCTTTCTGGAATGTCCTCTACAGCGCTGATGCTCCCACTTTCTGTCCCAATATCTGGGATCCCCAGGTGACACGGCGTGTCGTCGACACTCCGTAGCGTCCCCTCCAGCCGGTCCACGGGCATTTCCGAACACGCGGGCACCGGTCAGCCGATCGGTGCCCGCGTCCAGTCCACCGAGTGCGTGCCGAGCAGCAACAGATGCTCGAACACGGCTGCCACGCCGATGGCGGGATGGCCGCCGATCTCGGCGATGAACACCGCCAGCCCGTCCGCGCTGGCGGCGCAGAGCTGCTGCTCGGGCGGGCTGCCGTGGCGCGCGGGGAAGCGGTTGACGGTCACCCGGAAGCCGTTGATGACCTCGCGGGTGGACTGCCCGTGCGGGTAGAAGTAGCAGGAGCCATGCGCGGTGGCTGGGTCCGTGGTGAGGAAGGGCAGGCCCGGGCGGAACTCGCCGCTGCCCGCGCTCAGGACGGCTGGACCCGCGGTCAGCGCGTACTGGCTGGCGCGGAGCACCCCCGCGTGCTGCACGAAACGCACCCTGCTGACCTGCCAGCTGCGTGGCACACCGGTCAGCTGCGCCGGGAACGTGAGCAAGGGCACGGTGGCCAGGCCGTACCGGACGTGGTCAGCGACCTCGGCCGCGATGCGCCGCTGCTGGGAGCCCGCCCGGGCCGGCAGACTCAGCCAGGCCCAGCCGTGCCGGGCGTACTGCCAGGCCAGGTACCCGTCAGCCCAGTACGCGCGGTGCCCGTGGATGGCGGGAGCGTTGCCGGTGATCTGTGCTGTCTGCCCCCCGGAGGCGCTGGCTGCACAGGACAGCTGCGCATGTGTGAGCTGGCAGCGGTCCGCGGAGTAGACGGTGAGCGCCAGCGTGGAGTGGCCAGGCTCCGGCCCGGCGGTCAGGTACATCTGTGCCCGGCCGGTGCCGCCCGACAGCAGCGACAGCCCGGCTGGCAGCCAGCCGAACGAGGCGTACGGGATGAGCGGGTTGAACCGCCGGGGCGCGCGGGCCGGGTACCCCGGTGGCTGGGATCGGCCAGCCACCGGGGTTCTGCTGGCTGAAGGGGCCGCCCCGCCCAGGCCCGGGATGGGGGGAGCGGCCCCGGTGGCGAGGATCACGGCGGCGACCGCGGCAGCCGCGAGGACCGGTGCGCTGGCGATGCCGGCCCGGCGCCAGCGGTAGCGGGTGCGGCCGCGCTGGCGGGCCAGCACGGGATCCACCAGCGACGGCGGTGGCTCACTGCCGGCGGTCTGCTCGTACAGCGCACGGAGCTGTGACTCAATCATGTTCCGGCTCCTCCGTAGCTGCGGCGGTGCCGCTCCGCTCCTGGCCGGCCGCCAGGCTCGCCGGCGGGCACGGGCTCAAGTGCCTGGCGAAGCGCGTTCAGCGCTCGGGAAGTCTGGCTTTTCACTGTCCCCGGTGAGCAGCCCAGGACCTGCGCGGACTGATCGACGTCCAGGTCGCAGTAGAAACGCAGCACCAGGGTGGCGCGCTGGCGGGCCGGCAACGCGGCGACCGCCGCCCGCAGGTCGAGCGCGGCGTCGTGGTCCACGGCTGCGGCCGGGGAGTCGCTCACCCCGCCGCTCAGGCTCACCCGCTTCGCCCAGCCGGACCGCCGCTCGTGCACGAACTCGCGGACCAGTCACACCTACTGGAGGCGGCCAGCGCGGTATCCGGTTGTCACGCCCGCCCAGGTTCGCACGCCAACGCCCGGAGCCAGCGCGGAAAGCCCAGTGCTAGGCCAGCCGGCCCGGTGTCACCGCCCTGAGCGCGCGGATGGCGAAGACGAGCGCGGTCCACCCGCCGATCACCAGGGCGAACCAGCCCACGCCGCTGGCGGAGATGCTGGCGGCGGCGGCCAGCAGGAAGGCCACCAGGTTGCCGAGCACCGGCCCGGCGTCATGTCCCCAGGTGGCCGGCAGGCCGGTGAGCCGCGACCGGGCGGCCGGCCCACGGGGCCGCTGACTGGCTGGCCTGAGCTGCCTGGCCAGGCCCGCCGTCGAGGCGAGCGCGATGAGCAGGGCGGCCGCCGCCAGCGCCTGCTGGACAGCTGAGCGGGCCGCGATCGCGCACGCCGCCGCCAGGCACGCCACCGAGGCGCCCTGGGCGGCCAGGACGAAGGCCAGGTAGCGGCGGGTGAGCACGAACCGGCCCGCTACCTGCCGGACACCCAGCACCAGCGCGGTCGTCCGGGCCCCCGATGCCCGGTCGTGCTCGAGGTCCTTCAGATTCCCGGTGGTGGTGTTCATCATGACCATCTGGAACATCCAGGCGGCCCCGAGCCACAGCGGGACGGGGGCCAGGTGGCCGCTGAGTGCCCAGGCGGACAGCGGCAGCGGGAGCGCGATGGCCAGTCCGAAGATGACGTCGGTCACCAGTGGCGATACGAACCTGGACGTCTTCTGGAAGGAGTTGACCCAGGCCGTCATCATGATCACGATCACGAAGCCGGCCAGGGCGGGCCAGGGCCGGACCGCGGCCACGGCCGCACAGGTGAGGATCACCGATTCGGTGACCGCCCAGAAGGTGATGCGGGGGAGGGTGACCGCGCCGGTGACCAGCGGGCTGGGCCGGCGGCCGGGATTGCGCCGGTCGGCTTCGTAGTCGGCGATGTCGTTGATGTGGCAGGCGAACGCCTGCTGGAGGATGCCCGCCAGGCCCAGCACGACCAGCGCCGCGAGCGGGTGATGGGGGGCCGCCAGCCCGCCCAGGACGAAGCAGACCGACGTCACGATCGCCACCGGCAGGCGGGAGAGGGTGAGGTAGTCCCCGGCGGCGCTCATCACCGCGGCCTGCCGCGGACCACGCTCAGCGGCGCCACCTGGAAGAACGGGACCCGGCCGGCCAGCCACTGCTGGCACCGGTCGAGGCCGCGCTGCGCCCGCAGCGGCAGCAGCAGGGTCACCTCCCGGATCACCGCGGCCGTGAGGATGCCCACGTGGAAGAGCGCCAGCCAGGCGATGAAGACGCCGTAGTTGTACCGTCCGCGGTCACCTCCGTAGTAGGAGGCCAGGTCCTGCCGTGCGGCCCGGAACAGCCGGGTGGCCTTGGGCAGGCCCGCCAGCGTCCTGGCGACTGGCGACTGGCGGCCTTCGGCGCGGTCCTCGTAGAGGTCTTCGAGGTCGTCCATGTACTGCATATAGGCGCCGAACGAGCGAAGTGCGCGGGCCTCGCCGACGCTGAAATCCGGGTTGACCGCGGCGAAATACAGGCAGAGCGAGTGATGGCCCTTGTCCCAGGTGACCTGCTGAAGCTGGCCGGCGGGCATGGGCTGGCCAGCGGACTGCGCGAGCGACCGGCGCTGGGTCACGAGCATGTCGGCCAGCCGGGTGCGGACCGACGCCGGGTCGGCCACGAGGCCCCACGCCCGCTCCGCCAGCACCGACAGGGCGGCCTGCAGATCGTCGTGCGGATCCGGGCGGCGGTGGGCGATGACCACCTCCTCCATGGCACGCAGGTCCGCCGCGCTGAGCCGCCGGTGGTCGTACGCGTAGTCCAGCAGGTGGGTGATCGCGCCGAGCAGGACGCCAAGCTCGGTGCTGTGCCCGGCCCGGCGCAGATGGGCGTACAGGAACACCAGGGAGTTGATCCGGTACACCGTGTGCTGCAAGTGCCGCATCTCCTTGGCGGGCAGGTCCCGGCCCACCTGGCGCAGCGGGCCGTCACGCAGCGCCGTCCACTCGGCGGCGGCGCGGCGGCACTCGTTGTTCGCCTCCCGCCAGGACAGCAGCCGGGCCAGGATCGTGCCGGTCACCGCAGCACCGTCCGGCGCCGGAGCAGCACCCGGAGCGGGAGGCGCTGCGGGACCGCGCCCGACCTGCGCCCGGGTGGCCGGTCCCGGGCAATGACCCGGGTGAACAGGACCGCGTAGAGCCAGAAGTACAGGCTGTCCAGGAACCGCAGGGCACGCCGGTCGCCATACAGGCTGCGCAGTTGCGTCTCCAGAGCGCCAAGGTCGGCCCTGAGCTGGCGTGAGGTCAGCGTGGTGGTGGTCGCGGCCGTGTGCAGGCCGTGCTGGCGGTCCGTCGTCTCGTCTTCGTAGTCGTCGATCAGCTGCAGCAGCCGCCCGATCCGGTGCAGGGCGAGCTGCTCGTCAGCGGACACGCCGGGATGGGTCAGGCTGCCGAGGACCAGCATTCCCAGGCCGCCCTTGGCGAGGGTGATCTCCCAGACCTCGGCCGCGGACATCGTGCCGTCCGCCTGGCGCAAGGAGGCGATCTGCAGCTGGTGCAGCGCCGTCAGCGCACGGTAGGTGGTCTCATGCCGGGGCCGGTCCGCCAGCCCGGTGAGCTGGTGGTACAGGGCCTCAAGGATCACCTCCAGGTCGGTGGCGGGTGCCATCGGGGCGCCCGCGAACAGCGCGTCGAGCCGGCCGATGACGGTGCCGTCGCTAGCCTCGTCGAGCAGGTCGTCGTAGATCCGCGCGAACACCCCGGCGAGGACCGCCAGCCGCGGATTGGGCTCCTGGCCGGAGAGTTCGGCGTAGCTCTCGACCAGGGTGCCGCCCCGGATCCCCCAGGGAAGAAGCTGATCCGCCAGCTCGCGCCGGAGCCCGGCGTCGGAGATCGCGGTGTCCAGGACCGGCTCGATGGTGGCCTGGAAGGCGAGGCTCAGGGCCCGGCACTGCCGGTTCGTCCGCCGGGTCAGGGCCGGGATGCGGCACAGGCACCGCACCACCACGACCCATCCGGGCCGGGGACGCGGGCGGTCACCGTTCATACCAGTAACCGCACTTCGACGGGTTGCGCCTGGCCCTCGGCGACATGGCCATCCGCAGGTAGGTGGGAATCATCCCGCGCCGGTAGAAGCCCCGGGCCGAGGCATAGGCGGTGACGTTGCCGAGCACCCGGTAGCAGGCGGAACCCGCCCGCTGGTCCCGCTTGATCCGGTCGAGCAGCTCGATGTCCTCGTACGCGTAGGTGCCCTCGTCGAACCCGTGCAGACGGGAGAAGTAGTCGCGGCGCAAGACGAAGACGCCGAACGACATGTTGGCGAGCCGGCGGAGCGTGAACAAGGCGACCCGCACGTTGCTGCGCGTGAGGGGATCGATCTCCGAGGGTTCCAGCACCACCCGGACACCGGCCGCGGTCAGGGCGGGGTCCGCCCGGAACTGCCGGACCGCCTCCGCCAGGAAGCTCAGCGGTACCCGGTAGTCGGCGTCCACGAAGGCCAGGAGCTCTCCCCGGGCGGCTGCCGCCCCCCGGTTCCGTGCGCACGCCACATTGCGCCGCCGCTCGGTGACCACCGTGGCGCCGTAGTCCCTGGCGACCGCGGCGGTCGCGTCCGCGCTGCCGTTGTCGACGACGATCAGCTCGTATTCGCTGCCCGGGAAGGCATCGGCCAGCCCGATGCCGGAATGCAGCAGCGAGCTGAGCGACCGGGGCAGGAAGCGTTCCTCGTTGTAGGCCGGGACGATGACGGAGATGGGGATCACGCGCGCCTCCCCGTCACCCCGGACCGCTTCGGGGCCGCCAGCTGCCGGGCCAGCCGCTGGGCGAGCGTCGCCACCGGGAATCGGCCCCCGTAGCCGAGCCAGTAGCCCGCCCGGTCCATGGCGTTCCCGCGGGCGCTGGCGAGGCCGAAGAAATCCACGTACGCCATCTCCCCGGACTCGCTGCTGGCAAGGACGTTCGGGAAGCGCAGCGCCGGACCGGACAGGCGGGGTGCCAGATCCAGGCCCAGCGCCTGCTCCCAGGCCAGCCGCAGGGCCAGCGCGAGCAGCAGCAGGAAGCGCAGCTGCGCCCACCGCTGCGTCTGCTGGCTGTCCCGGTGCCGCAGCGGCAGCCGGAACGCCTCGCCGCCGGCCTGCGACTGCAGCAGGGCCGGGACATCGCGCGGCCCGGGGGAGGGGAAGTCCACGTCCACGACGGCCGAGACCTTCGGCACGAAGTCGATGCCATCGTGCTCCCCGAACAGCTCGTCCAGCAGGGGTCCGGGGTCAGCGGCCGGGACCGCCTGCGCGAGCGATTCACGCGCCTGCTCACGCCCGACCCGCCGCAGCCAGGTGCAGCACAGGTCGTTGTTCGTGATCAGCCGGTCGCGCATCTGCCTCGTCGGCGCGTAGGCGTTGCCGCGAAGCGGGGCCTTCCGCAGCAGCCTGACATAGGCCGGCTCGGTCACCCGGGCACCGCCGAACGACCAGGCCCGCAGGTCCGGCACCTTGAGGAGCTTGAGGACGTGGGCGCCGGCCGGGGTGGTCAGGTAGCCGATCAGCCCGGAGGCGCCGGGCTGGTGGACCGGGAAACAGACCTCGTAGTCGCCGTCGTGCCGGATGCTCACGGTGGTCACCAGCGTGTCGCAGGTCATCTTCGTGCCCCCTCCCGGAACCAGCGCCATGCCACCGGCCACCGGGGGATGGCGTGCCTGGCCGCCGCGTCGAGTTCCGACCATTTCCGGAACAGCGACGCGGTGACCTCGGCGGCCGGGGTCCGCGCCGTGATGCCGAGCGACGCCAGCGGCAGCGGCGGCGAGGCATAGACGTACGGGGCGCCCAGCCACGTCGCGATCCGCATCCGGGCGGCCGCCCGCAGCAGCGGTCGCCGCCGGAAAAGAGCGCTGGCCAGCAGGTGCACGTCGCTGACCCCATAGGTGAACAGGACGAGCGACACCGGCCTGGACTCCTCCTGCCTGCGCAGGATCTGCTTCACCAGGTGACCAGCGCCAGGCAGCCAGGCCGCGCCCCGGCTCACGGTCCCGGCGGGGAAGACCTGAACTCCGGCGCCGTCGCAGGCGATCAGGTCGGCGGCCCGCTGCAGCGTGGCGTAGTTCTCCCGGAGGGCGCCGCCCCCGGCCCGCACTGGCCAGACGAGCGACCCGATGCTGTGGAAGAGCCGGTCCCGCGCGCCGTGCGGCGGCGTCTGCTCACCGGTGCTGTGCAGCGGCAGGATCAGCCGCGAGATGTGCGGTCCCACGCTGCCGACGAAGGAGCCCGCGAGATGGTAGACGTCGCGCCGGGTGAACAGGGCGCTGAACATGGCCACTTCCAGGCCGTTGACGTGGTTCCCGATCGCCAGGAAGGGCTCGTCCCGGAGCACCCGCCAGGTGGCGCCGGGGATCTCGTACCGGGGCACCATACCCCACCGGCCGAGCGCCCCCCGGAAGGCCGCGCCGAGACCCAGCTCACCGATATCGCGGTCCACCCGGAGCAGCTCGGCCCCGATGTCGCGGACCGGGACCGCAAGCTCGACCGCCCGGCTGGCCAGGCCGAACGAGCGGTCCCGCCGCCGCAGCTCCGCGTGCAGGGCGAGTGCGTCGTCCAGGCCCCGTTCGAGGAACGCGTCCGCCAGCAGCGCGCTGTAGCGCCCAGGGTCACGCATCGGCTGCTCGCGAGCGATCCACATGGGGGCCACGGGCGATGAGCACCCGCAACGGCGGCTGGCCCCGGCCTGCCCGGACCGGGGAGGGGACAGGCCGGCGGTAGCGGGCCGCGAGGGCGATGCCCAGGAAGACGAACAGCTCGCTGAGAAAGCGGCGGGCCCGCCTCGGTCCGTAGAAGCGGCAGAACCCCGGCTCCATGCTGAGAATCTGGTGGCCGATGTCGAGCAGCGTCACCGTGCCCCGCGTGGACAAAGTGGAAATGCCTCGCGCCCGGTCGGAAACACAATCCTGGTAATCGTCGAGCAGTTGCAGCGTGGCGCCAAGGTCGGTCACGAGCTCCTGCTCCGCTCCGCACATACCGGCCCGGGCCAGGCAGAACATGACGAGCAGTGTGTGCGCTCCTTTCTCCCGGATCAGCTCACCCAATTCTGCGGTCGGCAGCTCGTCGCCATACTGATGGCGTGACCGCAGCTGATACTGGTGCAGGCGCTCCAGCGCCCCATGAATGGGGTCCGCGGGTGGCCGCGACAGGCGCCGGTAGATCTCGAGGTAGAGCGTCTGGAAGAGCCGCTCGTAGTCGTCTTCCGGCACGAACCCCTGCCCCCGGAAGAGCGAGGTGGCCAGATCGGCCGCGCCGGGCCTGCCCGGCTCGTCCAGGAGATCGTCGTACAGGCGGCCGAAGGCACAGCCCAGCACGGTGAGTTCCACCGGATGTTCGATGTTCGCCATTCGGGCGTAACTGCCAATGATGTGGCTGCCTTTCACGCTCCACACCCTGAGCGACGCACGCAGTCGCGCCAGGACCGTTTCGTCGTTGACGGCCTGGCGCAGAATGGGTTCGAGCGCCACGTCGCAGGCCTGGAGGACCCGGCGGGCACGGAAATGGGCATGCGTGATCAGAATGGGCGCGGTACAGGCTGCCCTGGCGCAGCGCCACAGCAGTAAGACAATCTCAATGCGGCGGTCATTAGCGAGTTTTTTCGTATGGGCTCCCCATCCAGGAGAGCCCTCCTGCGGCGTACTCCGCCCCGGACTTACCGGAGCAACCGACGCCGACAGGCCAGTTGTTCTCATCTTAGTATTAAAACCGGAAACAACCCGTCATGGAAGAGTGAGCCCGGCGAAAACGAATGGTAACTAACCCGCTACGATCCGATATCGACGGCCCACGTCATTTGGGCACGCAAGCGCGCGGCTATTGAACGGGAAGAGATCTGTATTTCTTATGCACTGGCGCCGGGCGGGGCGCGCGGTGTCATTCGCGCGGTGGCCCCGTCCGCTCGTGGGGCCGGTGTGGGCGGAGCCGGGGGAGGAACATCGGGACGGCCCGCTGGTACTGCTGGTACTCGCTGCCGAACCTGCGCAGCAGGTCGGCTTCCCCGGCCCGGGCGACCAGCGCAAACGAGGCCGCGCTCAGCGCCAGCCACACCCACGCCAGCACCGCTCTCCTTTGACTTCAGGGCCTGGCGCACACCCCGGCGGTGACGCGGGTCAGTGACCCTGGCCAACACCCTCGGGAAGCGATCAGGCTGGCGTGAGAACCGCCATGATCACCCCAGGGCCGTGCCCGCACCCCTATCCGCTCACCACTGGCGTGTCACGATCTCCCCGCCGCCATCAGAAATGACTTTGCCGACCCCCTGCTCATGGTGATCCGAGCGGTGCATAGCGATCGAATACGCCAGCGGGGTCGGTGCGCTCCGCGAGGTCGCGCAGCCGTGGGAGATTGCCTCCGTAGGCGGCCTCGACCTCCCGATCTGTCTCCGGGAATCCCGGGCGCACCTCCACGCCGTACACCCCGATGGTGTGAGGCTGGAAGGCCGCCACGACATCCCGGGCCCATGCGACGCACTCGTCCCGCTGGCCCTCATCGGCCGAGATCGCGTTAACCGGAGCGTTCCATTCGGCGCTGCGCCCCCAGAACGCCGTTGCGGTATCGCCGACGTCGGCCAGCGCGCCCCCGGTGTGCTGAAGATCGATGCGGCACGCGGGAGTGGGCGCCCTCCGCAGCTGCTCATAGAGACCAGCCGCGAGGTCCGCACCCGGCGTGGCGTCAAGGAACACGCTCTTGCCGAAGAAGAACCCAGCGCGCTCGCCAGGTGCCGGGGCCGTAACAGGCTCGGGCTCCCTTCCGGCCGAAAACGGAAGGGCCATGTCGGGGAACCCGCCGAGGAACGATCCAGCCTCCTCTCTCCGGAACATGGGCGACAACGCGGAGCTGCCGGCGACTGCGGTGGCTGCCCGGCGGGCGGCGTCGATGGCAGAGGGGGAACTGCTCGCACACACGGTGTAGACCAGCAATCCATGCTTCTCGGGTGCGTCAGGCACGGTCCCAAGAACCGCGGACATCGACGTATGCCTGGGAAGACCGGGCGCAATGTCGAAATAGGCGGCGAGTGCGTCGGGAGCGACCACCGTCCGGTCCACGAACATCGGTCCAGTCGCATGGGTTCGCAAGGTGGCGCTCGTCACCACGCCAAAGCTCGGCGCGCAGCCGCGGACCGCCCACCACAGCTCCGCATCGGCTCCGGCACTGTCGCCCGACAGCCGCACCACCTCGCCGGACGGGACCACCAGCTCGACCGAGACCAGCTGGTCGAGGGTGAGACCGAGGCTTCTCGTGAGGTAGCCCACGCCGCCCCTGGTGGCGAGGCCCAGGCCGGCAAG
>DATKRG010000124.1:0-31936 GCA_035532275.1 Streptosporangiaceae bacterium | reverse complement strand
GTGCACACCGTCGCCGCGGATCGCCATCCGGGCGGCGGTGATGGCCTTGATCGAGGCGATCGCGTTCCGCTCGATGCACGGGATCTGGACCAGGCCGCCGACCGGGTCGCAGGTGAGGCCCAGGTTGTGCTCGACCCCGATCTCGGCGGCGTTCTCGACCTGTTCCGGCGAGCCCCCCAGCACCTCGGCCAGCCCGGCGGCGGCCATCGAGCAGGCCGAGCCCACCTCTCCCTGGCAGCCCACCTCGGCACCGGAGATGGATGCGTTCTCCTTGAACAGCACCCCGACGGCGGCTGCGGTGAGCAGGAACCGCACCACCCCGTCCTCGCTGGCCCCGGGCACGAACCGGGAGTAATAGTGCAGCACCGCCGGGATGATCCCGGCCGCGCCGTTGGTCGGCGCGGTGACCACCCGGCCGCCGGCCGCGTTCTCCTCGTTGACAGCCAGCGCGTAGAGGGTCACCCACTCCATCGCGAACAGCGGGTCGCTGGTGTCCCCGGTCTCCTCCAGGGTCTGGCGCAGCAGCCGGGCACGGCGCCGCACCTTGAGCCCGCCGGGGAGCACCCCTTCGGCCTCGCAGCCCCGCCGCACGCACTCCCGCATGACCTCCCAGATCGCCAGCAGGCCCGCCCGGACCTGCGCCTCGGGCTGCCGGACAGCCTCGTTGGCCAGCATCACGCCGCTGATCGGCAGCCCCGTGCGCTGGGTGAGGGCGAGCAGGTCGGCGCCGGTGGTGAACGGGTACGGCGCCGGTGTGCTGTCCGGCACGATCCGGGCCGCCCCGGTCTCGTCCTCACCGAGCACGAACCCGCCGCCGACCGAGTAGTAGGTGCGGACGCTGAGCTCGTGCCCTGACTCGTCGGTGGCGGCGAAACGCATCGCGTTGGAGTGGAACGGCAGCCGCTTGCGGCGGTGCAGGACGATGTCCTCATCGGGGTCGAAGCCGATCTGGCGCCCGGTGCTCGCCAGCCGCAGCCGGCCGGTCTGCCTGACCGCCGCGACCAGCGTCTCGGCCGCCGCCGGATCCACCGTCTCGGGCAGCTCACCGGCCAGGCCGAGCACGATCGCCTTCACGCTCCCGTGCCCGTGCCCGGTGGCACCCAGCGACCCGAACAGTTCCGCCCGCACCCCGGCCACCCGGTCCGCCACGCCGCCGGCCGCCAGCGAAGCGGCGAACATGCCCGCCGCCCGCATCGGCCCGACCGTGTGCGAACTGGACGGCCCGATGCCGACCTTGAAGAGATCAAAGGCGCTGATCGTCATTGACCCGCTCCCTCCGGAAGACCTGGCACGGATTTGGTACCCGCAAACCAGGACAAAACTGGCCCAGACGTCGCCCGAACCCGTGCTATGTCGGGGACTGGCGTCATTGTGGGCCGCGGACCCGGGTTCCCGCGGGGTCGTAGGGGGGGCGGAGGTGGACCGTGGCGGGGTGGATGTCGCCGCCCACGTTCACCTGGTAGGTGCCGGCCCGCAGGTAGTCGGCTGTCACCACGGCCCCGTCCGGGTGGCGGATGTAGGCCAGGCCGACCGGCGCGCCCAGGGTCTCCCCCCAGGCGCCCGACATCACCTGGCCGGCCGCGACCCCGTCCCGCAGCACCAGCTCGCCGCCCCAGATCATGGTGCCCGGTTCATTCACGACCAGCGAAACGAGCTTGCGGCGCGGGCCTTCCGCCTTCGCCTTCTCCACTGCCTCCCGGCCGAGGAAGCTCACGTCGGTGCCGAGCTTGCAGGCGAACAGCAGCCCCGCCTCGACCGGGTTGTAGTCCGGGGTCAGCTCCCGGCCGAACGCCCGGTAGCCCTTCTCCAGCCGCATCGACTCGATGGCGTAGTAGCCGGCGTTGACCAGCCCGAAGCCGGGACCGGCGGCGATCAGGTCCTGGTAGACGCCGACCGCGAACTCGGCCGGGACGTACAGTTCCCAGCCAAGCTCGCCGACGTAGGTGATCCGCGTCGCGCGGACCGTGTAGTAGCCGAGATCGATCTCGCGGCTGGTGCCGAACGGGAAAGCCGCGTCGGACAGGTCCGCGCCGGACAGCGAGGCCAGCAGGTCCCGCGACCTCGGCCCCATCACGCCGAAAACGGCGTACGCCGACGTCACATCGACGAGCGCCGCGTGGGTCCCCCGGGGAATTCGTTTGGTGATGTGGTCTTTGTCGCGCTCCGTGGTGGCGGCGCTGCTGATCAGCAGGAACTCGTCTGCCGACAGCCTGGTCACGGTCAGGTCGGACTCGTAGGTGCCGCGCTCGTTGAGCAGCCCCGTGTACACCGTCCGCCCGGGCGGGACGGCCACGTCGGCGGTGCACAGCCACTGCAGCACCTGCTCGCTGTCCGGGCCGGTCACCAGGTACTTGGAGAACGAGGTCTGGTCGAAGACCGCCACCCCGGTGCGGGTCGCGCGCTGCTCGGCGGCCACCCACGGCAGCCAGTTCTGCGCGCCCCAGGCGTACTCGATCACCGGGTCCTGCCCGGGCGGGGCGAAGAAGTTGGGCCGCTCCCAGCCCATCCGGCTGCCGAAACAGGCGTTCGCCTGCGCCAGCAGATGGTGGACGGGCGAGCGGCGGAACGGCCGCGCGGTGGACAGCTCCCGGTTCGGCCACGGGACCGCGTAGTGCAGGCCGAGGATCTCCCCCACCCGGTCGCGCAGCCAGCGGTTGTTGCCGTTGAAGGCGGCGAACCGCCGGATGTCGGTGGCGGTCATGTCCAGGCCGGGGTCGCCGGTGAGGATCCATGCGGCCAGCGCCCGGCCTGCCCCGCCCGCCGAGGCGATGCCGACCGAGTTGAAGCCGGCCCCGACGAAGAAGTTCCGGCACTGCGCTGCCTCGCCGAGGATGAACTGGTTGTCGGGGGTGAAGCTCTCCGGGCCGTTGTAGAACTTCTTGATGCCGGTGTGGTGCAGCGCCGGGATCCGCAGCAGCGCGTTCTCCATCAGCACCGAGAAGTGGTCCCAGTCCTCGGCCAGCAGCTGGAACTCGAACGGGTAGGGCAGCGCGTCGGGTGCGACCCAGGGCTTGGCCTCCGGCTCGAACCCGCCGACGACCAGGCCGCCCACTTCCTCCTTGAAGTAGGTGTAGCCGTCCGGGTCGCGCAGCACCGGCATGTCCCGGTGGACCCCGTCGATCTGCTCGGTCACGACGTAGAAGTGCTCACACGAGTGCAGCGGCACGGTCACGCCGCACCAGGCGCCCACCTGTTTGGCCCACTGGCCGGCGCAGTTGACCACGATCTCGGCTTCGACGTCGCCATGGTCGGTGACCACACCGGTCACCGCGCCGCCGGCGGTCGCGATCCCGGTCACCCGGGTCCGCTCGCGGATGATGGCCCCGCCCGCGCGCGCTCCCCTGGCCAGCGCGTAGGTCAGGTCGGTCGGGTTGGCCTTGCCGTCGTCGGGCAGCCAGATCGCGCCTTCGAGGTCGGCGGTCTCCATCACCGGGCAGAGCTCGCGGGCGCGGGCCGGGCTGATGATCTCGCAGCCCAGGCCGAAGGCCTGTGCCACGGCGGCGGTGCGCCGCAGCTGGGTCATCCGCTGCGGGGTGCGGGCCACGATGACCCCGCCGCAGCGGCGGAACCCGGTGGACTGGCCGGTCTCGGCCTCCAGCCGGCCGTACAGCTCGGTCGAGTACTGCACCAGCCGGGTGCCGCTCTCGGACGCGCGCAGCTGGCCGACCAGGCCGGCCGCGTGCCAGGTGGTGCCGCAGGACAGCTGGCCCTGTTCCAGCAGCAGCACGTCGGTGCAGCCCATCGTGGTCAGGTGGTAGGCGGTGCTGGTGCCGATCACGCCCCCGCCGATGATGACGACACGGGCACGGGACGGCAGTGCTGGAGACGGCAGTGCTGGAGAAGACGGGGCGGGGGCTGGCATCGGGCTCCTCAGTCCTCGCGCGCCACGTCGTCCAGCAGCCGCGCGAACGCGGGGCTGGTCATCGCCGCCGCGGCACCCTCGTGGCGCTCCATGGCCCAGGACCAGAAGTCGAAACCGATCGGGCTGGTGGCGGCCTGGATGGCGCCCCACAGCGTCCAGCCGTACTTGCCGATGATCCCGAGCAGCATCGCGCGGGCGATCTTGTTCCGCAGCGGCCGCCCATAGTAGGCGGTCACCAGCCCGGCCAGCGCGTCGTCGGACAGCCCGCACTCGCCCCCGATGTTGCCCAGCTCGAAACAGGCGTCGTTGTTGCCCGAGTATTCGTAGTCGATGAGCCAGATCGCCGTGCCGTCGTCGATGAAGTTGGCCGCCAGCAGGTCGTTGTTGCACGGGACGGTCGGCTCGGCGCGGACGGCCAGTGCCCGCCGGGCCGCCTGCGCCCGCGGCGCCAGGGCGTCGTACCCGGCCGGGACGGTGAAGCCCTGCTCGGCGGTCACGGCGCTGTAGCGGGCCTGGATGGCGAACATGTCGAAGTCGCCGGCGAACCGCGGGCCCGCGTGCAGCTGGCGGCAGGCGCGAGCGATCCGGGGGATGTTGGCCGGGTCTTGGACGTCGTCGTTGCCGAAGGTGCGCCCGTCGATGTAGCCGAGCACGAGCAGGCTGTCCTGCGGGTGGTAGGCGATCACCGGGGCGCCGACCCCGGCCTGCGCGGCGGCGGCGGAGTTGAGGTGCTCATGGTCGCGGTTGATCGCCAGGTAGTCCCCGCGCGACCAGACCCGGGCGACGTAGCTGCCCTCGGGCGTGCTCACCTTGTAGTTGCGGTTGGTCAGGCCGCCGGGCAGCTCCTCGATGGTGCGGGGGGTCCGGGCCAGGGCCGGCACGCGGTCGAGCCGGGCGGCCAGATCAGCCGCAGCCCCGTCAGGCACGGCCCGGTCAGGCACGGCCCGGTCAGGCACGGGCGGGTCCAGGATTTCGCTGCCCACAGCTTCGCCCTCCTCCCGCGCGCTGACGGCCCGGGCCGGGCCGGGCGGACAGACGCAGCGTAAATGCCGGGCAGCAAAAGGTCTAGACAAAAGCATGCGCAAAGTGACCGGCACACCGCAGCCGCAGCAAGTGCCACAAAGGGTCTAGACAGTTAGCTGCGGGGACCTTACGCTACGCCTCAATCTGCGCCGTCATCGGCGGCGACGTGACGTGCGGCCCTGACGGGCGGCACAGCCGCACTGGGGAGGACCCGGCCCATGAGTGCTGACCCACAGCCCGACACCGAGCATCACCACCACCAGCATCTTCGCGACATCGCTGACCTGGCCCGGTTCGGGTACAAGCAGGAGCTGAAACGCTCGCTCGGGGTGTTCAGCTCGTTCGCGGTCGCGTTCAGCTACATCTCACCCTCGACCGGCATCTTCACCCTGTTCGCGCTCGGCCTGGTCACCATCGGCGGCGTCTTCATCTGGACCTGGCCGGTCGTGGCGCTCGGCCAGTTCATCATCGCGCTGAACTTCGCCGAGGTGTCCAGCCACTACCCGATCGCCGGCTCGGTCTTCCAGTGGACCAAGTACCTGTCCCGCCGCGGTTACGCCTGGTTCTCCGGCTGGATCTACCTGTTCGCCGGGATCCTGACCGTGACCGCGGTGGTGGCCACGATCCCGCTGGCGCTGATCCCGGCGCTGAACGGCCTGGGCTGGCACAGCCTGGGGACGGGAACGTCGTCCAACCTGCTGCACGCGGAGCTCATCGTCGCGCTGATCACCCTCGTGGTGATCACCGTGCTGAACATCTACGGCGTCCGGCTGGTCGCCATCATCAACAACACCGGGGTGCTCTTCGAGATCCTCGGCATGGTCGTGTTCGCGCTGATCATGATTGCGTTCCACAACCACCAGGGCTTCAAGGTCGTCACGAACAGCGGCGGGCTGCACGTCGGGCCCAGCACCTTCCTGATCGCGATGTTCATGTCCCTGTTCGTGATCTACGGGTTCGACACCGCGTCGACGCTGTCCGAGGAGACCCGCGACCCGCGCCGGAACGCACCCAAGGCGGTGCTCTACTCGATCGTGGGCGCGTTCATCATCGGCGGCATCTTCCTGCTCGGCACCTTGATGGCGATCCCGAACATGCACGCCGCCATCACCGGCAACGGCGGCTTCGGGTTCGGGCCGGCGCAGATCATCGAGGCGAACTTCTCGCCCGCCTTCGCCACGATCTACCTGCTCGTGGTCTCGGCGGCGATCTTCGTCTGCTGTCTGTCGATCATGGCAGCGACGATCCGGCTGACCTTCGGGATGTCCCGGGACAACCAGCTGCCGCTGTCCAAGTACCTGTCGAAGGTCTCGCCGACCCTGCACACACCGGTCTGGTCCTGCATCACTGTCGCCGTGGTGGCGGCACTCCCGCTCATCGACGGCCAGTACTCGGGCGCGGGCATCATCGCGATCGCCGCGACCGCGATGATCTACTTCGCCTACTTCCTCGGCAACCTGGCGATCCTGCGGGCCAGGCTGAGCGGCTGGCCGAAGACCACCGCGCCGTTCAAGCTCGGCCGCTGGGGCCTGCTGGTCAACATCCTCGGGCTGCTCTACGGCGGCGCGATGCTGATCAACTTCGCCTGGCCGCGGGCAGCCAGCAACCCGACGCCGACCCAGAGCGGCGTGCTGCATCTCGGCTTCCTGAACGGTGTCCCGATCCTGTGGACCGTGCTCGCGGTGGTCGTGCTGGTCGGGCTGATCTACTACCTGGCCGTCGGGCGGACCAAGCAGTTCGCCGCGGTGATCACCCCGGCTGGCGACGACGAGCCGCTGGTGACCGACAGCGCGGCCGCGCAGGAAGGGTGACCAGGGAGCGCCCGTCTCCGGTGGCTTCGGAACTGCTCGGCCCGGCGCCACCGGAGATCGTGCGCGGGCCCGGTACCACCGCGCACGGCCAGATCGAGGACTGGCTGGCCGAGGCGATCGCGGCCGGCCGGCTCAGCCCCGGTGACCGCATGCCGACCGAGCAGGACCTGGCCGCCTGGTTCGGGGTGAGCCGGATGACCCTGCGGCACGCGCTGGCCAAGCTCGCCCGGCGCGGGCTGGTGACCCGGGCGGTGGGCCGCCGGGGCGGGACGTTCGTCGCCGAGCGCAAGCTGGAACAGGACCGGACCACCCTGGCCGGGTTCTCCGAGCAGCTGCGCCGGCACGGGATGCTGGCTGGCGCACGGGTGCTCTCGGCCCGGCAGCGGCCGGCCGGCCCGGTGGCGGCCGCCGCGCTCGCCCTGCAGGAGGGCGACCCGGTGCACGAGGTGCGGCGGGTCCGGCTGGGCGATGGCCGCCCGATCGTGCTGGAGCACTCGCTGTTCCCGGCCGCCATGTTCCCCGGGCTGCTCCAGTGCCGGCTCGACGGCTCGCTGTACGAACTGCTGGAGACCCGGTACGGCCAGCGGCCGTACCGGGCCCGGGAGAGCCTGGAACCGGTCATCGCCGGGGTCAGGGAGGCGGAGGCGCTGGAGGTGAGCGAGGGTGCACCGCTGATGCTGGTCGAGCGGGTCGCCTACGCCCGGACCGGCCAGCCGGTCGAGTTCGCCCGTGACCTGTTCCGCGGCGACCGGACCCGGATCGTCATGTGGACCTCCGAGCTCGCCGACGTGTTCTGACGCCTGCGTGTTCCTGACGCCGGCGTGCTTTGCCGCCGGCGTCAGGGGGACGGTGGCGGCGCTGGGAATCCCTGCCGTGACCGCAGCCGTGGCGCTGGCCGGTGTCCCGGCCACACAGGCGGCGGCCACGCCCGGCTGGCGGGTGACCAAGACGGTCGCGGTGGCTAACGCCTCCCTCGACGATGTGGTCGCGACCAGCAGCACGGACGCCTGGGCCGTGGGCACCGGCGACGCCGGCACCGGTACGCCCGTGTACTACCACTGGAACGGGAAGACCTGGCAGAAGTTCACCCGCCCGGGCCCGGCGGGGTCCTTCGGCGCGAACGTGTCCGCGTCGTCGCCGTCCAACGTCTGGGTCTCCGTCGCCAACGGCGCCGTCTTCGACCACTGGAACGGGAGCACCTGGACGACGAAGAGCTTCGGCACGTCCGACACCGCCTCACCCGACGCGGTCGTGACGACCGGCCCGAAGAACGTCTGGGCGTTCACCTACGACTTCAACACCTCCCGGGAAACCGCCCACCACTTCAACGGCACGGTCTGGAAGGACACGGTGCTGCCCGCCTCCATTGACGGCGCCGGGCTGACCGGGCTGGTCAGCGCCTCCTCGGCGGCGAACATCTGGGCCTGGGCGGTGGGCACCGCGCCGAGCTCCTGGGAGACGCTGCACTACAACGGCACCAAGTGGAGCATCGTCCACATCCCGGCCAACCTCGTGCCGTCGGGCAAGACGTTCGAGGTCAAGGAGATGCTCGCCGAGTCCCCCACCAATGTGTGGGCCACCACGACCGATTTCGGCTCCGGCAGCGACAGCCCGATCGTGCTGCTGCACTGGAACGGGCACAAGTGGAGCAAGGTCACCAAGAACGTGCCCGCGGGCCTGCTGCTCGGCCCGATCGCCTCCGACGGCGGGAGCGGGCTGTGGCTCTGCGCCGAGTCGCCCTCCGGCACGCCGTTCTTCGCCCACTACCTGGCCGGGACCTGGACCAGAGCCAAGGTCCCGAGCGTCACACTGGGCAGCGTCCTGGTGGCCGGCCTGCGGCTGATCCCCGGCACGCACTCGGTGTGGGGGGTCGGCGAGGTCGGCGCGGGCGGCGGCGGGACCAAGGGCGCCGCCATCCTCAAGTTCGGCCCCTGACCACTGGCGGCCAGCCCACTGCCGACTCCCCTGTCCACCAGTTGCGCGCTCCTTCGCCGCGCCTGCGGCGGCTGGCGTTCGTCAGCCGGAGACCGTCATCTCGCGCCACACGCCGCCGTTCAGGTTCAGCCCGTTGCCGCTGGCCTTGCCGGGGGCGGAGTCGCCCACATAGGTGTACAGCGGGTGGCCGTTGTAGGTGCCCTGGAGCGAGCCGTCGGACCGCTTGATGGTGCCGAACCGGCCGGCCACGCCTGGGCTGACCGTTACCGGGCCCTTCAGCGGCGGCCAGTAGGCGGCGCAGCTGCCGTTGCAGTTCGACCTGGTGGGGGTGTCAGGGACGAACCAGTACAAGGTGAAGCCCTTGGCGTTGACCAGGACGGTCACCCCGCCGATGCGGGCGGTCTTCAAGCCGCCGCCCGCGGAGGTGGTGCCACCGCCGCCCGCCGCCGCCACCGAGCCGCCCAGCACCACCAGGGCCACCACCGACACGGCGGCTATCAGCCAGCCGGCGCGCGGCACACCTGCCTGCAACCGGGCCATCAGCGGGCTGGCCGCCGGGCTGGCCGGGACGGCCCGGCGGCCCGGCGCCGGGGTGAGCGCCAGGTAGCCCAGCGCCGCGATGGCGCCCACCTCGATCACCCCGGCCACGATCCCGGCCGTGGTACGTACCTCCTTGAACCCGAACAGGCCGACCCACATCGACAGCAGGTAGCCGCCCAGGGTCGCGATGGCGAACCCGGCCCCGGCCGCCGCCACCAGCCTGCTGCCGGAGGCCAGCGCGGCCAGGCCCAGCGCGAACGCGGCGATCACCTGGAGGATGAAGAGCCAGCCGATCGTCGGGATGTTGCGGAACCCGGTGAGGTACAGGTCGAGATGGATCGACGCGGTGGCGATCAGCAGCCCGCCCCCGGTCACCCGCAGGACGAGCCGCGGCCAGCCCGTCACTGGCCGCGGCTCCTCCGGCATGGTCACTCCCTCAGGCTGAACTGGGACAGGCGGAACTGGTACCGGCGTCAGTACCCGTATCCGCCGCCGCCGCTGGAGGTACTGGACTGGGCCGGCGCGGGCGCCGCGCCACCGGTCACGGTGACCTCATGCCACACCCCACCGGAGGCGTTGATGCCGTTGCCCTTGTTCTGGCCAGGAGCGGTGTCGGCCAGGTAGGTGTACAGCGGGTGGCCGTTGTAGGTGGCCTGCATCGAGCCGTCGGAGCGGGTGATCGTGCCGAGCTTGCCCGTCACCCCGGTACCGGCGGTGACCGGCCCCTTCACGGGCGGCCAGTAGTGAGCGCAGCTGCCGTTGCAGTTCGACTTGGTCGACGTGTCCGGCACGAACCAGTAGAGCGTCATGCCCTGGGCGCTCGTCAGCACGGTCGCGCCACCGATCTTGGTGGTCTTCACCATAGAGCTGGACGAACCGGACTGTGAGGAGGCGGCTGCACTCGGCGCGCTGCTCGAACCGCCGCTCGAGCTCGTGGTCGAACTTCCGCACGCCGCGACAATCAAGGCGGCGGCAGCGAATCCCGCCGGCGCCCACCATCTGCCACGCATCGCATCTCTCCGTTCATCAGCGATAGAACCGATACCCGAATCACGTAGCGGCGGGGGCAATCGTTCACCGCAGGCGAGAAATGCCCTGGCAGCACCCCTTGTACACGCACCCGGCGGGCCGGTTTGTGAGGCGTCACGAAGTGCCGGACCCGAATCTGTGCCGCTGCCCGGTGGCTTGCCCAGGGTCGCTGTTGCACACTCAACCAACGCTGCCCATTCAGCCGGCAGCACCGGGGAGGAGCCACATCATGGCGTTCCCAAGCGACCTGGACATCGCCCGGGGCGCGGCCCTGAAACCGCTGGAGGATATTGCCAGCGACATGGGGATCCCCAGCCACCTGCTGGAGCATTACGGCGAGCAGGTGGTGAAGATCAAGCTCGACGCGATCGCGGAACTCGCGGGCCGCCCGGCGGCGAAGTATGTGGTGGTCAGCGCGGTCACGCCGACCCCGCTGGGGGAGGGCAAGACCACCACCACGGTCGGGCTGGGGCAGGCGTTCCGCCACATCGGCAAGCGGGCGACGGTGGCGGTCCGGCAGCCGTCGATGGGGCCGACGTTCGGGATCAAGGGCGGGGCTGCCGGGGGCGGCTACAGCCAGGTGGTGCCGATGGAGGTGCTCAACCTGCACCTGACCGGTGACATGCATGCGGTGACCGCGGCGCATAACCTGCTGGCGGCGATGATCGACAACCACCTGTTCCAGGGCAACGACTTGGGCATCGACCTGCACAACATCACGTGGCGGCGGGTGCTGGATGTCAACGACCGGGCGCTGCGCAACATCGTGATCGGGCTGGGCGGGCGCGGGGATGGCGTGCCGCGGCAGAGCGGGTTCGACATCACCGCCGCCTCCGAGGTGATGGCCACCCTGGCGCTGGCCGGGTCGCTGGCTGACCTGCGCGAGCGGCTCGGCCGGATCGTGATCGGCTACACGCGGGACGGCACGCCGGTCACCGCCGAGCAACTGCAGGCAGCCGGGTCGATGGCTGTCATGCTGCGCGATGCGGTCAAGCCGAACCTGCTGCAGACCTTGGAGAACACCCCGGTCCTGGTGCACGCGGGGCCGTTCGGCAACATCGCGACCGGGAACTCCTCGGTGATCGCCGACCTGATCGGCATCCACGCCGGTGACTACCTGGTCACCGAGGCCGGGTTCGGCGCCGACATGGGCGCCGAGCGGTTCTTCAACATCAAATGCCGCACCTCCGGGCTGGTCCCCGACGCGGCCGTGATCGTCGCCACCGTCCGGGCTCTGAAGGCGCACTCGGGTAAGTACAAGATCGTCGCGGGCCGGCCGCTCCCGGTGGAACTGCTGGCCGAGAACCCCGACGACGTGGCTGCCGGGGCGGCGAACCTGCGTAAGCAGATCGCCAACATCGCCCTGCACGGCGTGCCGGCGGTGGTGGCCGTCAACGCCTTCCCCACCGACCATGCCAGCGAGCACCAAGTCATCCGGGACATCGCCGCTGAGGAGGGTGCCCGGGCGGCGGTGTGCACCCACTTCACCGACGGCGGCCGCGGCGCCACCGAGCTCGCCGAGGCGGTCGCTGAGGCCGCCGCCGGGCCGTCACAGTTCCGCTTCCTCTACCCCGACACGGCCACCCTGCGCGACAAGATCGAAACCGTCGCCACCCGCGTCTACGGCGCCGACGGGGTCGAGTACTCCCCGCAGGCAGCGGCCCAGCTGGCCACCTACGAGCGGGCCGGGTTCGGGCACCTGCCCGTGTGCATCGCCAAGACTCATCTGTCCATCTCGTCCAATCCTGCCCTCAAGGGTGCGCCGACCGGCTGGACGCTGCCGGTCCGCGAAGTCCGCGCCTCCGCAGGCGCCGGGTTCATCTACCCCATCTGCGGCGACATGCGCACCATGCCCGGCCTCAACGCCACCCCCGCCGCCACCCGCATCGACCTCGACCCCGACGGGCTCATCATCGGCCTGTCGTGAGGCCCCCGGTGGGTCAGCTTGTCTCGGGCGGCGGCAGGCCCAGCTGCCGGCGGATCAGCCGGACCTGCTGCTCGACCGGCCCGTTCGCGGCGTTGAGCCGCGTTTCGTAGCCGGCGAGCTGGCGCAGCGACACCGAGCCGGCCGCCTGGACTGTCAGCGCGGCCCGGGCCTGGTTGACCCGGTACAGCGTGCGTGCGACGGCCTCGGTCACCGGCGGGAAGGCGATGGCGAGCAGGCGCCGGTCGAACAGGCGCTCGGTGGCGGCGGCGTCGCGCAGGTCGGCCACGGCCGCGCCGAGATGATGGCGGTCACGCCCGTGCAGCCCGTCGAAGTCGATCTCCAGCCGCCGGTTCCCCGCCTTCGCGATGGCCAGGTACCTGGCTGCCAGCGCCTGGCGCTGCGAGCCGGTGGCGATCCCCGGCGTGGGCCGGGTGGCGGGCGCCTGCCCCGGGCCGGCACCCGAAGGCGGCGCGCTGGCACATCCCGCGGCCAGCAGTGCGGCGATGACCCCCACCAGGGCGCGATATCCGGCCATGACGGCATCGTAGGCCGGACCGGGCGGCTCAGGTGCCGATCATGGGCGTCACGCACGCCAGGGCGGTCAGACCAGGGTCCGGCCGCCATCGACGTACAGGATCTGGCCGGTGATGAAGCCGGCCCGGTCGGAGGCCAGGAACGCCACCGCATCTGCCACCTCGGCCGGGGTGCCGAGGTGGCCAGCGGGGACGAGGCTGACCAGGCCTTCCCTGACGCCGGGCTGCGCGAGGTAATCGCGGGTCAGGCCGGTCTCGGTGTAGCCGGGGGCGATGGCATTGACGGTGACCCCCAGCCCGGCCCACTCCCTGGCCATCACCCGGACCAGCTGGTTGAGGCCGCCCTTGGCCGCGGCGTACGGGGCGTGGTGCGGATGGGCTAGCAGGCCGGACACCGACGAAACGAAGACCATACGCCCGTACCCGGCGGCGCACATCAGCCGCCCGACCGCCTGGCCGACCCAGTAGGCGCTGGACAAGTTGACCGTGAGCAGCTGTGACCAGATGCTGTCGTCGGCGTCCAGCACCGGCAGCCGGGTGTTCTTCCCAATCGCGTGCAGGAACACCTCGATGGAGCCCAGCCGGCGGGCAGCCTCGGCGACGACCGCACGGCACGTACCGGCGTCGGCCAGGTCCGCGGCCAGCACCTCGACCGGGCTGTCCTGATCACTAGCCTGCTGGCTGAGGGTGGCAAGGCGGGCCTCGTCGGCGTCCACCGCCAGCACCCGCACGCCCAAACCGGCCAGGGCGACGGCGGCCGGCCCGCCGAGGCCCCCGGCGCCGGCGACCAGCGCGGTGCGGCCGGCCAGCCCTAGCCAGTCATCCCTGCCCGGTCGCCGCACCCCACGCCTTTCCGGTGTTAGCTTCGCTGTGTGAAATCTTGTCCGCCCATGCTGTCACGACCGCAGGAGGTACCGGTATGACGCGGCTCGGCCCGCTGAATCCGGCGGTCCTGGACGAGAGCCAGCGGCGGCTCTACCAGGACATCACGGGCGGCCCGCGGGCCCAGGCAGCCGGGCCTGACGAGCTGGTCGACCGGAACGGGGCGCTGTCCGGGCCGTTCAACGCCATGCTGCTGCAGCCGACACTCGGATCGGCCCTGCAGGCACTCGGCGCCGCCATCCGCTACCAGGGCGGGCTCGGCGGCCGGGCGCGGGAACTGGCGATCCTCGCCGTCGCGGCGCACTGGGAGTGTGGGTTTGAGCAGCACGTCCACGAGGCCGCCGCCCGCCGGCTCGGCCTGGCCGAGGCTGACCTGGCCATGCTGCGGGCGGGCCGGGAACCGCCCCTGGCCGACCCGGCCGAACGGGCGGCCGTCCGCGCGGCACAGGCGCTGGCCGGGGCAGGTGACCTCGACGACGAGCAATACGCCGAGGCGGCAGCCGCCCTGGGCACCAGCGGCGTCTTCGAGCTCACTACCCTCGTCGGCTACTACGCCACGCTCGCTCTCCAGCTGCGGGTGTTCCGGGTGGGCAGGCCATAAACGTCTCATCCGCCGAACGCAAGCTGTGCGGGAGGCGGCACGCCGATCGGATCACCCGGGGCATAACGTCGTGCCATGGACGGGAAGAAAGCCGACGGCGCCGCCCGTGACGACGACGGCGGGACCGAGCCGGATGCCCGTTTCACTTTCGCCAACGAGCGGACCTTCCTGGCCTGGAGCCGCACCTCGCTCGCGCTGGTGGTCGGCGGGCTGGCGATCGTGCAGCTGCTGCCGCCCTTCCCGGGCCTGCCCTGGGGCCGGCACGTCATCGGCACTCCGCTGATCCTGCTCGGCTGCGCCGTCTCGGTGATCAGCTACCTGGAGTGGAAGGGCAACCAGCGAGCACTGCGCAGCGGCGAACCGCTGGCCCGTTCCCGCCTGCCCCAGATCCTGGCGATCGCCATCGCCGCCATCGGCCTCGCCGCAGCGGTCGTCGCGGTGATCTCGGGGGTGAGAGGGCACTGAAACCGCCGGCCGACGACATCGAGGACGTGGACCTAGGGCTGTTCCGGGAACGGACCGAACTCGCCTGGACCCGCACCGCCATCTCGTTCGCCGCGGTCGGGGCCGTGATGCTCAAGTACCGTCCCGAGGCTGGGATCCCGGTCCTCGTCCTCAGCCCGCTGATCTGGCGGCTGGGCCGGCTGCCGGACCGGCCGGGCTCAGCGCGCGCCCACAACCGGCGGCTCCTGCTGATCACGGTCATCACCACCGCGATCGGGGTCGCGGCGCTGGTGTTCAGCTTCGTCGGCGGTGGAAGGCCCGCCTGAGCCTTCCGGTCAGCTCCCGGCCTGGCTGAGAGCTTCGGTAAGCGCTGCCGCGTCCAGCCGGATGTTGTAGGCCGGCGTGCCAGGCTGGAACCGGTAGCCCTCAGCGAGCGGGCCGACGTCAACGACGTCGAACCCGAACTCCCCGATCAGGCCTGCCACGGTCGTCTTGGCCCCGGCGTCGTCTCCGGCTATCGGCAGCGCCCGGCGGCCCGGTGTCCCGGCCGGCTCCCCCTGCGAGGCCAGGTCCTTGAAGAAGATCGTGTTGAACGCCTTCACCACGTGCGAGCCGGGCAGGTGGGCTGCCAGCAGCTCGCTGCTGGTGGTGCTGCCGTCGTCGAGCTCGGGGAACTGCCCGTCCCGGCCCGGGTAGTAGTTGTTCGTGTCGATGACGGTCTTGCCCGCCAGTTCCGCGACCGGGACCTGCTGGTAGTTCTTCAGCGGGATGGTGACCACCACGATGTCGCCGGCGGCCGCCGCCTGCTCGGCCGTGCCGGCAACGGCGTGCTCCCCGAGCTGGGCGATCAGGTCGGCCAGCGTCTGCGGCCCGCGCGAGTTGCTCACGACGACGTCATGCCCGTGCCCGACAGCCAGCTCGGCGAGCGTTCCGCCGATCCTGCCCGCGCCGATCAGTCCTATCCGCATGCCCGCGCCAACCTCGCCCGGGTAAGGGGTATTCCGCCGCGCACGCCGGCCCAATGGGGGTGTTCCGCCGCGCATCCCGGCCCCGGTGCGGGATACGCGGCGCGGATCGTGGGTGTACCCCTACTTATGGATGACGGCGCTGGAGGCGTCGCTGCCTCCGGGGGAGGTACGTCACCGGTCCGGCCGCCGGATCACCCGGCCGGCCAGCGCGAGCGGAAAATCTTGAGGATCGGCAGGACACGCTCTAGTCGAGCGCGAGCGCGGCCGCGGCCGCCAGCACCCCTTCGGCCTGGCCACGGTCGCCGGTGACGTACAGGTCAAGCTCGGCGGGGGTGGCCCGGTTGGCGACCAGGCGGCAGAACCCGACCACATCGGTGACGATCCCGACGGCGACCGGGTCGGACGGGCCCCCGCCGATCGCGACGTCCCAGGTGCCGCCGCCGGGGCCGGTCAGCACCAGCCGCACGGAGAGCGGCCCGGGGACGCCGGTCCTGGTCGCGGCATGCGGGAGCAGCCCAGCCGCCAGCTCAGTCATCAGCCGCAGCATCGAGGCATCCGGCACCGATGCGGGCATCCCCACCGCCCGGAGGATGTCGTTCTCGTGCGTCCACAGCTCGAATGCCCGGGCGATGAGCAGCGCCCCGAGTGGCAGGCGTATCCCGTGCACAGCCATCTCGGCACGGGGATCTGCGGCCGTCTGCACCAGCTCCAGGGTGCGGTCGGCCGCCCGGCGCCAGTCGGCCCGGGTCTGGTCCGGGGCACGCCCGGCCTGGCGGACCGCCGCGAGCTGGGTGGACCCGACGTGGTCGGCGTCAGCCACGTCCGGGTCGCCGGCCAGGCAGCGGTGCACGTCTTCCTCGACCCCGATCAGGTGCCCGACGAGGCCCTGGACGTCCAGGTCACGAAGGACCGGCAGCCGCCAGTCCCGCTCAGCGAGCGCGCACAGCAGTCCGTAGAAGGCGTCGGCAGCCCGGCTGAACGCCTCGGCCGGCGGCATCTCAGCGACCTGCGGGACCGTGTGACCGGCCGTCCGGGCTTGCCAGGAAGCCGCCAGGACCCGTTCCCGCAGGCCCTCGGGCAGCACCACCGGCTGCGGCGTGTCGGCGCTCACGACGTCTCCAGCAGCTGCCGGTCCAGGACCGTTTCCAGTTTGGCCAATGCCAGCCGCAGCCGCGACTTGGCCGTGCCCTCCGGGATGCCCGCGGCCAGCGCGACCTCCCGGTAGCTCAGCCCCTGGAAGTAGGCCAGCTCCACCACCCGGCGCTGGCCGTCTGGGAGCAGGCGGACCGCGGCCCGCACCACGTCGGCGGCCTCGCCGGCCGCTACCTGGTCGCTGGGTGACAGGGGCCGCTCGGTGGGGGTGAGCCGATGGTGGCGCTCCTGCCGGGCGATCCGGCGCAGTTCGCTGCGCACCCGGTCCACGGCCCGGTGCCGGGCCAGCACCATCAGGTAAGTGCGCAACGTGCCGGCGGCCAGGTCATAGCGGTCGGGGTGGCTCCACAGTTCGACGAAAACGTCCTGGACGACGTCCTGCGCACCGCTGCCGTCCCCGAGAACGCGCAGCGCGGCACTGTACACCGCTGGCGCGAGGCGATCGAAGATCTCCGCGAGGGCGTGATCATCCCCCGCCGCCAGCCGCGCCACCAGTAGCGCATCTGTCGGCTCCACTCCCAGAACGCTAGCGTGACGGCCAGCCACCGGGCAACGCCGCGGCGCTGGCCGGTGGCTGGCCGCTCCGTTACCGGATCGTCCAGCCACACCGGGTTAAGCGTGCCGGGCACCCTAGCCTCCTCCGCCGTCCGTCTCCATCAGGGCTACGTCGCCGAACCCGGGACCGGATCAGTTCCGCCCCCCGGGGGCGTCAGACCCGACCCCCGGGGGCAGCAGTTCCGACCCCCGGGGCATTCAGTCCCGGCCCCCCGAGGGGCGCATTCTTTGGGCTCGTTCGTGACCCGCCACCGGAGAGCGCGGTTATGGTTGAGGCCCTGGGCGCTGGCCTGGGCGGGCCGGCGGATGAAGCTGGGCAGGGCTGATCCATGCAGGAAATCGGCGCACGCCGGGGTCGGCGGCGGGCGGTCACGGCGATCGTGGCCGTCGTCGTGCTGGTGCTGGCGGTGGCCGGGGCCGGCGTCGGGTACCTGCTGCTGCGCACCAAGGGCAGCCCGCAGCAGACCGCTGCCAGCTACCTGACCGGCTGGCAGCACGGCAGCTACCAGGCCATGAACCGGGTCAGCGTGAACGTGCCCAGCGGCGGGCTGGCGGGCCCCTTGCAACGGACAGCGGCCCAACTCGGCATGCGCCACATCCATCTGGTGCCGGGCCGGGTCACCGTGACCGGCGGCTCGGCGCTGGCACGGTTCACCGCCACCGCCGATCTGGCCAGCGGCCATGCCTGGACCTACCAGGGCCAGCTGCGCCTGGTCAAGCGCGACCGCCGCTGGTGGGTGAACTGGAGCCCAGCGGCGATCTATCCGGGGCTGCGGGCGGGTGAGCGGTTCGCCCTGCAGGCCACCTGGCCGGCCCGGGCGCAGATAATCGGCGCCGACGGCACCGTGCTGAGCTCGCCGCAGGCAACCGCGCAGTCGGGATCGCTGTCGCTGCTGACCGGCACCGTGGTCGCGGCCACGGCCGCCCAGGCCAAGAAGCTCGGCGCCCCGTACCAGGCCGGTGACCAGATCGGCCTGGGCGGGATCGAGCAGGCCTACCAGTCTCAGCTGGCCGGGCAGGCGGCGCTGGCGATACAGATCGTGGGCCCGGGCAGCCACCTCGACGCGACGCCAGCTCGTTTCGCGGCCAAGCCCGGCACGCCGGTCCGCACCAGCATCGTCATGCATGACCAGCTGGCCGCCTCGCAGGCCATCAGGTCCGCGGCGACGAACAAGCCGGTGGACTTCGTGGCCCTCCAGCCCTCCACCGGCCGGATACTCGCGGTCGTGGAGCGGCCCGGCGGCTTCGACCGGGCGCTGCAGGGGGTGTTCCCGCCCGGCTCAACATTCAAGATCGTGACCGCCTCCGCCCTCGCCAGGAGAGGGCTGCGCCCCAGCAGCACAGTGCAGTGTCCGGGCCAGGTGGTCATCGACGGCAGGACGTTCCACAACTTCGACAACGAGCAGGTGGGCACCACCAGCCTGCAGACCGCCTTCGCGATCTCGTGCAACTCCACCTTCGCCATGCTCGCCACCCAGCGGCTGACCGGGTCAGCGCTCGCGTCGATGGCGGACCGGTTCGGCTTCAACGCCCAGCCTGCGCTGGGCATCCCGGCCACGCTGGGCCACTTCACCACCCCGCACCAGCCGGTCGATCTCGCGGCCGACGCCTTCGGCCAGGGAACCGATCTGGTCAACCCGCTGAGCCAGGCCGCCGAGGCGGCGGCGATCGAGGACGGCACCTGGCGGCCACCGCAGCTGGTCCTCAGCCCCGCGCCACCGCAGGCCACCCATCCGCGCAAGCTCAGCCCCGCGATCCTGGACACCCTGCGGCCGATGATGCGGGCAGTGGTCACCATCGGCACCGCCTCCCACGTCGGCCTCCCGCCCGGGGTCTACGGCAAGACCGGGACGGCCGAGTACGGCAGCGGCCGCAACCCGCCGTCGCATTCGTGGTTCATCGGCTACCGCGGCGACCTTGCCTTCGCGGTGCTGGTCGAAGGCGGTGGCGTCGGGGCCGACGCGGCGGGCCCGATAGCGAACTCGTTCCTGCGGCACGTGTGACCCCGCCCGCCGTCAGCCGGGGTGGGCCACCACCGCCCACGCGGTGGCGCTGACCTCTCCCGGGCCGGCGCCCTGCAGCTCCCGGCAGCGCTCGCGCAGCTGGTCGCGGCGCTGCGCGGACAGCGACGCCACATAGGCACCGGCCGGGCCAACACCGAGCGTGAAGGGCTGCCACCACTGCTCGAACAAGGCATACCGGACCCGGACGGTCAGCGTGCCAGCCTGGGCCACGATGAGCCCGGCCTGGGCGGCGAGCCCGGCCAGCTGACCCTCGCCGACGCCGGCCAGGTCCGATTCGTCGGGAGCCGCCGGATCCAGGTCGCGCACGGCCCGCCAGAACGTGGTCAGGGGGCCGCGGCCGCCGCCGTGATCCCAGACACAGGCCGCGACCACCCCACCAGGCCGGGTCACCCGGCCCATCTCGCGCAGGCCCGCCACCGGGTCGGCCATGAAATGGACGACGAGCTGGGCGAGAGTCACGTCGAAGACACGGTCACCGAACGGCAGCCGTTCTGCGGCCGAAATGGTGATCTCCGCCCCCGGCAGCCGCTCCCTCACCGCGGCGGCGAACTGCTCCGAGGGGTCGACGGCGCAGACCGCGTCCGCGCCCAGCCGGGCGACCAGCTCGGCCGTCAGCGCGCCCGGCCCGCAGCCCACGTCCAGTGCTCGCTGGCCGCGCCGCACCGCGGCCATGTCGGCGAACCCGGCTGCTAGCGGCTCCGAGTACCGCCCCATGAAACGCAGGTAAGCGTCGGCGCTGACGTCGAAGATCATGAGGCGTCGAACCGGCGGGCGCCGTTGAACGCCTCCCGCAGCACCAGGAAGGTCCACTTCTCGCCGGTGATGCCCACCGTCGCGGCGATGGTGCAGTTGGCGGTCTCGTAGTCGAGAATCCAGGGCCGTCTCATGCTCGCATGCTAAGTCCGGTCGACAGACTCAGCAATCCGGGCCGATCCTGGTCAATGAAGCGGCCTACGTCACCATCCACGCGCCACTGACCGCCAGACCGGCCTGAGCTGGCCGCATCCGGGCCGGCTGGCGGCGCCGGGTTATCATCGCGGCCGTGGAACGGGTCGAGGTCGCGGTCGTGGGAGGCGGCCTGCTCGGGTCCGCCGCGGCACGCTCGCTCGGGGCGCGCGGGGTCGCGACAGTCCTGCTCGAGCAGTTCGAGCCAGGTCACGCCCGGGGGTCCTCGCATGGCGTGACCCGCATCTTCCGGCTGTCCTACCCCGACCCCGGCTACGTGCGGATGGCCGTCCGGGCGGGCGAGGCCTGGGCGCGCCTGGAACGGGAGGCGGGCGAGAGACTGCTGCTCAGGACCGGCGGGCTGGACGCGGGGCCCGGTGCGGCCGGGTGTGCGGCGGCGCTGGCGGAGTGCGGGGTGGATCACGAGTGGCTGGCGGCGCCGCAGATCGGCGCCCGGTTCCCTCAGATAGCGGCCGACCCCGGCGAGCGGATGCTCTACCAGCCAGATTCTGGAGTGTGCCTGGCGGACCGCACCGTCGCCGCGCTGCAGCGGCTGGCCCAGCGTGACGGCGTCCAGGTGCGGCCCCGGACGCAGGTGCTGCGCATCGACACCGGCGGCGGCCGGGCGGTGCTGCACACGGCCGGGGGCGACATCTGCGCCCGGGTAGCGGTCGTGGCCGCAGGCCCGTGGCTGGCAGGCCTGCTGGCCGGGGCGGTGGCGCGCGTCCCGCCGCTGGCGGCGACCTTGCAGCAGGTCCGCTACTTCGCACCAGCCGGGCCCGGCGCCGCCTCCTGGCCCACCCTGATCGAGTGGCCCTCGGCGGCCCCCAGCTGGTATGTCGTGCCCAGGGCCGGCGGCGCCCCGGGCGTCAAGGTGGCGGCGCACGTGCCCGGCCGGGAGGTCGATCCGCGGGACGGGCCGTTCGGCCGGATCGACCCCGCGCTGGAGGAGGCCGCCGCCAGTTACGTACGCAGCCGGCTGCCGGGCCTGCGCCCGGCCGGCTTCGCGCCGGAGACCTGCCTGTACACGATGACCGCCGACGAGGACTTCGTGCTCGACCGGGAGGGGCCGGTCGTCGTCGCCGGCGGCTGCTCCGGCCACGCGTTCAAGTTCGGTCCCCTGCTCGGTGAGGTCCTGGCCGGCCTGGCCCTGGGCGAAGACACCGGGCTGCCGGGCGGGCGGTTCTCGCTGTCGCGGCCCGCGCTGGCCGGCGGGCCGCAGGCGGCGCCGCCCGGGACACGGCCGGCCAGATGACCGGCATCACGGTCGTCCACTACCCTGCCGAGCGCGGCGAGAACTGGTCCCTGCTGCGCCGGGCGGCGCGTGCCAGGGACCTGCGCCTGCTCACCTGGCAGCCGCATCTGCTGGAGATGCGGCTCTCGGACGAGCAGATGGCCGTCTGCTACGACGGGCGGGCGGCGGTGCCGCAGGTGCTGATCCACCGGACCGTGTCGCCCTTCCAGGGCATCGTCGTGCCGGCGCTGGCCTGCCTGGCATCCCAGGGCACGCTCGTGCTCAACGACCCTGGCGCGGCGTTCCTCGCCCGCGACAAGCTGCTCACCGCCATAGCGCTGCGCGGCGCGGGCGTGCCGATCGTGCCCACCGTCGCCTTCGACGAACCGGGCGAGGCGAGCCTGCGGGCACTGGGTGCGGCCGAGGTGATCATCAAGCCGGCGCACGGCGTCCGCGGCGAGGGGATCCAGGTGACCCCGCTGGCCGCGATCCCCCAGCTGGCGGCCGGCCTGCGCACGCTGTGGGACAGACGGCCCCAGGTGCCCGGGCATCACCTGGTACGCGAGCACTACCTGGCGCAGCCGCTGATCGGCGGCGGCGGCCAGGATCTGCGCGCCTACGTGGTCGCGCGCACCTGCGTGGCACTGATGCGGCGGCGGGCCAGGCCGGGCGAGGTCAGGGCGAACCTGGCCCAGGGTGCGAGCGCCTCCCCGCTCGCCGTGAGCCACCCCGCCGCGGGCACGGCGGTGGCCGCGCTCGCGGCCTGCGGGCTGGACTTCGGCGGGGTGGATATGCTGGAGGACACCGGCGGCACCATCCGGGTGCTGGAGGTGGACGCCTGGGCCGGGTTCGCCGGCATCACCGGCGTCACCGGCGCCGACGTGGCGGGCGCGATCCTCGACCATGCGGTCGCCCGGCTGAACGGCGCTGCCCGATGACCCTCGCTGTCGCCCGGAATCCCCTTGCCACCAACGTCGCCGACCGGCTGCTGGCAACCGCCGGCTCCCTGGGTATCGCCGTGCGTGCCGTCGACATGGCCTCGCTGGCGGTGAGCATCGGCCCCGGCGGGGAGGCGCTCGTGGCGGACCGGTCGGGCCCGGTCCAGGCCGGCAGCGTCGCCCCCTATCTCCTGTTCGGCTATCCGGCCGCCGTGCACGCGCTGCGCGTCCTGTCCTGGACGGCCAGGATGCAGAACCCCGTCGACAGCGTCCTGCTCGCCGACGACAAGGCGGCCACCGCCGGGCGGCTCGCAAAGGCCGGTGTGGCGCAGGTCGCCACCGAGATCTGCCCGGCTGACCTGCCTCAGGTGCGCGCCGCCGCGGACCGCCTCGGCTACCCGGTGGTGCTGAAACGGACGCATGGCGCCCGGGGCATGTGGGTGCGGCGGGCCGGCGGGCCGGACGCGCTGGCGGCCGCGTTCGGCGAGCTCATGGCCGACGGGCCCGGTGCGCTCGTCATCCAGCCGGAGGTCACCGAATGCGCGGGCCGCAGCGTCCGGGCCGTCATCACCGGCGGCGGGCTGCTGGCGGCCACCGAGCGGACCGCTGGCGCCGGCGAGTGGCGCAGCAACATCGCTGGCGGCGCGGCCCAGTCCCCGGCCGGGCTGACGGCGCAGGAGCTGGCGCTCGCGGACAGCGCCGTGACCGCCCTGGGACTTCGCCACGCCGGCGTTGACATCCTGCGGACCGCCCGCGGACCCCGGGTCCTGGAGGTCAACAGCTGCCCGGACTTCACCAGCATGCAGCCCTGCTTCGGCTTCGACCTGGCCGCCGCGGTCCTGCGCGCCTGCGTGTGAGGCCGCCGGAGGCCAGGCCGTGGGCTAGGCGGTGGGCTGGGCCGCCGGCTTGGCCGCCGGCTTGGCAGCGGGCTTGGCAGCGGCGGGATCGGGGGGCAGCGGCGGCATGGCGCTGGCGGCTTTCGAGGCCATGAGCGTGGAGGTGTCCAGCTTCGTGCCGACCATCTGCTTGAGCATGAAGTCGTGGTTGAGGTCGAGAATGGCGCGGGTCTCGGCGGCGATCACCGCGTTGCGGTTGAGGCTGAGCTCGTTGTCCTGCTGCTGCTCACCCGACAGCGACCAGTTCGTGGAGCCCTTGACGGTGTAGACCCCGTCCACGATCACGATCTTCAGGTGCGAGATGGCGTTGTGCACCGAACTGGTCCCGATGGCGATGCTGTTGCCGAAGGCCTCGTTGTTCCACTGAGCCAGGATCTGCTTCTCGTGCGCGCCGGCGGACTGGCTGCGGTCCAGGCTCATCTGCACGTAGACCTTCTCGTCGGTGAGCTTGGATTGGATGATCTTGTTCAGCTCGTCGTCGTCGTAGCCGAACATGTTGACCACGACGGAGTGCTGCGCGCTGGACAGCAACGCCACCAGCAGGCCATGGACGTCGTCCCGGGGCGCGAAGAACGTTCTCTCGTCGTTCGGGTACCCGTCCAGGAACCGGCCTTCGGCCTTGTACTTTCCCAGGTCATCCCAGACGAATTGGGCATCGGCCATTCCGGGGCCCCCTTTCCCTCACTGCCATGGTGGCCGGGCCGGCGCCGCCGCGTCTACCGCGAGAGCGAGACTGGAGCATGGCCCACTGGGTCCTGCACGTGGATCTCGACCAGTTCATCGCGGCCGTCGAGGTGCTGCGGCGTCCCGAACTGCGCGGGCGGCCGGTGGTCGTCGGCGGCGACGGCGACCCGGCCAAACGTGGCGTCGTGAGCACCGCGTCGTATGAGGCACGGGCCTTCGGCGTGCATTCGGGCCTGCCGCTGCGCACCGCGTACCGGCGGTGCCCGGACGCGGTGTTCCTGCCCGTCGACCGCGACGTCTACGAGGCGGCCTCCGCCACGGTGATGGCGGCCCTGGCCGAGTTCGACGCGATCCTGGAAGTCTTCGGCTGGGACGAGGCGTTCCTCGCCGTCGACACCGATGACCCGGAGGCGCTCGCCCGCCAGATCCAGGATCGCGTCCGGGCCGCGGCCCGTCTGGAGTGCACGGTGGGGATCGGCGAGAACAAGCTCCAGGCCAAGCTGGCCGCCGGGTTCGGCAAGCCGGCCGGGGTCTTCCGGCTCACCGGCGAGACCTGGGACCAGGTGCTGGGCGACCGCCCGCCCGACGCGCTGTGGGGTATCGGGTCCAAGACCGCCAAACGGCTGGCCGCGCTGGGCATCACGACCGTGCGTGATCTGGCCGGGACCGACCCGCGCGTCCTCGCCACGCACCTGGGCCCCACGATCGGGCCGTGGCTGGTCCAGACCGCCCACGGGCTCGATCCCTCACCGGTGCACAGCGCTCCCTACGTGCCCCGTTCCCGTGGCCGGGAGGTCACCTTCCAGCAGGACCTGTCCGACTGGGAGCAGGTGCGGCGCGAGGTCGCGCGGCTGGCCGCGCAGGTGGCCGCCGAGATCGCCAGTGAGCAGCGGCCCGCCGTCCGGGTCGTTGTCAAGGTCCGGTATGCGCCGTTCTTCACCCACACGCACGGCCGCCCGCTGGCGGCGGCGACCTGGGATGCCGGGCCGATCGAGCGGGCAGCGCTGGCCGCGCTCGATCAGTTCACGCAGCGAGGCCCGGTCCGGCTGCTCGGGGTCCGCGCCGAGCTCACCCGCTGAGCTGGCCAGGCAGCCAGGACCAGCCGGCCCCCGGACGCGCCGGCGGCGACGTGACGAGCAGTTCGGCGTCGGCGCTCACCAGGAGCATGACCACTGCCGGGTCACCGCGTTCGACCCGCAACCGCACCGGGGCACCGATCCCGTAGGGGCACTCCCGCCTGGTGAACTCCCCCAGCAGCGCCCGCGCCAAGGTGGCCGCCCTGGCGTCCGCGTCGCCGGGGATGACGCAGACGACATCGAGGGTGGCGTTGCGCTGCCTGGCCTGTGACGCTGCCCGCTGCAGCGCCGCGGCCGAGTCCGGGGACCCGTCCACACCGACCACGACCCGGCGGTTCGCACTCATACCGGTTTTCGCCTCCTGAACCGCCCCTGGTACCAGGCTGGCCCCCGCACGCCCGCCCGTCACGGGCCGTAAGGCCCTGACCGGCGGGACCTCGGGCGGCAGCCCCCCTCCGCTGGAAAGTGCTTTCTTTGCACGTTTTCATGAAAACTCAGGGCGTGTACTCATAACTTATCACGTGCGTCCATAAAGAATTCCCCTGGTTTGCCGCTCTGCCTGATGGCGCATACTCCTTGGAGTCCGGGAAACTTCCGAATCAAATCGCAGGCATAACGGATGGCGTGGCGGAAACGTCTGCGCACCCGGCTCTATGTACCCGCGGGATTCGCCAGGTTTCAGCCGCCCAGTTGTCATCGACCGGCCCGCCGAGGTCCTTTCATGCCGAGATTTCCTTTCCTTATCGCAGGTGCCACCGTCACCGCCGCCTGCGTGGGCACGCTCGCGCCTGTCCCCGCCGCCGCCGCACCGGCCAGCGGTGTCCCAGCCGCCGCGGCGGCTGGGATGCCCGCCATCACCCAGGCCGCCAGTGCGACCGTGGTGGTGACGAACCGGAGAAACGCCGGAGCGGGCTCGCTGCGGGCGGCGATCAGGATCGCTGACGCGGCCCCGCGGGGAACATCCACCGTGATCGACTTCGCCGTCCACGGAGTCATCAGGCTCGCCAGCGGGCTGCCCGCCGTCACCAGGAAGGTGACGATCGACGGGAGGTCGGCGCCGACCTATGCCAGCGGCGGCCCGCCGGTGGTGGAGATCGACTGCCGCCGGCACGGCGGCCTGTGGTTCGCGGCCGGCTCGGGCGGCTCGCGGCTGCTGGCGGTCGCCGTGGACAACGCCAGCGGCAACGGCGTCACCCTGGGCGCGAGCTTCATCACCCTCAACCTCGACTACATCGGCCTGTCCCTGGCCGGGCACGCCTTCGGCAACCGCGGCGCCGGTGTGTTTGCCGCGCCGTGGTCGGCGCGGAACACGATCGGCCTGAACAGCTCGGGTGCCTCGGGTGTCGTCGGGAACGTGATCTCCGCGAACCGCGGTAGCGGCATCGTCCTGGCCGGCTCGTCCGGCAATACCGTCGTGGCCAACCGGATCGGGACGAATCCGGCCGGGACGTCGGGCATCGGCAACCGCGGCAGCGGCATCGTCATCACCCGCTGGGCCGCCCACAACGAGATCGGCGGCACGGAGTTCGTCGACAGCGCCACCGGCCAGGCGAATAACCCGACCGGGAGCAAGGGCACGGTGCCGCCGGTCTTCGTGGTGCCGCCACTGGGCAATCTGATATCGGGCAACGGCGGTAATGGCGTCCTGATCGACCAGGGCTCCCGCAAGAACGTCCTGAACGGGAATTTCATCGGCACGACGGCCGACGGGGACGGTGCCATCGGCAACGGCGGCAACGGGGTGTGGATCGACCGGGCGGGCGGCAACTCGCTGGTCGGCTGCAGATTCGTCAACAACCCGTTCGTCTACTACAACGTCGTCAGCGGCAACCGCCGCAACGGGCTGCGTATCACCGACTCGCCCAGCGCGACCGTGCAGGGCAACTTCTTCGGCGTCGGCGCCAACAACACCACGATCGTGCGCAACCGGCGCGACGGCATCCTGGTCGACGGAGACTCGGTCAACACGCAGGTGGGCGGCGTGATCCCGCTGGGCAACGTGTCGGCGGGCAACGGGCGGAACGGGATCGAGGTGACCGGCCGGGTGCGCGGGTTCGTCACCTTCAACACCTTCGGCGGGCTGCTCGCCTTCAAGGGCGCCGCCCCCAACGGCCGGGACGGCCTGCTCATCACCTCCACCGGCGGCGACAACCTGGCCCGGACGAACGTGTTCTCCGGGAACAGGAAGAACGGCATCGAACTGGCCGGCAACGCCTGGGGGGTGACGGTGGACCCCGACATCGTCGGGCTGAACACCAAGGGCAACGGCCCGCTGCCCAACGGCGGCGACGGCGTCCTGATCGACCAGAACGCGCACGCGAACGTCATCGGCGGCTCGCTGCGGTCGGTGATCCCGCAGAACACCTTCTCGGGGAACATGGGCTACGGGCTGGCGATCGTCGGCAACGCGCACGGCAACGTGGTCTTCAGCAGCTTCGTCGGGACCCTGGCCCTCGGCGTCAAGCCGGGGCCGAACCACCGGGGCGGGATCCTGCTCGCCGGCACGGCCCACCACAACGCGATCGGCAAGCCCGGGCGGATACCAGCCAACCTGATCAGCGGCAACATCGGCAACGGCGTGACGCTGCTCACGCGGACGTTCCGCAACCTGGTGATCAACAACTTCATCGGCCTGGACAGGTTCGGGCTGCCGCTGCCCAACACCGGCCACCCGGTCCTCGACGAAGGCTGCTTCAACATCATCCGGGGCAACCGCTACCCGCCGGGCCAGACGGCGCTGCGGGTGCCGTGTCACCCGTGAGCACCGGGACGGCGCGGATGTCACGGCTGGGCTGGTCCCCCCATGGGGTACACGGCTGACCCGCGCGTCGACGCCTGCATCGATGCCCTGCCCACCGCACGGCCGGCATGGGGCCCCGCGGCCCGCCGCTGGCTTGCCGGGCCCGGCCGGGTCAGCTCTTCCCGTTGTCCGGCCGCACCCAGATGTCCCGCTCGTGCATCAGCTCGATCTGCCTGGCGATCACTTCCTGGCGGTACTCGGCGTGGGTGTAAGGGGCACGGTCGAGGTAGATGTTCTTGGGGTACACCGGCTGCTCGTAGATGAGCTGGTACTGCTCGGTGGTCAGGTCCTTGATCCAGTTGTCCCACTGCGCGCTCGCGCGGAACCGGCGCAGTGCCTCGATGTCCACGGTCCCCGCGACCCAGGACGACCCGCCGCTGTAGTCGTGCCGCCCGATGATCTGCCCCCGGTAGTCGACCACGGCGGACCCGCCGCCGAAGGTGTCGATCGGGACGTCGGAATCGGAGTGAAGGTAATAGGTGCCGACATTGCACGCGACCAGGTACAGGTTGTTGTCGAGGGCACGGGCGCGGTTCTGCACCTCGAACAGGCCGTTGCCCACGTGCGGGTGCGGGTAGGGGCCCCGGTAGACGACCTCCGCGCCGTTCATGGCCAGGCCGCGCGCGTTCTCCGGATACGAGCCCTCGTTGGCCATCAGGAACCCCAGCCGGCCGATCTCGGTGTCGGCGACGGGGTAGAACGCGTCCAGGGTGCGGCCGTACAGCTCGATCCACCTGTCCCAGACGTTGTGCGGCGTGACCGAGTGCTCGACCGGCAGCAGCGGCACCACCTTGTGGTGCCGGAGGATCACCTCGCCGTCCGGGTCAAGGATGAAGCCGACGTTGAAGAAGCGGCCGGGGAACTCGGGATGCCTGGCCTTGGCCTGCGCCATCAGGAAGACGTTCCACTGCCGGGCGAGCTTGCCGAGGTAGTCGGTCTCCGGGCCCGGGATGTCGATCGCGCACTCCCGCGCGAACTCCTCGTGGTCGAGGTCGAGCACCTCGTCGTTGAAGCCCTGCAGGGCGCCTTCGGGAACGGCGATGAGCCGCACCGGCAGGTCCAGGCTGGACAGCCACGACGCGGCCTTGACCAGGTGCGACAGGTGCTCCAGATTCGTTGCGATCTCATCGCGGCGCCTGATCCCGCGCATGGTGGGGACCAGGCCGATGACCTGGTAAGGCTCAATCATGACCAACCCTTTCGGCCTGTGGAGTCTGCGCCTGCCGCCTGGCTGGCCCAGCCGGTCAGTGGCCGGTGACGCCGTCGATCTGCTCGCGGAGTATGTCCGCGTGGCCGTTGTGCCGCGCGTACTCCTCGATCATGTGAACGTAGACCCAGCGCAGGTCGAATGTTCCCTGGCGGTAGCCCTGGAAGGTGTCATCCAGTGACCTGCCGGCGGCGGCCTCGCGGGCCAGCGCGCACTCGGTCATGAACGTCGCGAGGTCCGCCTCGGCGTTCCCTGCATCGGCGAAGTCGAAGTCCCCGTCCCGGTGCTCCTCGCTGCAGTAGAGGTCACCCACGCCAGGCTGGCCAGCGAACCGCCGCCGGAACCACCAGCGTTCCACCTCCGCCATGTGCCGGACCAGCCCGAGCAGCGACAGTGAGGACGGCTCGACGGCGCGCTGGGCAAGCTGGTCGCCGGTCAGGCCCTGGCACTTGGACAGCAAGGTGGCGCGATGGTAGTCCAGCCAGCTGTCGAGCGAGGCACGCTCCCCCGCGGCCGTCGGCGGATCAGTGCGGGTGATCTCAGGCGCGGTCCATGTCATCCGCCCATCGTGCTGCCCGGCCGGGCGCGCCCGCAACCGGCTTTCAGGAGGCGAGTGCGTAGGGCCGGGGACGGCGCCGCAGCCACTGCCAGAAGGTCCTGCGCGGCGGCCGTGCCGTCACGCTGCCGCTGCCGACCTTGCCCGACACCTCGATCCGCAGGATGACCGGCACCTGTGTGCCCCAGGGCGCCCGGACCTTGACGCTGCCGCTGCGGACCGCCACGTCATCGACGTCGACCACTACGCCGGGCCTGGTCACCAGTGTCAGCCCGCCGCTGTTCACCTCGGCGTCGATCCGGAGCAGGGGATGTGCGATCACCGCCTCGGTGAAGTCCAGCCGGACGCTGCCGCTGGTGACACGCACCTCCATGCGCTGCGGCACGACCCAGCGGCCATCGCGCTTCGCGCTGCCGCTGCGGCAGTCGATCCGCACCAGTTCCTTGGGCGGCGGGGAGGCGGCCACAGCGAAACCGGGCACGGCCGGCAGGTCCCTGGTGATCGCCGCGAGCTCGGCGTAGGTGCGCGCGGCCAGGGCCGCCTCCAGCCGCTCGTCGAGTTCCTCCGCCGTCAGCCGGCCGTCACCGGCGGCCACCCGCAGCACCTCGACGACCCGGTCCCGGTCCTCGTGCGAGGCCCGCAGGTCACCGGGTGAGGCCACCTCATCATCACGCCCAAACGGCGCCACCTCGCCCGTCATGGACATAGCGTACGGCCGGCCCGCCAGACTCCCGCAGTATGGTCGGGCCGTGGGCACGGGACGGATGGTGACGGCCAGCGGGGTCCATCTGGCATATGAGGTGAGCGGCAGCCCGGACGCTCCGCCGATGGTGCTGCTGCACGCGCTGGGCGACCGGGGGTCGGCCTGGGCACCGGTGACGGGCCGGTTCGCCGAGCACTTCCGCGTCTACGCCCCCGATCTTCGCGGGCACGGCGGCAGCGACTGGCCGGGGACCTACTCTTTCCAGCTCATGCATGCCGACGTGCTCGATCTGCTCGACCACCTCGGCCTGGACACGGTCACCCTGGTCGGGCACTCGATGGGCGGCACCGTGGCCTACCTGATCGCCAGTCAGCAGCCGGGCCGGGTGGCGCGGCTGATCGTCGAGGACGTGCCGCCGCCGTTCCCGCGTGAGCGGGCCGTCCCCGAGCGCCCAGCGGAACCGCTGGACTTCGACTGGGCGGTGGTGCCGGCCATCATCGGCCAGGTCAACGCGGGTGATCCGGCGGCCTGGGCGGGGCTGAGCGCGATCACCGCGCCGACGCTGCTGATCGGCGGCGGCCCGGGCAGCCACATACCGCAGGACAAGCTGGCAGCGGCCGCCGCGCTCATCCCCCGCTGCGACCTGGTGACCATCCCGGCCGGGCACAGCGTGCACGCGGCCAGCCCGGCCGAGTTCGCCAGCACGGTGCTCGGCTGGCTGCTCGCCCCGGCCTGACCGCGCTATCGTGGTGGGGTGACGAGCTCGCATTCCCTTCTGTGGTGGGCCGCCTGACCGGCGGCTCTGCGACGTCACCTTGTCCATTGGCCGCCCCAGCGAGGCGGCTACCTGGTCTGGCCATCTCTCGCCCGGGGCGCCGCCCGTCCGGGAGGAACCTCGAAAATGACCCGAACGCTGTCGCTGGTCGTCCCCAGCGGGCATCTCACCCTGGCGAACCTGCTCGGCGCGATCTCCCACTGGGTGCCCGACCAGCGGGGCACTGACACGCTGTACGGCGTCGCGGACCTGCACGCGCTGACGATCAAGCATCAGCCGGAGGTGGTCCGCGCGGTCACGCTCGAGCAGTTCGCGCTGCTGATCGCGGCCGGGCTGGACCCGGCCCGGTGCACCCTGTTCGTCCAGAGTCACGTCCCCGCGCATGCCGAACTGCACTGGCTGCTGGAGGCAACCGCGTACGACGGCGAATTGCGCCGGATGGTGCAGTACAAGCAGAAGGCGGCCACGCAGCAGTCGGTACGGTCGGCGCTGCTTGCCTATCCGGCGCTGATGGCGGCGGACATCCTGCTGTACGGCGTCGCGGACGTGCCGGTTGGCGATGACCAGCGCCAGCACGTCGAGCTCGCGCGTGACCTCGCCATCCGCTTCAACAACGCCTACGGCGACACGTTCGTGGTGCCGCGGGCGGTGACGCCGCCGGTCGCGGCCAGGGTCATGGACCTGCAGGATCCCACCGCGAAGATGAGCAAGTCCGCGCCACCGGACGCACCGGGGGTCATCCGGCTGCTGGACCCGCCCGATGTGATCCGGCGCAAGATCGCCCGGGCGGTGACCGACAGCGGCAGCGAGATCGTCTTCGATCCGGCCCGCAAGCC
>DATKRG010000123.1:0-12052 GCA_035532275.1 Streptosporangiaceae bacterium | reverse complement strand
GGCTTGCGGGCCACGCCGCCGTGGGCGGAGGTCATCTCGGTCGGCGGCTCGTCGTCGGGGTCGGCCCGCCAGGTGTGCACGTAGACCACCCCGGGCGGGACCAGCTGGAGTCCGTCGAAGAAGCGGCACACCTGCGCGTGGCTGCGCAGGGTCTGCGGGGTGGACACCCGCTCGTTGTAGCGCCGCTGCGCCTCCGCCTGGCCGGAGTGGATGTCGCTGGCCGGATGGGAGATGGCCAGATAGCTGCCGGAGGGCAGGGCGTCCACCAGCTGGGCGACGATCTCGTACGGCTGTTCGGAGTCCTGGATCAGGTGCAGCACGCCGATGAGCATCAGGGCTATCGGCTGGGTGAAGTCCAGCGTCTGGCTGGCGTGCGCGAGGATGGTATCGGGCTCCCGCAGGTCGGCTTCCAGGTAGGCGGTGGCGCCCTCGGGGGTGCTGGTGATCAGCGCCCTGGCGTGCGCGAGCACGATCGGGTCGTTGTCCACGTACACGATGCGTGAGCTGGGCGCCGCCGCCTGGGCCACCTCGTGGGTGTTGTTCGCGGTCGGGATGCCGGTGCCGATGTCGAGGAACTGCCGGATGCCGCAGTCGTCCGCGAGGAAGCGGACCGCGCGGGCCAGGAAGGCCCGGTTGGCCCGCACCCGGAACCGCAGGCCGGGAGTGACCGCCAGCACCCGTTCCGCGGCCTCCCGGTCGGCGGCGAAGTTGTCCTTGCCGCCCAGCCAGTAGTCGTAGACGCGGGCGGGGTGCGCCACGGTGGTGTCGATCTCCGCCTTCGCGCGGCTGGGGAAGATGCCACTGAACCAGGCCCCTGTCATCGGGCGTCCCTCCATGGTCTGATCATGACTTGCGCGCGACCCCGCACCACGCCGTGACTTCGGGGGGTGCCTGCGCCGCCGGGCCGGGCCGCCACTGCTGCGGCTGGACGACACCCGGCGGGAGCAGTTCCAGCCCGTCGAAGAAGCTGAGCACCTGATCGCGGGTGCGCATGGTGGCCACCGCGCCCCGCATGCGCTCGTTCACCCGCCTGGTCATCTCGGCCATCGCGGCCGGCTGGATGTCGCTGGCCGGGTGGGCGAGCACCAGGTAGCTGCCTGGCGGCAGCGCGCTCATCAGCCTCGCGACGATCTTGCCGGGGTCCTCCAGGTCCTGGATGAGGTGCAGGATGATCAGCAGCATCAGGGCCACCGGCTGGCCGAGGTCCAGGGTGCGCGCGGCGGACTTGAGGATCGGCTCCGGTTCGCGCAGATCGGCGTCGAGGTAGGCGGTGGCGCCCTCGGGGGTGCTGGTGAGCAGCGCCCGGGCGTGCACGAGCACGATCGGGTCGTTGTCCACGTAGACCACGCGCGACTCCGGGGCGGCGGCCTGCGCGACCTCGTGTGTGTTGCTCGCGGTCGGCAGCCCGGTCCCGATGTCGAGGAACTGCCGGACACCCGCCTCGGTCACCAGGTAACGCACCACCCGGGCCAGGAACGCCCGGTTGGCCCGGACATCGGCGACAATCCCCGGATTGGCGGCGATGGCGGCCTCTGCCGCCTCCCGGTCGGCCGGGAAGTTGTCCTTCCCGCCCAGCCAGTAGTCGTAGACCCGCGCCGAATGCGCCGTCCCGGTGTCGATGCGGATGGGCTTGCCGGGTTTGACGCCACGCGGCGGCCGTTCGGTCATCCGGCCACGCCTCCCGACCAGGCTGATAATGCCATCCTCCATCGCAGCATAACGGTGCCGATCACAGCGAACACGCCATCGCAGGTCAAGCCGCCTCGCCGGGCGCCGGTGCCGTTGAGTTACCATCCCTGTCGTGGACGCCCTGCTCGGCACGTGCTCGCTCCCCGAACTGCGGCGGCGTACCAGCTTCAAGTGGCGTACCCACACCGCCGACGTGCTGCCGGCCTTCGTCGCCGAGATGGACTTCGACCTCGCCGCCCCGATCACGCAGGCCGTCACCGCCGCGCTCGCCGTCGGCGACTGCGGTTACCCGCACAGGGGGCTGCTGGGTGAGGCATACGCGGCGTTCGCCGCAGCCCGGCTGGGCTGGGCCGTGGACCCCGCCTGGGTCTATCCCATCCCGGATGTGATGACCGGGCTCGCCGAGATCGTCGAGGCCATCACCCCGCCGGGCTCGGGGATCGTCATCAGCCCGCCCGTCTATCCTCCGTTCCATTTCCGCTTCGGTTTCTACGGACGGCGGATCATCGAGGCGCCACTGGCCCGGGACGCGGCGGGCCGCTACCAGCTGGACCCGGCGGCGATCGATGCCGCGCTTGGCGAACCGGGTGCGGCCGCTTACCTGCTGTGCAGCCCGCACAACCCGACCGGGAACGTCTGGTCGGCGCAGCAGCTAGGGATGGTCGCCGACCTGTGCCAGCAGCATGGCGCGGCGCTGCTGGTGGACGAGATCCATGCCCCGCTGGTGCTGCCGGGCGCCGCCTTCGTGCCGTTCGGCTCGCTCGGGCACTCGATGGCAGAGCGGGCGTTCGTCTTCACGTCGGCGTCGAAGGGCTGGAACATCCCCGGCCTCAAGTGCGGCATCGCGGTGGCTGGCTCGGACTGGGGCGCCGCCCTGCTGGAGGAGCGCTGGGAGGCGCTGCTCGCTGGCCACCTCGGTGTGCTCGCGTCGGTGGCCGCCTTCACCGGCGGGCTGCCCTGGCTGGACGCGGTCCTGCGCCAGCTCGACGAGAACCGGGCGCTGCTGGCCCGCCTGCTGGCCGAGCATCTGCCGGCGGTGGGTTACGCGCCCCCGCAGGCCAGCTTCCTGGCCTGGCTGGACTGCCGGGCGCTGGGCCTGGGCGACGACCCGTCGGCGGCGTTCCTGGAAGCCGGGCGGGTGGCGGTCAGCCGCGGCCCCGACTTCGGCAGCCAGGGTCACGGCTTCGTCCGGCTGAACATCGGCACCTCACCCGCGCTGATCGCCGAGGCGGTGCGCCGGATGGCCGCGGCGCTGCCCGGTGAGCAGGGCTAGCGCTGGCGGAGCAGGTCGCGGGTGATCTCCATCTGCCCCAGATGCTGGCAGACCTCCTCCAGAACGTGCAGCAGGGCGTGACCCTGGCTGACGAACTCCAGCTCGCCGGGCCCCGTCGTGGGGTGGGTTCCGCGGGGCCGGGCCCGCGGGTCGGCGGTGGCGACGTCGGCCCGGAACCGGCGCTTGGCTTCCTCGGCGGCATCGATCAGGTCCGCCACCGGCCCAGACGCGCGGAACTCGGCATCACGGTCGCGGACCACGTCGCGGCCGGCCACCACCTCCCCGCCCCAGTACTCCATGACGCCCAGGCAGTGCCGCAAGATCACATAGGCCGAGTTCGCGCCGGGCAGGCCCGGCCCGGCATTGGCCAGGTCGTCGCCCAGATCCCGGACGATGCCGGCCATGGCGTCCACTGCCCGGTCCACATAGCTGGCGAGCGCATCCGGTGCAATTCCCATCAGGCCATCATGGCCCGGCGGCAACTGGCGGGGCCAGCCGGCCGCCAGCCAGCCGCCAGCCATCCGCCGGGGCACCGGCAACGGCGGCACGGCTAGAGCACCGGGGTATGGGGTAGTGACCAACCGGGGGACGCGGGAATGAACCGCGCGTTCGGCGCAGTAAGGAATGGGGGACTAGATCATGAAATGGTGGAAACTGGCGCTCGGCGTGATGCTCCTCGGCACGGTGGCATTCCTGCTCGCGGGCCGGGGCGACATCGCCCAGTCCCGGCGCATGCGCCGGAGGTAGCCGGCCAACGAGGGCACAGCAGCGGGACGGGCGCCGGCTATCGGGAGCTACTGGGCTGGGAGGCCGATGGTCCGGCTGTGTCCCGAGTCTGCACCAGGGCCGCCTGTGCCCGCTCGCTGGCAACCCGCCTGAGTGCGGCCCGGCGCGCGCTGTGAATGTGGCGCCGGGCCGCGGCCCTGGCCCGGATGGCGTCCCGGGCCAGCAGGGCCTCGACGATGTCGGAGTGCTCACGGACTGACCGGGCCGGCCGTCCGGCGATCGCCAGCGTGGTGTCCATGCTGCGGGCCAGCATCTCCTGCAGGACGGTCTGGGTCATGGCCAGGAACCTGTTGCTGGCGAACTCGGCGATCTGCAGGTGCAGTTGCGCGTCCATGGCCTGCAGCTCAGCGGGTGACCTGTGGGCGAGAACGGCCTGCTCCAAGCGCTCGAACGTGGCCACCAACTGCTGAAGCTGCTCGTCGGTGGCCGCGGTCGCCGCCCAACCCGCGGCCGGAACCTCGAGTACCTCGCGCATGGCGAACAGCTCCTCCATCCCGACCTCGCGCAGCCGGGCGAAACGCTGCATGGCACGCTCACCCTCGGCCGCTGATGCCACGAAGACACCCTTGCCATGGCGCACAGCAACCAGCCCACGGGTCTGCAGGGAGCGCAGCGCCTCGCGGACCGAGGCCCGGCTCACTCCCAGCAGCTCGCACAGTTCGCGTTCGCCGGGCAGCCGATTGCCGGGGGACAGGCCGTTGCCCGCGATGTAACGCTCGATCTGGTCAGCCACCCGCAGGAACAGCGGCTCAGCGGAACCCATCCACCGCCAGCCGACCGCCGGAGGGCCGGCGGCGCCTGCCGGGGATGGTCCGGCCGCGTCCTGTGACACTGGCGGCTCCTACGCGCTCGGGTACAGACGGGTCAGCGCGAACTCCCGGTGGCCGAGGGATTCCGCGCAGGTGAGCCGGCCGTTCACCGTCCGGTCGATGACATTCTCCAGCCGGTCACCGGCTTCGGTCAGGCTGTATTCCAGATTCAGCAGCCCGGACACATCCAGGTCGATGTGCTCGCTCATGGTTGCCACCGTGACGGGGTTGGCCGACAGCTTGATCACTGGCTCGACCGGATGGCCGACCACGTTGCCCTGGCCGGTGGGGAACAGGTGGATCACCGCCCCGGCCGCGGCGGTCAGGGTGATGAACTCGGCGGCGGCACAGGAGGTGTCGATGAAGTTCAGGCCGGGCACGGTGGGCCGCTCGCCGGGGGCGAGGGCGTCCACCACCGGCGTGGTCCCGGTCTTCTCGATGTTGCCCAGTGCCTTCTCCTCGATGGTGGACAGCCCGCCCCGGATGTTGCCCTGGGTGGGCTGCGAGCCGAGCAGGTTCGCGCCGGTCCGTTCGATCATGGCCAGGTAGTCGTCGAAGAACCGCTGGAACTTCTTGCGCACCTCGTCGGTAGCGCAGCGGGCCGCGATGAGATGCTCGCCGCCGGTCAGCTCGGTGGTCTCGCCGAAGATGACCGTGCCCCCGGCGGCGATGTGGCGGTCCACTGCCTGCGAGGTGGCGGGGTTGGAGCCCAGGCCGCTGGTGGTGTCGGACTCGCCGCACTTGATGCTCATGAGCAGCTCGCCCCGTTCGACGGGGACCCGGCTGATCTCGCTGGCGTCCTGCATCATCCGCGCGGCCGCCCGCGCGGCCATCTCCAGCACGCGCAGGTCGCCGTGGCGCTCGATGGAGAATTGCGCTACCGGCTTGCCGGTCTCGGCGATCCCCGACGCCATCCGCTCGGTCCAGCTTGGCTCGATGCCGATCACGATCGCGGCGGCCACGTTCGGGTTCGCACCGGTGCCGATCATCGTCTGGAAGAACAGGTCAAGGTCCGCGCCGAACTGCAGCCGCCCGTACGGGTGGGGCAGGGCCAGGGTGCCCGGGATCGCCCTGGCCACCGACTCGGCGACGGCGTTCGACAGGTCATCGACCGGGATGATCAGGACGTGGTTGCGGATCCCGACCCGGCCGTCTGCCCGCCGGTAACCGGTCAAACGCTGCTGCGCCACCGCGCGCTCCTCAGGTTGTGAGTGTGGACGAGGGTTCCGGCCGGGATCGGGCACCGGGTCAGGCCGATGGGAACGCCGTACTCGATGACGTTCTCGTCTTCGGCGAGGTCGCGTAGCGCGATCTTGTGCCCGAGTGGGATGGCCTCGCGGACGTCGATCCCGAAGCGTTCCCCTGACACCAGGTAGGCGCCGGTGGTGGTTCCGGGGTCGGTGTCGCGCACCGCCACCGCGACGTCATCGCCCTGGTTGTGAACCAGGAAGGCGAGATCGCCGACAGGCGGTGAAGAGGCAGGGTCAGGCACATTAACCTCCGTGGTCAGACCTCTTCTGCTTACGACCGGTACGGTAGGGGCAGGCCCCGGCAGTGTCAACAGAGGGGTCGCTTTTCTCCTCTTGACCTGCATGAATGGCCTCACGGGCGGGGGAGTCGTTGACAGCCGTGCGGGCGTGCCGTTAGTGTCCCCCGAACATAAGTGGTCAGACCTTAGATGACCTGTCCACCTACTGACGGCGAAGGAGACGGTCGCGTGGCGGACAAGGCCCGGCTGCGGGCCGGGACCCCGGCTGACGCCCCTGCGCCGGAGAGCCCACAGGCGGGCGGGCGCATCGAGTGCGAGAACGTCTACAAGTGGTTCCCGGGCGGGATCGTGCTGGAGGATGTCAGCCTGACGGTCGAGGCAGGCCAGTTCGTCTGCATCGTGGGGCCCTCGGGCTGCGGCAAGACCACCCTGCTGCGGATGATGGGCGGCCTGGCGGAGGCTGACCACGGGCGTGTCACGATCGGCGGGACGGCGGTGACCGGGCCGGATCCCCGGGTGGCCGTCGTCTTCCAGCACTTCGGCCTGTTCCCCTGGAAGAGCGTCTACCGCAATGTGGCGCTTCCGCTGCAGCTGGCCAGGGTCGGGCGCGCCGAACTGGACCGGCGGGCCGGCGAGGCCATCGCGGCGGTGGGGCTCGCCGGGCATGAGCGCAAGTACCCCGCGCAGCTGTCGGGCGGGATGAAGCAGCGCGCCGGGCTCGCCAGGGCGCTGGCGACCGCCCCGGACGTGCTCCTCATGGACGAGCCGTTCGCGGCGGTGGACGCGCAGGTCCGGGAGGTCCTGCAAGAAGACCTGCTGGCGCTGCGCGACCGGCTGCGCCAGACCATCGTGTTCATCACCCACAGCATCGACGAGGCGATCACCCTCGGCGACCGGATTCTGGTCATGGCCACCCGGCCAGGCCGGATCGTCCGGGATATCCGCGTCCCCATCGACCAGCCGCGCACGATCGCCCAGGTACGGCGGCATCCCGCCTACGCGGGCCTGCGCGAGGAGATCTGGGACCGGCTACGGCAGTCAGCCAAGGACCTGGCAGGTGAACAGTGACCGAACCGGTGAGCGCGGCAGCCAGCCCGGCCGGCCCTGCGCCGGACAGCTCCAGCTCCGGCAGGCCCGGCCAGGAAGCCGGGGGCACCAGGGAGCAGATCGAGGCGGCCATCGCGGAGCGCAGGCGGCGCCGGGCGCGCCGTGACCGCCGGACCTACCTGGCCATCAGGATCGTGTCCCTGGCCGTCGTGCTCGCCGCCTGGCAGTGGTACGGGATGCACTCGATCGCCATCATCTTCGACCCGATCACCAAGGTCCTGGCGGCCCTGGCGCACCTGTGGCGCGAGGGTGGACTGGGCAGCGCGATCTGGTACAGCCTGTGGACCTTCGCCATCGGCTACCTGGCCGGCCTGATCGCCGGGGTGGTGATCGGGATGTGCATCGGCGCCTACCAGAAGGCCGAGGCCGCGGCCGGGCTGTACCTGCAGGCGCTGTACGCGACCCCGATGGTCGCGATCGTCCCGCTGCTGAGCATCTGGCTCGGCTTCGGGGTGCTCACCCAGGAGCTCATCATCGCCCTGTTCGTGCTGTTCCCCAGCGTGGTCACGGTCTCCTATGGGGTCCGCAACCTCGACACCGACCTGCTGGAGGTGGCCCGGTCACTGCGCATGAGCCGGCTGAGCCTCTGGCGGCACGTCCTGCTGCCCGGCACGGTGCCCTACATCGCCGCCGGGGCAGCGCAAGGCGTGGCCATGGGCCTGGTCGGCATGTTCATCGCCGAGATCTTCACGCAACTGACCGGGCTGGGCAACCTGCTCGAAACCGCGGCTCAGACCTATCACACCGATGAGGCACTGGCCGTCCTGCTGGTGATCATGACACTGGGCGTCCTGCTCCGTGCGCTGATCACCTTCATCCAGCGCAAAGTGGCCCCCTGGGCGAAGTAGAACCGCTCACGGGCGCAGCGGGCGGCTGCCACCAGCGGACCGCCCGTCCACTCCAGTCCCCGCACTATCCGCCTCTGCTCATCCGGCACAACGACAAGAGGTTCCCATGAGAGTCCCCCATCCCTACGCGGCCCGGTACCCGTTCGCCGTCGTAGCTGCCGCCGTCGCCACCGCGCTGACCCTGAGCGCCTGCGGCGGGTCCTCCTCCAGCACCGGCAGCGGCTCGGGCAGTAACGCCTGGGCGAGCGTCAACGTCGGGATCGCACTGTCGCCCCCCAAGGCAATCTTCATGGGCCCGTACGTGGCTCAGGCGCAGGGCTTCTTCGCCAAGGAGCACCTGCACGTGAAGTTCATCAGCATGCCGAACGGCCTGCAGACCGAGCTCGGCACCACGGCCGGCAGCATCGACTTCGGGTTCAGCTCCGCCAGCGACTCGATCGAGGCGGCCGCGCAGAACGCGCCCATCCACGCCATCTGGTCGTACGGGACCAAGCTCGACACGCAGTGCATCGGCGCGCCGAACATCAAGAGCGCCAGGGACCTGATCGGCAAGCCCGTGGGGTCCACCGGGACCGACGGCTTCTCGATCACTTTGCTCCAGGCTTGCCTTGAGCCGGCCGGGGTGCACCTGACCCAGGTCAAGCCGATCAACATGACGCGCTCGGAGTTCGTGCCGGCCATGGTCGCCAAGAAGATCGACGCGGCGGTGTTCCACGCCGACGACGCTTATGTGATCACCCACCAGCTCAAGGGTGCCTCCGTGCTTGAGTCGGAGTACCAGACCATCCCGCAATGGTGGTACGGCGGCGTGAGCATGCTCGACTCCTACGGCCAGGCGCACCACGATGTTGTCGTGCGCTTCCTGACCGCGATGATGATGGCAGACCGCTGGATGAACGACCCGGCCAACAACGCCGCCCTGGTCGCGCTGGCCACCAAGACGACCCAGGAGGATCCCGGGGCCGTCGCCTACGCCATCAACTTCCTGCGGACCTCTGGCACCTGGCCGGACGGCGCCGGGCTCAGCCAGTCGCAGGTGAACTACACCGCCGGCATCCTGGCCAAGTACAAGGACGTCCCGTCCCAGCCGAGCTTCAGCCAGATCGTCGACCCCTCCTACGCCAATGAGGCGGCGGCCAAACTGGGCTCGTCGTGACCGAAGGCACAGCCGCGCCGGCGGAGCCGCTGGCGGCGAAGGCGGACCCGGGCTCAGCCCGGGTCCGCCTGGCCGCGGTCGGCCTGGGCCGGTGGGCACGGGTGATGGCCCGTGCCTACGCCGGCAGCGAGATGGTGGAACTGCGCAGCTGCTACACCCGCCACGACGAGCGGCGGGCGGCGTTCGCCGCCGACTTCGGGTGCGAGCAGGACGGCTCGCTGGCGGCCCTGCTCGCCCGCGACGACATTGACGGCCTGGTGGTCACGGCCCCGAACGACCAGCACGCCCCGATCATCGAGGCGGCGGCTGCGGCCGGCAAGCACGTGTACACCGAGAAGCCGGTCGCGGTCAGCCTGGCCGACGTCCGGCGCATCCGCCGGGCGGTGCTCGGCTCGCAGATCGTCTTCGCCTGCGGTCACAGCGCCCGCCGGCTGTCCGGGCTGCGTGAGATGAAGCGCATCCTCGACTCTGGTGAGGCGGGCACACCATCCATGGTGGAGGCCGTGTTCGGGAACGAGCGCGGGCTGGAGCTGAAGGAAGGCGACTGGCGGGCCGACCCGGTCGCCAGCCCCGGCGGGCCGCTGACCCAGCTCGGCATCCACCAGATCGACAACCTTCAGTACCTGCTCGGCCCCGCCAGGCGCGCGGTGGCGATGGGCCGGGCCCCCCGGCCGGGCATCGCCAACGAACTGGCGGTGGGCGTGCTGCTGGAGTTCGACGATTCGCTCGGCTACCTCGGCTGCAACTGGCTGTCGCCCGGCAGCTTCACCATCGACGTGTACTGCACCACGGCCCGGCTGCGTTATGAGCTGGATTTCACCTGGTGGAGCAAGTCCGGGGAGACCGACGCACACACCAGGCTGACCCGCACGGTCATCGCGGCCGACAGCGCCGACCCGGACTCCCGGGTGCTGCGTGCCGACGAGGTGCCGCTCCCGCCCCGCGACCACCTCCGGGAGGAGATCGAGGAGTTCGGGCGGGCGATCGCCGGCCAGGCCAGCGTCGAGGTGGGGCTCGCGGAGGCGGTGTCCAACGTCGCCGTGCTGCAGGCAGCCGCCCGGTCACTGGCCGGTGCCCGGCCGGTCGAGGTCGGTGAGATCCTGGCGGAGATCGAGAAACCCTGAGACCAGAACCAGCCCGGGATACTGAACGGAGATCCACGCCCATGACCGCTGCCACGCGCCGGCGGCGTTTCGACGAGCTCACCGACCCGGAGATCGGGGTGGCCCTGGCTCGCAGCCCGCGGGTGATCCTGCCGATGGGCAGCGTCGAGCAGCACGGCCCGCATCTGCCCACTGGCACGGACTTCTTCGCGGCCACCGCTATCGCGCTGGCCGTCGCCGAGCACCTGGACGCGCTGGTGCTGCCGCTGTGCCCGCTCGGGGTGACACCGATGCACATGCCGTTCCCCGGCACGGTGTCGCTGCGCCCGCAGACGCTGCAGGACGTGGTGACCGACATCGGCGGGTCGCTGGTCCAGCACGGCTGCCGCGAGTTCATCATCCTCAACTGGCATGAGGGCAACATCCCCGCGCTGGCCCTGGCCGCCGAGTACCTGCACCGGGAGCTGGACCTGGCGGTGGTCGTGGTGCAGGCCTGCTACGTCGCCGAGGAGCGGTTCGGCGCCCAGGCGGGCGGGCTGACCCACGGCGGGAAGATCGAGGCCTGGTCGGTGCTGGGCTGCCGCCCTGACCTGGTCCACCTGGACCGGGCGGCGGGCAGCGGTGACCGGCGGCAGGGTGAGCTGGTCGACCGGCTGCGCCGCGACCGCTCGTTCCAGCCCATGCTCACCGACGTGCGGGCCATGTCAGCGACCGGCTGGTACGGCGACCCGGCCGGCGCGACCGAGCAGCAGGGCCGTGAGTTCGTGGCACAGCTCGGCGCGGAGATCGCCGAACGGCTGGCCGGGGTGCTGGACGCGCTCGCACAGGTCCAGCCGGGCCCCGCCGTCCCGGTCCCGGGCGCGGCAGTGAGCGCTCCGGGACTGCCCGGATGACCGCGGTGATCCGCGCAGGGGAGGGCAGGCGGCTGGCGCTGCCCGGCCGCGCGGCCACCGAGCTGGTCTCGGGCGCCCAAGGCGGTTACGGCGTCACCGTCCGCCGTGTGACGATCCCGCCCGAAGGTGTGCCCGAGGCCGGCCGGCCCGGCACCGGCCCGGCGGCGCCCCGCGGGCCGCACCGGCACGAGGGCTCTTCGGAGGTCATCGTCATCCTGGCGGGCACCGGCGAGTTCGAGACGGCTGACGGTGCCGTCCCGGTGGGCCCCGGCGACCTGGTGGTGGTCTCCCCGGGGGAGGCGCACCGCACCCGCAACACCGGCCCGGGCGACCTGGTCAGCCTGTGCTTCTTCGCGGTCCCCGACCTGGCCGCGGTAACCACTGAGCTACCGCCGCTACCGGTGCCGCCGCAGGCGCCGGGCCGAACGCCGCGTCAGCGGTGTCCCGGCGCCGAGGACCAGCCTCCCGATGCCAGCGAAGCGCCCGCGAGGGAGGCAGAACACTGAGCGCCGACGTCATCTGCCTGCGCCCGGAAGCCGACTTCCGCGAGGTCGGGGTCGTCCCCCCGGGCGAGCTGCGGATCTGCTACGGCGAAGCGGCGCAGGTGGCCGGGGCCGACCTGGCGACCGCCCGGGCCGTGGTGCTCGCCTCGGTCGGCCCCCGGCTGGACCGGGCCTGGCTGGACCGGATGGGCAAGCTGGAACTCGTGCAGTTCACCGGCGCCGGGGTGGACCGGGCCGGCGACGCCTGCGCGCACCGTCCGGAGGTGGCGGTGGCGAACGTGCCCGCCGCCAACGTCCGCGAGGTCGCCGAGTACGTGCTGCTGGCGGCCGGGGTCCGGCTGCGCGGCCGGGCCCGCGCCGACCGCGGGATCCGGGCTGGCCGCTACGTGGACGTGC
>DATKRG010000122.1:0-42648 GCA_035532275.1 Streptosporangiaceae bacterium | reverse complement strand
GACCATCCGGGCCTCGGCCTGCGCCCGCAGGGCTTCCTGGACAGCCAGCCGCCGCCCGGGCGGGCCGTGCTGCCGGTCCTTGGCCGGCCAGCCGACCTGGGCCGGGCCGTCCGCGAGCACGGCATCGGCCGGGTCATCGTGGCGTTCCCGGACGGCCGGGACGAGGACCTCGTCCCGCTGCTGCGGGCCGCCCGCGGCCTGCCCGCGGACGTGTGCGTGGTGCCCCGGCTGCACGAGCTGGGCCTGGCCGTGCCCCGTGCCTGCATGGACGAGGTGTGGGGGATCCCGCTGATCCCGCTGCGCCGGCCCGGCCGGGCCGGGCTGGCCGCCAAACGGGCCTTCGACGTGGTCGCCTCGCTGGCGCTGCTCGCCGTGCTCGGGATCCCGCTGCTGGTGCTCGGCCTGGTGGTGCGCTGCCAGCTGCGCCGCCCGGCGCTGTTCCGCCAGGTCCGGGTCACCGGCCCGGGCGGGCTCGCCGAGATCGTCAAGCTGCGCACGCTCAGCGGCCACAGCGACCCGGACACCTGCTGGGTGGCGCCTGCGGAGCGGACGACCCGGCTGGGGCGGTTCCTGCGCACGACCCATGCCGACGAGCTGCCGCAGCTGGTCAACGTTCTGCGAGGGCAGATGTCGCTGGTCGGGCCCCGCCCCGAGCGGCCCTACTTCGCCCGGCGCTTCGCGGCGGATATCCGCGGCTACCGCGACCGGCACCGGGTGCGCTCCGGGCTGACCGGGTGGGCCCAGGTCCACGGGCTGACCGGGGACACCTCGATCGCCGACCGCGCCGCCTTTGACAACGCCTATATCGAGAACTGGTCGTTCTGGCTGGATCTGTCAATTCTCGCCCGCACCGTGGGCGCGTCGGCAGCGGCCGTCTTTGGCCACCGAGGAGGTCAACAGTGAAGGTCCTGCACATGATCACCGGACTGGGTGTCGGCGGTGCCGAGCTTCAGCTCCGCTCCATCCTGCAGCACTCCCGGCACGAGTCGGACGTGGTGACGCTCTACAACCCGGGCCCGGTGGCCGACATGATCCGCGCCGATGGCGGCCGGGTGATCAACCTGGGGATGAAGCGCAACACTGAGCTGGCGGCCCTGCTGCGGCTGCGCCGGCTGATCCGCGACGGCGGCTATGACGTGGTCCACGCGCATCTGTACCGGTCGCAGGTCTACGGCCGGCCCGCCGCCTGGCTGGCCCGGACCCCGGTGGTGGTGAGCACCGAGCACTCCATCGGGGAGACGCACCTGGAGCGCCGCCGGATGACCGCCGGGGTGCGGGCGCTGTACCTGGCCACCGAACGCCTCTCGGACGCGACCATCGCGGTCTCGCCGACGGTGCACGACCGGCTGGAGAAGTGGGGCGTGCGCCCGCGCCGGATGACCGTGATCCCCAACGGGGTGGACCTGGACCGGGTCAGCTTCGACCCGGACGCCCGGGCCCGGGTCCGGGCCGAGTTCGGGATCGGCGCCGCCGACTACGTCATCGGGGTGCTCGGCCGGCTGGACCCGAACAAGCAGTTCGACCTGGTGATCGAGGCGGCCGCGCCGCTGCTCGGCCCCGCCGCCAAGCTGCTGATCGTCGGCAAGGGCGAGCAGGACGCGCACCTGCGGGAGGTGGCACAGTCGTGCGGCGTGGCCGACCGGGTCATCTTCGCCGGCGAGCGGCACGACGTGGCGGCGCTGCTGTCCGCGATGGACCTGTTCGTCGCCTCCTCCAAGCAGGAGACGTTCGGCCTGTCGGTGCTGGAGGCGCTGGCCAACGGCGCGCCGGTGGTGTACACGACCTGCCCGGCGCTGGAGGGCCTCGACGTGGACCGGGCCACCCAGGTCCCGTCCGCGGTGGACGGGATCCGCGCCGCCCTGGAGCAGGAGCTGCGGGCCGGGCCCCGGGAACGGGCGGCTGTCCCGGCCATCAAGGACGCCTACGGGATCGAGGCGGTGACCGCCCGCATCGACGATCTGTACGAGGAACTGGCCGCCGCTGGGCGCCGCCGGCTCTGGCGCCGTGACTGGGTGCTGCGAGGCGCCACCGTCGCACTGGAAGGAGACGCCTGGTGAAGTCCTTCGTCACCGGCGCAGCCGGATTCATCGGCTCCCACCTGGTGGAGGCGCTGCTCGGCGCCGGCCACGAAGTGGTGGGCCTGGACAACCTGAGCACCGGCCGGCGGGAGAACCTGGACGCCGTCGCGGCCCACCCAGGCTTTCGCCTGGTGGAGGGCTCGATCCTGGACAGCGGCCTGGTGGACGAGCTCAGCGACGGCGCGGACCGGGTCTTCCACCTGGCCGCCGCCGTTGGCGCGTTCGTCATCCGGGACCGCACCCTGGAGAGCCTGCGCACCAACATCCACGGCACCGAGAACGTGGTAGCGGCGGCCGACCGGGTGGGTGCCCGCCTGCTGGTGGCCTCCACCAGCGAGATCTACGGCAAGAACGACAAGGTCGGGCTGCGCGAGGACGACGACCGGGTGGCCGGCTCACCGCTGAAGTCGCGGTGGAGCTACGCGGAGGCGAAGGCGATCGACGAGAGCCTCGTCGAGGCCTACGTCCGGGAGCGCGGCCTGCGGGCGGTGATCGTGCGCCTGTTCAACACGGTCGGCCCGCGGCAGAGCGGGCGGTACGGGATGGTCATCCCGCGCTTCGTCCGGCAGGCGCTGTCCGGTGAGCCGGTGACCGTGTTCGGCTCCGGGCGGCAGATCCGCTGCTTCTGCCATGTCCACGACGTGGTGCCCGCGCTGACCGCGCTGATCGAGTCCGGCGAGGCGTGCGGCCAGGCGGTGAACCTCGGCAGCTCCGAGCAGGTGTCCATCTCCGCGCTGGCCAACCGGGTGATCGCGGCGACCGGGTCGTCGAGCGCGATCGTGGGCGCCTCCTACCTGGCGGCCTACGGGGCTGGCTACGAGGACATGATGCGCCGGGTGCCGGACTGCACGCTCGCCCGCGACCTGGTCGGGTTCGCGTCGGCCAGGACGCTCGACGACATCATCGAGGCGGTCATCGAGGACCACCAGCCGGCCGGCCTGGAGAGCCCAGCGGCCAGCGCCCGCTGACGGCGGGGAACCTGTCATGCCAGCCGACATCTCACTGACAGTCCGCGACACCGGCACCGCCCCGGGCACCAGGTCACGCCGCCCCGGGCGCCGGTTCGCCGGGCTGGTCTGGCTGATGCTGGTCGTGGCCGCGGCGCTGCTGGTCGGGCTGACCCTGTTCCCCTCCTCCTCCCGGCCGCCCAGCCGGGTCGTGGTGGCCTCCCTGCCCTACTGGAACATCGGCCATGGCGCGGCCACCGTGCTGGCCAACCGCCAGGACTTCACCGAGGTCTCACCCTGGATGTACGGGCTGGCCAGCAACGGGCGGATCGACACCCAGTACAGCCCCGGCCAGGCGGCCCGGGTGGCCGCGGAGATCGCCCGGCTGCGGGCGGCCGGGCTGCGGATGGTGCCCACGCTGGCGAACATCACCGCCGGGCGGTGGGCCTACCAGCCGGTCGCGCACATCCTGCACGACCCCGCTCTGCGCAAGCAGCACGTCGCGGCCATCGTGGCGCTGGTCCGCCAGCACCACTATGCCGGCATCGACATCGACTACGAGAACCTGCGGGCGCGCGACCGGGCGGCGTTCACCGCGTTCGTCACCGAACTGGCCGCCGCGCTGCACGCCCACGGCAAGGTGCTGTCGGTCGCGCTGTTCGCCAAGACCACCGACGCCGGGTACGCCCCGCGCAACGTCGCCCAGGACTACGCCGCCATCGGCCGGGCCGCCGACCAGGTGCGGATCATGACCTACGACTATCACTGGGCGACCTCGGCGCCCGGCCCGGTGGCGCCGATCAGCTGGGTCCGGTCGGTGATCCGCTATGCCAAGAGCCAGATCCCCGCCCACCGGATCGTCCTCGGCGTCGGGCTGTACGGATACGACTGGTCGGGCGGGCACGGCACGGCCATCAGCTGGCTGCACGCACTGCGGCTGTCCGGCCGCTACCACGCGCAGGCGCACTATGATCCCGCCAGCCAGGCACCCTGGTTCACCTACACCGACGCGGCCGGCCACCGGCACGTGGTGTGGTTCGAGAACCAGGCCAGCGCCCGGGCGAAGTTCGGCGCCGCACTGGGGTCGCAGGTCGGCGGCGTGTTCTTGTGGATGTTCGGCTATGAGGACACCGGCACCTGGGCCGCGCTGCGGCACACCCTGCCCGTGCCTGCCCGGCCCGTGCCTGCCCAGACTGTGCCCGCTCAGACCGCGACTCCCGCGACTCCGGCGGGAGGCACGCCATGATCCCGTGGTGGGGCCTGGCGGTGCTGGTCCTCGGCGCGAACTTCGCGCTGTGGGGCTCGGTCGGCGTGTGCCGCCAGACCGGCGCCCTGTTCCGGCGCCTGCGTGAGCGCCGGGGCGGTGAGGACCTCCAGCCGGACCCCGGCGGCGTCGTCGCGGTCCGCGACAGCGCCCACGCGGCGGTCATCCCGCAGCGGCCGCTGACCGCCAGGGACGTGGCCGTCCTCATCCCGGCCCACAACGAGGGCGTGGTGATCGGCGACAGCCTGCGGGCGATCACCGCGCTGGTGCCGCGGCAGAACGTGCATGTGGTCTCCGACGGGTCCACCGACGACACGGTGCGGATCGCCCGCCAGGCCGGCGTGAAGGTCATCCGGACCAGGGCCAACGTCGGCAAGGCGGGAGCGCTGTCGGAGGCGATCGAGCGGTTCCGGCTGATCAGGCGGTTCCCGGTGGTGATGCTGCTGGACGCCGACACCCGGGTGCAGCCCGGCTACTTCGCCGCCGCACTGCCGCTGTTCGGCGACCCCGACGTGGTCGCCGTGGCCGGCTGCGTCCGGACCGCGCCCGGCCGCGCCCTGTCCCTGACCGGAAACGTGCTGGTCGGTCACCGGCAGCGGATCTACGCGATCGGCCAGCGGGTGCTCAAGTTCGGCCAGACCTGGACCCACACCAACGCGACCCCCATCGTGCCCGGCTTCGCCAGCATGTACCGCACCGAGGTGCTGCCCCACATCGAGATGAACCCGCCCGGCCTGGTGATCGAGGACTTCAACATGACGTTCGAGGTCTACCAGAAGCGGCTGGGCAAGGTCGGCTTCACGCTGTCAGCCGTGGCCGTCACCCAGGACCCCGACAACGTCCGTGACTACATCAAGCAGACCAAACGGTGGGCTGTCGGACTGTGGCAGACCGTCCGCCGGCACCCGCCCCGGGCGAACCTCTTCACCGCCATGCTGGCTCTGCTGCTGATGGAGCTGGTCACCTCCAGCCTGCTGTTCCTGATGCTCCCGCTGCTGCTGGCCGTGCTCATCACGCCCGACCTGGTCGGCGGGACAGCCGCGTGGCCGGTGTTCGGGGAGGTCCACGCGGCGGTCGCCTCCCACATGACCCTGACCGGCGTGTTCTACGGCATCTGTGTGCCCGACTTCACACTCACGGTGGTGGTGGCGGTGGTGGAGCGGCGGCCACGGCTGCTGCTGCTCGGTGTGTTCTTCCCCCTGGTGCGGCTGCTGGACGCGGCCATCGGGCTGTACTCGGTCCCGGCCGCCTGGCTGGGGGCGTCCAGCGGGCGCTGGACCAGCCCCGCCCGGCGGGCGGTCCCGGCGACTCCCGCATTCGCAGGAGAAAGTCCTCATGCAGATGCATGAGGACAGGACCCCGCCGTGGGTGCAGAGTCGGCAGGTGAGCCCATTGCGCCTGCTGCTGGTCGATGACCACCTGATGGTCACCGAGGCCCTGGCGTCCCGCCTGTCGTCGGCCCCGGACCTGTGGGTGGCCGGGCGGTGCACGACCGCCGAGGCCAGCCTGCTCGACATCGTCCGCGGGGTACGGCCGGATGTCATCACCGTGGAGGTGGAGGGGCTCGGTGCCGGGATCGGGGAGTTCCTGGAGCGGATGATCGCGGCCAGGCCGGAGGCGCGGGTCGTGGTGCTGACCGCCGACCACGAGGTCGCGCACGCGGTAGCGGCGGCGCGGGTGGGCGTGTCCGCCTGGGTCGCCAAGGAGCAGGGAGCGGCCGAACTGGAGGCGGTGGTGCGCGGGGTCGCCAAGGGCGAGTCCTGGTTCCCGCCCGCCATGCTCGGCCCGATCCTGGCCGAACTGCGGGCCGACGTGAGCCGGGCCCGGCAGCAGGGCGACTCGCTGGACGTGCTCAGCCCCCGGGAGAAGGACGTGCTGCTGGCCATGATGGACGGCAAGCGCGGCCGCCAGATCGCGCACGACCTGAGCATCTCGACCGACACCGTGCGGACCCACATCCGCAACATCTTCGCCAAGCTGGACGTGCACAGCCGCCTGGAGGCGGTCCGGGTGGCGCGCTCGGCCGGCCTGCGTCCCGCCCAGGGTGCGTCATGAACGGGTTCGGCATGCCGGCGCGCCCGGCGCTTGCCGGGCGCCGGGCGCGGGTGGCGGTGATCATCACCAAGCTGGAGGGCGGGGCCGGGGTGCAGGCGCTGCGCGGCGCCACCGCCCTGCGGGACGACTTCGACATCACCGTCGTCACCGGCAGCGGGGACCGACTGCTCGCGCAGGCGGCGGCGGCGGGCCTGGACGTGCTGGTGGAGCCGTCTCTGCGCACACCCATCGCCCCCCGGGCCGACCTGACCGCGTTGCGGCGGCTCGGCTCGCTGCTGGGGCGCTGGGGGTTCGACGTCGTCCACACCCACACGGCCAAGGCCGGGGTGCTCGGCCGGATCGCCGCGCACCGGGCCGGTGCGGGCAGGATCGTCCACACCTACCACGGGTTCCCCTTCCACGAGTTCCAGTCGGCGGCCCGCCGCAGCGCCTACGTGGCGATCGAGCGGCGGCTGGGCCGGATCACCGACCTGGCGCTGTGCGTGGGGACGGGGGTGGCGGTCGAGGCGGTGCGCCGCGGCCTGCTGCCGCCAGAACGGATCCGCACCATCGGCGTGGCGGTTGAGGGGGCAGACCGGCCCGGCCCGGTAGCGGTGGACGGGGCTGGCGACCCGGCCGCCCGGGCGCGGGCCCGGCACGCGCTTGGCCTGCCGCTGGACGCGACCGTGGTCGGCGCGGTGGGCCGGCTCACCTACCAGAAGGCACCGGAGGACTTCCTGGCCGCCCTGCGCCTGCTCGGGCGGCCCGGCGTGACCGGGGTCTGGGTGGGCGGCGGTGACCTGGCCGGGAAGGTGGCGGACCTCGCCCGGCAGCAGCCGGCCGCACCGGTCATCCTGGCCGGGGAGCGCGCCGACGTGGCCGGGCTACTGCCCGCTTTCGACGTGTTTGCCCTGCCGAGCCGCTACGAGGGCCTGCCCACAGCGGTGGTGGAGGCCATGGTCTGCGGGGTCCCGGTGGTCGCGACAGCTGTGAACGCCGTCGCCGACGTGGTGGTCCCGGGCGAGACCGGCCTGCTCGTGCCGCCGCAGCGGCCCGACCTCATGGCGGGCGCGCTGCGCTACCTGCTCGACCGGCCCGGGCTGGCCGCCGGGATGGCCCGGGCCGCCCGCCGCCGGATCGGCGACGCCTATGGCATGGCGGCCCTGCGTGAGGCGCTGACCTGCGCCTATACACCCGATGTGGGCGGACCGACGCCACATCGGCCGGCTCAGCGACGTATTTTGGGACCTATGGCACTTATCCGTGGCTAGTCCGTCGCGTTAAGTGGTGGCTTAGCACGAGGACGGGCTACCGCGGCGGTCTGACCTGCGAAACGGGGGATGCGATGGGGTCGCCGCTCGACCGGCGCCAGGGAAGCGGGCGCCGGCGGTCCGACAGCCGCGACACGCGGGCCGTGCGGGGGCTGCTGCATGATCTCGGACACGAGATGACCACCCTGTCCTACCTGGTCGAGGCAGTGCGCGGCGATGTCTCGCTGCCTGACGACTCCAGCTGCCGGCTGGAACTGCTCTCGCTGGAGATGTCGCGGCTGCTCGACCTCATCACCCACGGCATGACCGGCACCGAGGAAGCCGCGGTCTGCGAGCCGGTCAACCTGCGGGAGATGCTGACCCAGCTGATCCGGCTGGCCGGCCTCAGCCACGGCGCGCGGGTGGAGCTGCTGCCCGGGCCGGACGCGAGCCCGGAGGTGAACACGGTCCTGCTGTGGCGGGTCCTGTCCAACGTGGTCGACAACGCTGCCCGCGCCGCCGGGCCCGGCGGGCACGTCAACGTGTCCCTCGCGACGCAGGACGGCACGGTGGTGGAGGTGGCCGACGACGGCCCCGGCTTCGGCTCGGGACCGCCGGGCACCGCCTCGCTCGGCCTGGAGATCGTGACCTCCCTGCTGGAGGCTGTCGGCGGGTCGATGGAGGTCGAATCGCCCGCGGGCGGCGGCGCCAGCGTCCGGGTGCATCTGCCGGTCCCGGTCACCGCCGCGTCCCCGGGCCGGCGCCACACGGACCAGCGGTCGCGGTGACCAGCATGGTGGTGGGGGACGACCACAAGGTGTTCCTCGACGCGCTGTCGGTGATACTCGAACAGCACGGCTACACGATCGCGGTGACCCACACCGTCCCGGAGACGGCTGACGCGGTGCGGCGGCTGCAGCCGGACGTGTGCGTGGTGGACCGGCATTTCGGGGGCGACGACAGCCTCGGCACCATCGAGACGATGATCACCACCAGCCCGGACACCAAGGTGCTCGTGCTCAGCGCCGACCCGGACACCGATGGGATCCTGGCCGCGCTGGGGGCCGGTGCGTCCGGCTACCTGCACAAGACCCGGGGGGTCACGGCGCTGACCGCGGCGATCAGCCGGGTGCTGCGCGGCGAGGTGGTGGTCGATGTGCCCAAGCCGCCCGGCCAGCGCCAGCCCCGCGCCACCGACGACGCGAGACGGCTGGCCTCCTTCCTGACCGGCCGGGAACGCCAGTGCCTGGCGTTGCTGGTCGAGGGCCTGGACACGGCCTCGATGGCCAGGAAGCTCGGGGTGTCCCGGGCCACGGTCCGCACGCATGTCCAGTCGCTGCTCACGAAACTCGGCGTCCACTCCCGGCTGGAGGCCGCGTCGTTCGCGGTGCGCTACCGGCTCCTGGAGGGGGGCCAGCGCGCGGTCCCCGGGTTAGCAGCCGCGCCACCCGCGTGCGCCGCACGACCACCGTCATCCCGATCAGCGCCAGCACGCCCAGCAGCGCCCAGTCCACGATCCGACGGGTGCTGTCCGGTGGCGGCACGGCGAAGCTGTAGTCGTCGGTGGTCAGCGTCCCATTGGAGAACAGTGACAGCCCGAAGCTCAGCCCGGTCGCGCCCGCCGGGACCGGAGGGGTCTGCCACTGGGCCTGCGTCCACTGCCCGGCCGCCTGGAAGTACGGGCTGGAGGCCCAGTAGCGCCAGCGCCCGGTCCCGTCCCGGTAGTAGACCGTGAACTGGGTCCTGGCCGTGCTCGTGTACCAGGTGCCGAGCTGATAGGACCTGCCCGCGGTGACCGGCAGCGAGCAGGCACCGAGGTCGAACGTTGGCAAAAGCTGCGCGCCGCCGCTGTGGAAGTGGCTCATCGTCAGCTGCTGCGCCCACCGGCCGGAGTGCGCGTCCTGGGTGCGCTGCCAGCGGGCGGTGTTGTCTCCGTACCCGCCCTCCATCCAGCAGGTCAGGAAGGTGCCCGGCCGCCCGGCTGATTCGGTGGCCAGGTCGATCGCGCTGGACCGGGTGACCGACTCCAGTGACGGGTTCCGGACGCCGTGCGCGGCGGCCGGCCGGACCGGGACAGGCGGACGCACCGTGCCGCCCATGACGCCGGCCACGGTCTTGACCACCGTGCCGGTGCTGCGCTGGCGCTGGGCGAGCCAGGCGGCGAAGGCGTTCAGCGTGGAGGCCTTGATGGACAGCTGACCGCAGCTGCCGGTGGTGCACACGTGGTGGAAGATGAACGGCACCCAGCCACCGCCGCTGCGCTCCGCGGTGACCACGACGCGCTGCAGGTCGGCAAGTGTCCAGCTGGTGTCGACCTGCCCGGGGGTGCGGATCGCGTAGGGGCGGGCCGGCGGGATGGTCTCGGCAGCCGCGCAGCCGGGGCAGCCGGGTGAGCGCAGCCCAGTCGCGATGCGTGCACCGGTGAACCCGCACTCGCGCGCGATGGCTTGCGCGGCGCGGTCGTAGGCGGCGCCCGGGTAGGCGAACGAGGTCACCCGGAAGCCCCAGCGGGTGAGGACGTCCCGGCCCTGGCAGATCTGGCGGCGGGCCTCGGCCGCGCTGAGATGGGTCAGGTCGAGGTGCGACACCGTGTGGCCGCCGATCTCGTTGCCGGCCCTGGCCAGCTGGCGCAGGTCGGCCAGGGTCAGGTAGTTCGGCGTGCCGACCGCGCCGGTGATGACGTAGAAGGTGGCGGGCATCCGGTATGCGCGCAGGATCCGGGCGGCGGTCATCTGGTCGGCGTCGCCGTCGTCGAAGGTGAAGCTGACCACGGTCCGGTGCCCGGCAGGTGTCCCCGCGGTCCCGGCACTGGCGGGCTGGTTACCGGCGGCGCTGACCGGCTGGGCGCTGGCGGGCTGGGCGCTGGCGGCTACCTGGAGCAGCACGAACCCGGCCAGGGACAGGCCGGCCAGGCGCCGGGCGTGACCTCGCCCGGGCCACCGCAGCGGCCATGCCGGCACCCGCACGGTTCCCCTTCCGTGGCCTGGCCCCGTGGCCTGACCCTGTGGCCTGGCCCTGTGGCCTGGCTCTGTGGCCTGATCTTCCCGTCGAGTGACCGACGTTAGTCGGGTCCGGGCCGGCGGGGTTAGGCCCGCTGGGTGAGTGGGGGTACGCCGTTTGCATGAGGTCTGCTCTTGTGCCTCCCGGACCGGGTGATTGACTCACGGGTGGGGGAGGTGCGATGTGGCGGCCAAGGACGGCAGGCAGCCGGGCGGAACCGGCGATCACGCGAAACGGCTGGCGCGCGGCGTCTACGAGCGCGAGCTGTACCGGCTGCAGGCCGAACTCGTCGCGATGCAGGAGTGGGTGCGCGACCAGGGCGCCCGGATCGCGGTGGTGTTCGAGGGCAGGGACGCGGCCGGCAAGGGCAGCACCATCAAGCGGGTCACGCAGTACCTCAACCCCCGGGTGGCCAGGATCGTTGCGCTGCCCGCGCCGACCGAGCGGGAACGGACCCAGTGGTACTTCCAGCGGTACATCGAGCATCTGCCCGCGGCCGGCCAGATCGTCCTGTTCGACCGCAGCTGGTACAACCGGGCCGGGGTGGAGCGGGTCATGGGCTACTGCACGAAGGAGGAGTACGGCCGGTTCCTGCACCAGTGCCCGATCTTCGAGCGGCTGCTGGTCGAGGATGGCATCCTGCTGCGCAAGTACTGGTTCTCGGTCAGCGACGAGGAGCAGGAACGGCGGCTCGCGGCGCGGGTGGAGGACCCGGTCCGGCAGTGGAAGCTGTCCGGGCTTGACCTGGAGTCGATCTCCCGCTGGGAGGATTACTCGCGGGCGAAAGATGAGATGTTCGTGCACACGGACGTGCCCGAGGCGCCCTGGTACGTGGTGGAAAGCGACGACAAGCGGCGGGCCCGTGTCAACATGATCGCCCACCTGCTGTCGACCATCCCCTACCACCACGTCCAGCCGCCACCGGTGCACCTGCCGCACCGCCCGCCGCCCCGCGGCTACGTCCGGGTGCCGCGCGATATGCAGACCTACGTGCCCGATCACGCCGCCGCCCTGGCCGGCAAGCACGGCAAGGACGGCAAGCACCGGACGGGAGGAAAGCACGGCCCGGGCGGCACCTGAGGCCTGCCACATCCGCACCAGCTCTGGTCTAATGACCCAATCAGCGCAAGGGCCGCAAAGCTGGCGCGACCGAGCCGTACCTGAGGTGGAAGGGGACCACATGACGGACCCGGCCGACGGGCCAGCGGAGAAACCAGCGCGGCCGCGCGGGGTGGCCGGGTCGATGTGGGCGCTGGAGCACGCCCAGGACCTCGTCACGGTCGCCGTCGGCATCGTGCTCATCGCGCTGGCCGGGGTCCTGATCGTGGACGGCCTCATCAGCTTCTTCCGCACCGCCCCAGGGTCGATCCCCAAGGCCGCCACCGCCCTGCTGGACCAGATCCTGCTGGTGCTCATCCTGGTGGAGATCGTCCACACGGTCGTGCTGTCGCTGCGCGCCCACCGGCTCGCCGCGCAGCCGTTCATCATCGTCGGGCTGGTTGCCGTGATCCGGCGGATCCTGTTCGTGCTCAGCAGCCAGGTGAGGGTCAACACGACCGAGCTTGCCCTGCTGATCGCGATGCTCGTCGCGTTCGTCGCCTCGTTCATCGCGGTCAGCTGGTTCGAGAAGGGCGAGGACTTAGCGGCCAGCCGCCGTCAGAAGCCGTAGAAGGTGCGGATACCGCCGAGCACCACGGTGATGACCGTCGTGATGGCGCCCGGCCCGGCCATGAGCGGGACCGCCAGCGGCCTGCTCAGGGGAGGTGCGCAATCGCGACCGGGCCGGTCGCGGCGAATGGTGTATCTGGCAGTTTCGCGTCATTACCGAGCCATTCCACTGGTTCCCCCGCATTCCTCCCGGTAGCGCGGCCACTAGGCCACCAGATGGGTGATCTGGCCACCCCGGCGCTGGTCCAATCAGTGGATCTGGTCGCCCCAGCCCACTTCCCCGCCGCCGCCCAGATCGCCGGCCTCTACCACGCCCGTGAGCACCTGCACGAACTCGCCGAGCGGCACAGGCGGTAGCGCTCAGGGTCCATGCTGCACATCGCGGCCGACGTTGAGCCATAGGTCCATGTGCCCCACCCTGCGAGGCGGCACGCCCAGGGCACTGCCGACGAGCCGGGCAACCGCGTGCCCGTAGCGCGCGGCCGGGTCGATGAGAATCACCCCGACGCGGTACTGGGCACACGCCAGCCGGATCGCGGCCAGAGTCTGTGGCTGCGCCGCAGGCGGCGGCTTGCGGCTCCACCTGGTGCCGGCGAGGAAGATGGCCGAGATCACTGGCGGGCCCGGCGGGCTGGGGCGCCAGGTGCTGCTCCCACCGGGCCCGGGCACGAATGCGTCGCCGCCAACGATGCGAAAGCGCATGCCAGAGACCACCTGCCACAGCATGGGGTAGTTGTCGGGAGCCCGGTCGAAGGGGAAGGTGAGCGCCACGGCTCCGGCCGGCAGCACGTTGACGGCCCGGCCGGTGAAGAAGGCAGGCGGTTTCGTGGCGGTCGAGGGAAACGGGAGGCCAGGTAGGAGCGGGACAAGCGCCGCCAGGCCGGCCGCCGCGACGACGAGCGGCCGCGCCAGGCCGGCGGCGGGTGGCCCGGGTACCGCACGCTGCGGCACATCCGCAGCAGTGCGCCACCCGCCGGCGCGAACCCGGTCAAGCCCGACGCCAAGGACGATCGCCGCTGCCAGCTGGAGGAACAGGGACAGGCGCGCTGCCTCGATGTTCTGCAGGACCGGTAGGTGCGTGAACACCGCGAACGGCATCGGCACCGGCAGCACCTTGCCGTTGATGGCGACCTTAGGGCCCAGGGAGAGGACGAACGCTGCCACGGCGACGACCGCCGACACCGCCACCAGCCCGGTGCGCCGGCACCGGATGGTGAGGTAGCCCAAGAGGGCGAGCAGGGGCAGGCCGAGGTAGAAACCGTTCTCGACCCCGTGCGGCATCAGGCCGTCGCCCAGCCGGGACAGCCCAGCCGGGGCGAACAGCTGGTTGCTGGTGGGGAGCAGCGACGCCAGCAGGTCGCCGTGATAGCGGGCGAGGTCGGCGAGGCTGTGCAGCGGCCCGGCCGGGCGCAGCGGCCCGGCCAGGAGCATCCAGATCGCGTAGCCGGCGATCAGCAGGAACACCGGCACCACCGCCGTCAGGCCACGGGTGAGAACGCCGAGGCGCTGCCGGACGGCGGCGCGGTGCCTGAGTGCCAGGAAGGTCAGCCCGATCATGGCGAAGATGGCGCTGGTCAGCAGGATCTCAGGCGAGATCAGGTACTGCAGCCCGGCCACAAGCCCCACCAGGATCCCCGAACGCATTGCCGGGCGGCGCACGCTGATGAGCCAGTCGTCGAGCAGGGGGATGAAGATCGGTACCAGCGGCAGGAAGACGAGAAAGAGGTGACGCCGTTCCTGGCCGACCATGTACGGCGAGAACGCGAACAGCAGCCCGCCGCCGAACGCCGCGGGCCACCAACTGGTGTAGCGGCGCAGGACCCCGAACATCGAGGTCCCGGACGCCGCCAGGCCAATCCGGAGCAGCAGGTTGAAGGTGGCGACCGGCCCGGCCAGGATCGTGACGGGCATTCCGAGCACCCCGAGCAGGGGCATGGAGGTGTTGATCGCGAGGTTGGCCCCCGTCGGCACGTGGAGATAATTCGTCACGAACGGGTTCAGCCCGTGCAGGAGCGCGAACGGCGTCCAGGTGAGGAACCACGTCTGCTGGACCGGGTCGCCGCACGTACATCCCGCCAAGTGCTGTGAGTCCAGCGGCCCTACCGCGCCGAAGGCGAGACAGGCGAGGAGCAGGTAGCCTGCGCCCGCAGGGGCAAGTTCGGCCAGACGGCGGAGGCGCGACGGGCCGGCGCCGGGCGGGCTGGGCGCTGGCGTCACGGTTAGCTGGTCAAGGCTGGCCATTGGTTCTCGGTAATCCGGGCGTCCCCTGTTAATTGTCTTCGGGCAAGATGCCCAGATTAGGCTATGCACAGGCTACATATGCTGGAAGACGCATGAAACGGCTGTGAGATAAGTTTGTGGGCAGCAAGATCAGCTTTCCTGACTGGCGAGGTCAGCGCTCGGCGTCTGGCTCGACACTCGGGTTTGGGAGGCGGTCCCGCTAGCGGACGACGGAGCAGACCTGGGGCGCGGTCGCGGTGCCGGCCTGCCCGCTGGCCGTCTCGACCACGGTGCCGACCACGAAGCAGTAGCGGTGCCCACGCCGGAGCCCGGCGAAGACGGCACCGTGCCCGGTGGACCCGACGGTGTGCTCCTGCTCCGCCCGGCCGCCGAGCTCGGCGACGACGATGAACGCGGTCACGCCGCCGGTGCGGGCTGGCCTGGCCCACCGGATCCGTGCGCCGCCCGGGCGGGCCACCACCCGGACCCGGGTGACCTGGTACTGGGCCTGCTCGGCGGCTGGCATCGGGCTCGCCGCCGCGGTCGCCTGGATGGTCGGCGCGGGCCGGCGGGGCCTGGCCGCTGGCGCGGTCACGATCCCCCAGACGAAGCCCGCGAGCAGTGCCACCACGCCCGCGCCCAGCAGCAGGATCAGCCCGGTGTGCCGGCCGCGACGGGCGGTGCCGGGCTCCTGCGCGGCGGCCGGGCGGGCTGTCCGTTCCCGGGCCGCGTCCGGGAACGGTGAACTGGCCTGCTGGGCAGGTGTGGCGGAGTCCGGGTGCTGGGCCGGCTGGAAAGGGCCGGGTGCCGGCGGGCCGGGCGGCACCGGGCCGGGCGGCACCGGGCCGGGGGACGGCGCAGGGAACGGGGCAGGGGCTGGCGGGCTGAGCGCCGCCGGGACCGGCGGCGCGCCCTCCGCGCCGGATGACGGCTGGGCCGGCGGCGGCGCGGGCACGCGGAGCGGGAGCACGGCAGCAGCGGCCGGCACCTGGCCGGTCCCGGCCGTCAGCGGCCCGGTCGGCCGGAAGACGGTGGCCGCCAGCTCAGGCGGGCCGATCCCGGCGAGTTCGGCCGCGACGTCGGTGATGGCCGGCCTGCTGCCGGGGTCGGGGTCCATCATGGCGGCGATCAGCGCCGTCAGCGCGGGCGGGATACCGGGGCGCGGGACGGGTGCCGGGCCGCCGCGCAGCGCCCGCTGGTAGAGCGCGGCCCGTCCCAGCCGCGCCTCGGCCGCATAGGGGGCCTGGCCGGCCAGTGCCGTGTAGACGGTGGACGCGAGCCCGTACACGTCGGCGGCGGGCCCGGGGGTGTCCCAGCCGAACATCTCCCGCGCCGCGTGGAGCAGGTATTCGGCCGGCAGCTCCGCCTGGCCTGCCACGGACACGGCCCGGCTGACCCCGAAGTAGGCCAGCAGCGGCGCGGGCGCCTGGGTGTGGACCACGCTGGCCGGCCGGACGTCCAGGTGCAGGATGCCTTTGTCGTGGGCGGCGGTGAGGGTCCCGGCCAGTGCGGCCCCCAGCCCCGCGGCCTGGGCGGCGGGCAGCGGCCCGTGCCGGGCAAGCAAGTCGGCCAGCGACCCGGCCGGCCGGGCGGTCGCCAGATAAGGGTGATGCCCATCCGTGAAGCCGACCTCGTACAGATCGAGCACGCCGGGGTGGCCGGTCAGGGCGGCCGCCGCCAGGCAGGAACTGCGCAGCTGGCGCCGGGCGGGTCTGCTGGGCACGGTCAGGGCCAGGACCCGAAGCGCCACCTCACGGCCGGTGCCGGTTTCCCGGGCGGCGTAGGTGGTGCCCAGTTCGTCGGTGAACAGCGGGCGCGGCTCGCCGTAACCGGGCGGGACGTCGTCCACCGCATCACTCCCTTCCGGTGCCAAGTCTGTCACCGCCGGGTGCGTGCCAGCCCGGGCAGGAGCACGATGGCAGCATCACCGCGAAGGAGGAGACATGGCTATCCACGAGATCCGGGTTGACTGGAGCAAGACTCTCCTGGAGGAACCGGGCACCGGCCACAACCGCTGGCATCCTGACATCCCGCCGGTGGCCCGCTGCCAGCCGGGGGACGAGGTCGTCCTGGAGACGCGGGACGCTTTCGACGGGCAGATGGCCCCGGACGTGCCGCTGGCGGTGGTGGCCGCGCCCAACCTGGACGTCGTGCACCCGCTCACCGGACCGGTCTACGTCGAGGGCGCCGAACCGGGTGACGTGCTCGCGGTGGAGATCCTGCACATCGAGCCCGACCGGTACGGGTACACGGTGCAGGTGCCGGGTTTCGGCTTCCTGCGGGACGTCTTCCCCGAGCCGTTCAAGGTCAGCTGGGACATTGCCGCCGGCTGGGCCACCTCCGCCGATCTTCCCGGTGTGCGCATCCCCGGCTCGCCGTTCATGGGGACGATCGGCCTGAGCCCCGGGCACGACCTGCTCGCCGCCACGACCGCACGCGAGCAGGCGCTGCTGGAACGGGGCGGTTTCGTGCTGCCGCCCTCGCCGGCCTCGGCCGTGCCCGCCGACCCGCGCCTCGCCGCAGCGGGCCTGCGCACGGTGCCGCCCCGCGAGCAGGCCGGGAACGTGGACATCAAGCAGCTCGGCGCCGGCGCGGTGCTGCTCATCCCGGTGGACACCCCGGGCGGCCTGTTCTCGGCCGGCGACGCCCACTTCGCCCAGGGCGACTGCGAGACCTGCGGCACCGCGATCGAGATGCGCTCCACCCTGCGGGTGCGGTTCAGCCTGCGCAAGGGCGAGGCGGCGGACAAGAACATCCGCGACCTGCGGTTCACCCGGGAGGACTACTACCTGCCGCCCGAGTTCGCCGCGCCGCGCCGGTTCTTCGCCACCACCGGCATCTCGGTCACCAGGGACGGTGTCAACCACTCCGAGGACATCACCCTCGCCGCCCGCAACGCGCTGCTCAACATGATCGACCACCTGACCGAGCGGGGCTGGACCCGCCAGCAGGCCTACGCCATCTGCAGCGTCGCCGTCGACCTCAAGATCAGCCAGGTCGTGGACGCGCCCAACATGCTCGTGTCGGCATTCCTGCCCGAGGGCATCTTCGTCGGCTGATGACCATGATCACGGAATCTGTCGGCCATATGGAGGCTGTCGCATAACTCATGATCTTGGCTTGTCAAGGTGTCTTCCAGGTTGGCGTGTCGCTCCCGGCATGTGTTTGCTGACCTGGGAAAATCGTGTTTATGGGGCATAACTTCATGGCTGCTGAGCGGGGTCAGCTGTTCCTGCTGCCCCCCGATGCGCGGGCTGCCGCCGGGGCACCTGGCGCGGGCGGTGCTGGAGCAGGCCGCGCAGATGGACCTGGCGCCGTTTGTGGCGTGGTACCGGGCGGGATGGGCAGGGCAAGAAGGCGTATCACCCGCAGCTGATGGTGGCGCTGGTCATGTACTGCTATTGCATGGGGATCCGGTCCTCGCGGGCGGTCGAGATGGCCACCTTCGATGATGTGGGCGCGCGGGTGATCTGCGGGAACCTGCATCCTGACCACGCGACGGTCGCCCGGTTCGTGTCCCGCCATGAGAAGGCGGTGAAGGGGCTGCTGGTGGCCTCGCTGGTGGCGTGCGCGAAGCAGGGCCTGGTCAGGGTGGATGTGGTGGCCGGGGATGGGACGAAGGTGAAGGCGAACGCGCCGGTGGCGGCGAACGCCACCGCGGAGCAGCTGGACCTGGACATCGCGGAGCTGGAGGCGCTGATCGCCGCCGAGGTGGATGGCTGGCTGGCCCAGGCGCAGGCCGCTGACGCGGCCGAGGATGCCCTGTTCGGTGGTGACGGTGAGGGTGGTCCCGGTGCGGGCGGGCCAGGGACCCTGGCCCGGCTTACCGGCAGGCTGGTCCGCCGCCAGCAGGCGAAGGCGAAGCGGACGCCGGGGAGACCGCCCGCCAGCAGCAAGCCAAGGCCGAGCGCGCCGAGAAGATCACCCGGCTGGAGCGGCGGGTGGCCAGGCACCAGGCCCGCGCTGCCCGGGAAGAGGCCGCCGCGGCTGCCAGGATGGCTGATTACCAGCGCCGCGCCGCCGCCAAGGCCGCCGCCGGGTCGGCCAAGCCGGTGGCTGACGAGGACCCCCCTCGCTCGCTCGCCGCGAGGGAAGCGGCGGAGATGGCACTCATCCGTATCGCCAACTACTACGGCGGACGACCCGAATTCGTCCTGCTCAGCGGGCTGGTGCCCGCCCTTCTCTGCGCTCAATCAGGTGCCCGCCACGCCGGCACCACCGACGTGGACGTGCAGGTTGACTTGGAAATCAGTGCCGGTTCGGTCAATGCAGCACGGCTCGAGCAGGCGCTCCGCAACGCGGGTTTCCGTCCCGACGATCAGTACATCTGGCGATGGAAGTCGAGCGATGGAGATCATGGCGCGACCGTGAAGTTCGAACTCCTCGCGGACCTCGACACCCAGCCCGCTGGCGCGACCGTCAGGTTCGACAGCTGCGATGACCTTGGTGCGGCGAACCTCAGAGGAACCGGCTTCGCCGCCAGGGACCGCGAAGTCCGCACTCTCGTTGCTGATGATCACGACGTCCGGCGGCAGGCAGAGATCTACGTCACCGGGCTGGCCGGCTTCCTGCTCGCGAAGACCGCAGCGGCCTACAGCCGGCGCAAGCCAAAGGACTGGTAGGACATCGCGTACGTCCTGCTCAACAACGATTACGGCGACCCCACGGCTGCCGCCGACCGAGCATGGCAGGTATTCGGCACCGCGATCGCCTCAGCAGAGTCCGCACTAACGGACCTCAAAGCCAACTTCGCCGAACCAGGCGCGCAGGGAACCAGCTCCTACGTCGACCAGATCACACTCGACCACCCCGGCATGGACCCCGCCACTGCCGCTGCCGACAGCCAGATAGCAGTCCAGATGTTCTGCGACTCCCTGCTCAACGCCCGCCGGTAGTCCGAAAACCGGTGAGTTACCTGCGGAGTGCGAGAAGTCTGCCTGGACTCTGAACTGCGGCGATGCGCCAGGGCCGGCCATAGGACATGATGATCGGCCGTGTCCTTCGACTGCTGTACCTGATCCTCGTCCAGCTCTGCGGCTGGCTGGTCCTGCTCGGCCGGCTCGCGGAAGCGGCCAAGCTCAGGAACGACTTCCTCGCCGAGGCACGGAAGGTCAACACCACCGGGGTCAACAAGATCTACAAGCCGCCGACGGAAGGCCCGGAAGCCTTGCCGGCCCTGCGCAGATCGGAGCCATGGGAGGCATACCTGGGCTGGCTGCGCGACCGCCCCGGCCTCGAACCCATCGCCGACCTGGTCTCCCGGATCGGATCCGAGCGGTTCGGTGACTGGGCGAACGCTCGAAGTGCGTCCATGCCGCCCTGGCCTACGAGGCGAGCAGGCGGCTCGGGCAGGTGGTCGCCCCAACCGAGCAGCCGTCGCAGTATGTGGACGGGATCAGGAGCGGCCGTGCGCTGGCCGATCTCGCCTCCGTCTGGGGCAGCGGCGTCGCCTTCACCGACCTCGATCCTGGCCAGCTCCGGCGGGCGGCCGCTGCGCTGAAGGACATTTTCACGGGCTACGGGGATGGAGCGCGCGGGCTGGTGGCGGTGGGGTATGCCGACGGCACCGGGCATGTGTTCAATGTCGAGAACGTCCGTGGCCGGGTGATCTTCCCCGATGCGCTCGACGGCAAGCTCGACGCCCGGTACCGGCTCAAAGGCGCCCTGCCCGCCAGCGGTGACGGCAAGCCGGTGCCGGTGAACTACATCGGCTATATGCGCACCGACGACAGCAACCCGTCGCCCGGGGCCATGGAGGCGTTCCTCAGGCTGCCCGACGGTGTCACCGCCGAACAGCTCGGCCCGCCGGCCCCGCCCGCTCCCGCCGTGGACGCCCCTGGGCAGATGCCGTCCGCCCACCCCAACCCGCCCGGGTCATCGGCTGTCCTGCAGGCACTGAACCCGCCCGGCCGCTGATGACCACGCGGGCATGGTGCCGCTGCTGGGCCCGGGCCTGACCGGCCCGATGGCCACGTCCACGGCCGTCAGCCCGCAGACGGCACCGGGCGCACGCCCAGGCGACACCGGCGACCCTGCCACCCGCGAACCCGGTAGCTGACGGCCAGGCCGGGACAAACCGTTCTTGCCCCGGCGCACCGCGCATGCGAACCTGCTGGAGTGCCCCCGAATCCGGTGACCGCCGTATCCGCGATCCAGGGCCAGTTGCGTGGCGAGCCGGTGGCCCGTGCCGTCTTCGACGGCTTGCCGGCGCGTTACGACCGGCTCGCCTACCTGCTCTCGTTCGGCCAGGATCGGCGCTGGCGCCGGGCGGTCACCGACCATGCCGCCGCGGCCGGGCCGCGCCTGGTCCTGGACGTCGCGACCGGGCCGGCCGGGGTGGCGCTGGCCGTCGCCGCGCGGACCGGCGCGGACGTCGTCGGGGTCGATCTCAACGAGCCCATGCTGCGGGCCGGCCTGCCGAATGTCCGCCGCCCGGGACGCCGCGGCCGGGTCCGGCTGGCCGCGGGCCGGGCTGACCAGCTTCCGTTCGCCGACGCGACCTTCGACGCGGTGACCTTCTCCTACCTGCTGCGGTACGTGGACGACCCGGCCGCGACCGTCGCCGAAATGGCCCGCTGCCTGCGCCCCGGCGGGACCCTGGCCAGCCTGGAGTTCAGCGTCCCGCCGCAGCCGGTGTGGCACGGCGCGTGGTGGTGCTACACCCGGCTGCTGCTGCCGGTGCTGGGCGGGGTCACCGGCGGCCGGGCCTGGTACCAGGTGGGGCGTTTCCTGGGACCGAGCATCTCGCGGCACTACCAGCGGCACCCGGTCAGCGCGCACGTCGCGGCCTGGCAGGCAGCCGGCCTGACCGGGGTCGGGACCGAGCTGATGAGCCTGGGCGGCGGCCTGATCATGTGGGGCCGGAAGGGAACGGACGAGCCGCCGGCCGCGGGACCGGCTTCGTGAGCGGCTCCCCGGAAAGGCCTGCCTTCTACGCGGTCGGCCGTGGCACCGGGGGGCCAGGCGACTGGATGACGCTGCTGCACCCGCCGTACACGCTGTGGCATCTGTCGTATGTGGTGATGGGTGCCGCCGTCATGCCGCACCTGGTGCTGTGGCGGCTGGCCGGCACGCTGGTCGCCTTCTTCCTGGCGGTGGGCATCGGCGCGCACGCGCTGGACGAGCTGAAGGGCAGGCCGCTGGGCACCGGCATCAGCAGCACCGTGCTCGCCGTCACGGCGGGCCTGGCCATCGCCGCCGCCATGGTGATGGGCCTGGTCGACGGCGGGCTGCGGCTGCTGCCGTTCGTCGTGGCCGGCGCCGTGCTGGTGTGCGGGTACAACCTGGAGCTGCTGGGCGGCCTGCTGCACAACGACGTGTGGTTCGCTCTGAGCTGGGGTTCCTTCCCGGCCCTGGTGGGCGCGTACGCCCAGCACTGGACCCTGTCGGCGGCGGCGATCGTGGTGGCCGCGGCCGCTTTCTTCCTTTCCCTGGGCCAGCGTGCGCTCAGCACCCCCGCCCGCACGCTGCGGCGCCGGGTCAGCGCGGTGTCGGTCCGGATCACCTACTCCGACGGCCGGGAACAGGACCTGGGCCGGGCCGACCTGCTGGCCCCGATCGAGCGGGCGCTGCGGTTCTTCGTGTGGGCGACCGGGGCGGTGGCGCTGGCGATGGTGCTGGCGCGGTGACCGGGCAGCGTTTCGACGCGGTGGTGGTAGGGGCGGGCCCGGCGGGCAGCATCGCGGCCCTGGTGCTGGCCCGGTCCGGAGCCCGGGTCGCGCTCACCGACAAGGCGTCCTTCCCCCGCGACAAGGCCTGCGGCGACCTGGTGGGCCCGCGGGGCGTGCAGCTGCTGGCCGACCTCGGCGTCGATGTGCCGGACGCGGGCCAGGGCGCCGATCTCCTCGCGGTCGGCCCTTCCGGGCGTGCCAGCAGGCTGCCCGCCTTCCCCGGGCGCACGTACGCCGGGCACGGGGTGGTGTCGCCCCGGCTCACCTTCGACCACGCCCTGCGGGAAGCGGCGATCGCGGCCGGTGCCACGCCGGTCCGGGCCAGGATCACCGCGGTCGAGACCGGCACGCGCGGGCGGGTGGACGCCGTCATCGGCAGTGACGGCCAGCGGCTGGCAGCCGACGTCATGATCGGGGCGGACGGGGCGCTGAGCCCGCTTGCCCGCCTGGCCGGGATGCTCGACCCGGGCACCGCGCTGTGGGGCTTCGCGATCCGCGCCTACCTGCCCGCGCACGTCCCGATCCCGCTGCTGGTCCTGCACGACGCCGCCCCATGGCGGATCTATCCCGGCTACGGCTGGCTGTTCCCCGGCGCGGACGGCCAGGCGAACGTGGGCATCGGGGTGGGCCTGGGCACCACCCGGCGGCAGGCGCAGCTGAGCGGCGACCTGGCCAGGTTCTGCGCGCTGCTGGCGCGGCGCGGCGACATCGGGCCCGATGTGAGCCCGGGCCCGGTCATGGGCGGCTGGCTGCGGATGGGCGGCACCGGGACCCCGCCGGCCGCGGGCAACGTTCTTCTCACCGGTGACGCGGCCGGCCTGATCAACCCGCTGCAAGGAGAGGGGATCGGGCCGGCCATGGTCAGCGCCCGGCTGGCGGCGCAGGCGGTGCTGGACCACCCCGGCGACCCCGGCCCGGCCTACGCCGAGGCGCTGGCCGCGTCGTTCGGCGGCTATATGCCGGGGGCCGGTGCGCTGCAGAGCGCGCTGCTGCGGCGGCCGCGGGCGGCCTCGGCGGGCGTCCGGCTGCTCACCGCGCCGCTGGTGGGCCGGCTGGTGGCCGGCACCTGGTCGCTGTACTGGAACGGCCTTGCCGACGGCGCGCAGCCGCGCCCGTCGGCCTGGAGCGCGGCGGCTGTCCAGCGCCTGGCCGGGCTGCTCGCCCGCGCACCCCGGCCGTCCGTACCGGCTGGCAACTCCCCGGCATAACGGGCGCCGGGCCACTGCGCTGCCCGCCTGGCGGGCCATGTGGGCCGGGCGCATCACCCGGTGCGGGTGATGCGGAGCGCCGGGGAGTTGCTTGGCTCGGGGCAGGACGGTTGGGAGAGGAGACTGATGGCCGCTGCCCCGGCGTCCGGCGGGGACCGGACCGCCGGTGAGGCTGCCACCGCCCCGCCGCACCCACGCCTGGTCCTGCTGGCACTGATCCTGGTGGCGGCGGTGGCCAACCTCAACCTGGCAGTCGCCAACGTCGCGCTGCCGGTGATCGGCGATGCCTTCGACGCCTCGCAGACCGGCCTGGACCTGATCTCGGTCGGCTACTCGCTGGGGCTGGCGGCCTCGGTGCTCTACCTCGGAGCTGTCGGTGACCGGTACGGCCGCAAGATGATGCTGATGCTCGGGGTCCTGCTGTCGGTGCCGGCCTGCCTGCTCGCCGCGTACGCCCCGAGCCCGCTGGTGCTGGGGGTGGCCCGGCTGCTGGGCGGGGTGGCGGCGGGCATGGCCTACCCGACGACGCTGGCCCTCATCACGGCGCTGTGGTCGGGACCGGGCCGGACCCGCGCTATCGCACTGTGGTCCGGGGCCGGCGCCGCCTGTGCGGCGCTGGGGCCGCTGATCGCCGGCGGGCTGCTGGAGGCCTTCTGGTGGGGGTCGGTGTTCCTGGTCACGCTGCCGCTGGCGGTGGTGGCCCTGGCGATGGCCCACCGGCTGGTGCCCAGCCACGTGAACGAGACCACCGGCCCGGTGGACAACCTGGGCGGCATCTTGTCGGTGCTGCTGATCGCCTCGGCCGTGCTCGCCATCAACCTCGGCCCGGTGCCGGGCGGCGCCCTGCCCGCGCTCCTGCTCGGGCTGACCGCCCTGGCCGCGGGTGCCGCCTTCCTGGCCAGGCAGCGCCGCGCGCCCTCGCCCCTGTACGACCTGCGGGTGGCCGGGCGGCGGATCTTCTGGGTGGCGGCGGCCGCCGGCATCATCGTGTTCGGCGCGCTGATGGGCGCGATGTTCATCGGCCAGCAGTACCTGCAGGACGTGCTGGGCTACTCGGCGCTGGACTCGGGTCTGGCGATCGTCCCGGCGGCGGTGTTCCTGCTGCTGGTGGCGCCTCAGTCGGCCAGGCTCATCCACGCCAGGGGATCACGGTTCACGCTGCTGGCCGGCTACACCTCCTGCCTGCTCGCGTTCGTGACCATGCTGCTGCTCTGGCGCCAGCACACCCCGGCCTGGCAGGTCGTGCTCGGGTACTCGTTCCTGGGCATCGGGGTGGGCCTGGCCGGCACCCCTGCCTCACATTCGCTGACCGGCTCGGTCCCGGTGCACCGGGCCGGCATGGCCTCGGGCACCGCCGACCTCCAGCGCGACCTGGGCGGCGCGATCATGCAGTCGGTGCTCGGCGCGCTGCTCGCGGCCGGGTACGCGACGGCGATCGGCCGGGCGATCGCGGCGTCGCCGCACCGTGCCCAGATCAGCAGCAGCATCCAGGACCAGCTGGCCAGGTCGTTCGCTGGCGCCTCGGCGGTCGCGCAGCGCTATCCGCACTACGCCGCGAAGATCACGGCGGCGGCGAAGTCCGCGTTCCTGGCCGGCGACAAGTGGGCCTTCATGGCGGGGATCGTGGCCGTCGTGCTCGGTGCGGCCGTTGTCTGCTTCCTCTTCCCGCGGCGGGATCACGAGCAGGAACTGCTGGCCGGATATCAGGCCCAGGACGCCGCCAGGCTCGGTGCGGCCGCCGCCAGCGGGCGCGCCAGGTCGTTACTCCTCCCGGCCGAGGCAGTTCGGAGAATCTAGGGCAACAGACGTTGCCTCACGTTCCGCACCTATGTCAGTGTGGGCCGGTGGACATCACCAGGCCGCAGTCGGACGAGGCGCTGACATGCCTGTCCGCGCTGGCGGCTTCCTCCGGTGAGCTTTACCGGCGGGTCAGCCAGTTCAGCGCGTCGATGGCCCTCCCTGCCCACCAGCGCACCGGGGCCTCATACGCCACGATGATGCCGCTTGAGAAGCGGCTGGCGATGATGGAAGAGATCTCGGCCGCGATCCGGGCCCTGGCCAGGGACGGCAACAGGTTCCGCCGGATGGAGGCACGGGCGCTCTATGCAGAGGGGCTCACCATGGCGCAGCTTGCCACCGTCTTCGGGGTGAGCCGCCAGCGGGTGTCTGTCCTGCTGCGCGATTCCCGGGACGACGGCGCTGACGATTAGCTGCCCTCGGTCCCGCCAGACGGTCACCCGGTTCACGGGGCCGGCCCCTGATCCAGCTGCCGCGAACCGCCGTGATGGGAGCGAGTCCTGGCAGCTAGTTCAGCGCGCCCAGCCGCCACGGGGTCACTTGGCGAGATAGTTGTAGGACTTCGCCCCGGTCAGCACCGAGGTGCCCACGGTGGGCAGCGTGGTCGGGGTGACGAAGCTGCTGCCGGTGGGGCTGACCTGCACGGCCATGTGGGTCGCGCTGTGCTTCAGCAGCTGCTTCCAGCTGTAGAACCATGCGGTGTACCCGTCGCCCCACTGGCCAGCGACCGGGCTGCCGGTGATGGTGATCGGGTCACCGGGAACGGCCCGGTCGTAGTACCACTGGGCGTGCTGCGGGGACAGGTTCACGCAGCCGTGGCTGACGTTGCTGAACCCCTGCTCCCCCAGCGACCAGGGCGCGGAGTGGTAGTAGTTCCCGCTCCAGGTGAACCGGACGGAGAAGAAGACCGGGACGTTCTTGTAACCTTGGCCGCTCATCAGGACCGGGTTGCCCTTCTCGATGGTCAGGTAGGTCCCGTCGGCGGTGTCGTCGCCCGGCATGCCGCTGCTGTCGGGCCAGACCGCGTACAGCTTGCCCTTCCAGTAGATCCGCGTGTGGTGGGTCCGGGTGCTGGTCACGCCGATCAGCGAGTCACCGATCGTGAACGACTGGCTCAGGTTGGCGGTCCCGTACACCCCCGGAGCGGCCTCCAGCCCGTTGAGGTGGGCGGTGAAGCTCACCTTGGTGTGCTGCGGCCAGTAGTTCTGGGTCCGGAACTCCAGGGTCTGGTTGCCGTCCCAGAACCAGGCACCCACCACCGGCTTGGAGCTCTTGACCTGGATCGCCCGCTCCACCGCGGCCCGGTGGGTGACCGCCTGGCTGAAGTTGATCACGATCGGCATGCCGACGCCGTAGGACTGGTGGCCCTCCAGGGTGGTGGCGGTGAAGGTCGCCGCCGGGCCGAGCGTGCGGAACGAGCTTGTCGCGGTCGTCGTCTTGCCGGCCGCGTTGATCGCGGTCGCGTTCACGCTGTAGTGGGTGTGCGTCCGCAGCGGCCACTTGGTGTGCCAGGTCTGAGCCCCCTCCGCCAGCAGGCCGGTGACCGGGGCCTGGCCTGCGGTCACGCTGACGTTGGTGATCTTGCCAGCGGTGACAGTGACCGAGATGCCGCGGTTGGTCTTGGCATCGGTGCTGCCACTGGCCGGGGTGATGATCAGCTGGGCCGGAGGGGATGCGGCCGGGGAGCCCGGTGCCTGCCCGTTCTGCTGGCTCGATCCCGGGGTGGATGCCGTGCCCGAGCACGCGGCCGCGAACAGGCACACGGCCCCGGTGACCGCGATGGTCCCGAGCCTGACCTGGCGACTGGTGGGCACGCCCCGCCGACCTGCCCGCGTGGTGTCGCTCTCCTGCACTGGTCCTCCTGTTGCGCCGGTCCGAGGCCGGGAGCACCTGGGGGAGGCACTCACCGTGGCCTGGAACTCACCTGCCTGACTGCGGCGAAGACGCCGGACCCTCACCCGTCCCAGCAGGTTTGGCTCCATGCTCCCGCTCACGCAAAGTTCCCAGTAGAGAGACGGATGGGGCAGGCCGAGGGTTCACGCCCAAGCGTATCTCTATCGGACGATGCGGACGCCAAGGATGGAACAGGATGAGTGCGGCCAACAGGGCGATCCCGATCGCCGTCCAGGGGACGACCTCACCGGCGCGGTCGAACGGGGTGAGCGCGGCCGCTGGGGCCAGTCCCAGCCGCACGATCAGCACGCCGTGCCGCGCCGTGGTCATCGAGGCGAGCAGGCGGCCCTGCGCGTCGTAGGCCGCCGTGTCCCCGGTCAGCGCTGCCTGCACGACCGGCCGCCCGGTCTCGGCGGCCCGCACCGCGCCGAGCGCGGCGTGCTGACCAGGTGCCCAGCTCTGCTGGAAGGTGGAGTCGGAGGTCTGGTACACGATCAGATGGGCGCCCCGGCGGGCGTCCACCCGCGACATGTCCGGGAAGGCGGACTCGAAGCAGATCAGCACGCCGATGGTGATCCGCTGGCCGCCCGGCGCGGTCACGGTCATCACCTTCGCCCCGGTCCCGGGGATCATGTTGACCGGCGCCGCCCTGCTGATCCTGGCTAGCCAGCCGAGCTGCTGGCGGAACGGGATGTACTCACCGAACGGGACGAGACGGGTCTTGGTGTAGGTCGCCGCGATCCCGCCCGGGCCGACCAGCACCGCGACCTTGGACTTCCCGCCAGCATTCTGGGAGTCCTGGCTGGCCAGGATCTGCGCCCCGTCCGCCGCCGACAGCGCCTCCAGCCGGGCCAGCAGCCGCGGGGCGCGGCGCAGGTCGTAGCCGATGCTGCTCTCGCCCCACACGATCAGGTCCGGGTGATCGCGGCGCAGGCCAGCCGACAGCCGTTCGCTGGCGTCCACCCGCAGCCGCGGGTCGTGCTCGACACCTGGCTGCACCAGGGCGACGGTGAGGAACCGGGTGGGATGGGGAGCCGGGGTGAGCGCGAAGGCGGCCGGCCCGGCCGCGACCATCACGGCGGCGGCGGCGCCGCCCAGCACCCGGACCGGGGTGCGCGCGGCGGCCAGCAGGATCACGATGCCCGTGTTGGCCGCCACGACGGCGAAGCTGACCAGCCACACCCCGCCCACGGCGGCCAGCGCGAGCACCGCCGGATGCTGCCACTGGCTGGTGCCCAGCAGCGCCCACGGCCCGCCGAATCCCTGCCAGGACCGGATCCACTCCACGACCAGCCAGTAGCTCGGGACGACCAGCAGCGCGGCGAGCGCCCGGCGGGCGGTGACCGGCGGGCGCAGCAGCACCCAGGTGCTCACCCCGACCGGAACCCACAGCGCACCCAGGACCACGGCCACCAGCAGCAGGGCGGGGCCGATGTTCGGCACCAGCCAGTAGTGGGCGGCGAGGATGAAACCCGCCCCGAACCACCAGCCGCGCACCCCTGCTTCCCGCGCGGACGGGGCGGCGCGCGCCAGCAGCAGGCCCGGCACGAGCCCGAACCAGGCCAGGAACTCGAGGTTGGGCGAGGGGAGGGCCAGTACGGGCAGGGCACCCGCCAGCAGCGCGGCATACCTGAACGGGTTCGCCAGGCCACGCCATACCGCCGCCATAGCCCCCATTGTGGCTGCCTCGTGCCGGTGGTGCTACGCCGGTGCTGCTCACCCCTCGCCCAGGCGGCGCCGCAGCGGCGCCGCCGCGGCCCAGCCGAGGGCGATGAGGGTGAGCACCACGATCGCGGTTTCCGGCCAGCCGCCCAGCCGGTCGGCGAGTGTGCGCTGGCTCAGCAGCGGTACCCGGGCCTCCAGCACGGCCCGCCGCCAGGTGCCGCTGTGTGCCAGCAGCCTCCCGTCCGGCGCGATGATGGCGCTGACCCCGGTGGTGGATGCGACCACCACCGCCCGGTCCGACTCGACTGCCCGGATCCGGGCCATCGCCAGCTGCTGGAGGGTCTCGCCGCGCTGGCCGTCCACCTCGAAGGTGGCGTCGTTGGTCTGCACCGTGAGCAGGTTCGCGCCGGCCCTGACCTCTGAGGACACCAGATTGTCGAAGCCGACCTCGTAGCAGATGACATCGCCGAGCCGGATCCGGCCGATGTGGAACACCACCGCCCGGTGGCCGGCGGTGAAGTTGTGCGGCTGCAGCGCCACCAGCGTGGTGATGTGCGCCAGCAGGCCGCGCAGCGGGATGTACTCGCCGAACGGCACCAGCTGGCGTTTGACATAGGTGACGCCTGGCCCGCGGCCGGGCAGCCAGAGCTGCCCGGCGTTACGCAGCGGGTTGGCGAGCAGGGTGCCGACCAGCACGGGGCGGCCGATCGCGCTGACCGCCGCCGAGATCGTGTCGTACACCTGCGGGTACAGCCGGGGGTCCAGGTCGGTGGAGTTCTCCGGCCAGATCACCAGGTCGGGTGCGGGCCGCCTGCCCGCGGAGACCAGGGCGGCCAGGTGCTCGGTGGCGGCCGCGTGGTTGACCGTCACGGTGGTCGCCCGCAGCAGGTCCGGCAGGTTCCTCGCGTGTGGCACGTTGCCCTGGACGGCGGCGACTGTGGCCGTCGGTGCGCCCGGCACCGGGCCGTCGACGGGCAGCAGCGGGCCTGCCAGCGCCAGCCCGGCCGCGGCGGTGAACCCGAGCGCGGGCAGTGCCCGGCCACGCCAGGCCGGGCGCCCGGGGGCCAGCAGCAGCCAGGCCAGCGTGGTGCCGGCCAGCGCCACCAGGAAGCTCAGCAGCGGCGCGCCGCCGACCGCGGCCCAGGGGGCGGCCGGGGTGCCGGCCTGGCTCATCGCGAGCCTGCCCCACGGGAACGCGTAGGGCCAGCGGTCGCGCAGGGCCTCGGCGCAGACCCACCAGCCCGCCACGGCCAGCGGCCATGCCCGCAGGCCCAGCAGTATCCGCTGGCCCACGGCGAGTATCCCGAAGATCAGGGTTTCGATGACCGCCAGCGCGACCCATGCGTACCAGGCCACGTTCAGCAGCCAGGACAGCAGCGGGATGAACAGGGCCAGCCCGAACACCAGCCCGGTCAGCAGCGAGGCGCGCAGGCTGCGCCGCCACAGGGCCACGGCGAGCAGGGCCGGCCCGGCCGGCGCGAGCGGCCAGATCCCGGTGGGCGGGAACGCGGCCGCCAGCGCAAGCCCGCCGGCCAGCGCACAGGCCAGCGCCCAGCGCAGCCGAAGGCCCCCCGTGCCCTGCGCCCCGCGCTCCGGTACCGGCGCGCCAGCCGCGGGCCCGGCGGCGCTGGCCGCGGTGGTGGCGGGGGCCGGCACGCGGCCAGGGCCGGGGCCGGGGCCGGGGCCAGGGACCGCCGCAGCGGCCGCTGCGCCCAGGTCTCCGCCGGCGCCGGTCAGCGTCACTCGTCCTCCCACAGCCGCGGGCACACCGTGCTGCTCACGGGTACCTGGTGCTGCTTGCGAGGGTAACCGGGCGGCTGGCCACCGTGCGCATGTGCGTGATGACACATCTGCCCCATCCGTCGTCATCGAGCGTGATAATCTCCTCACGTTCTGTTCTCAGATGGAAGATTTTGTCCTCCGGGAGGGGCCCACGCACATGGGGAGGACCATGATCACAATTCGTTACGCGGACCTGCCGGAGGGCTTACACGCGCGGGCCGAAGCCCAAGGCCGCAAGACCGTCATCTACCTGCGGCCCGGGCTGACCCCGGCACAGCGGCAGGAGGGCCTGCGCAGGGCCAGGCAGACCGCCCGGATGGGCTACGGCCCGCGGCTGCCAGCGGCCGGGGTGCAGGCCGCGCGCGCGGCGGACCGGTGCCGGATCACCATGCGGAACGCCGCCGCGGCGGTAGGCCACCATCCGGCCAGCGCTACCCTGCTCGCTGGCCTCCTGGCCGCGGCCGTGGCCTGTTACGTGATCTTCGTATCGGTGTCGGTCAGGTTCGTGCACGAGCCACCGTTCGTCTCGATGCCGGGCCCGCGGCCGGCGCCGGTCCCGGCCCAGATGGCGATCCCGCTCACGCCCGGCACCGCGCCGGGCAGCGGAGGCCAGCGGGGCGCGGACGCCCCGGGCCCGGCCAGGTCAGCGACGGCCGGGCCGGCCAGCCACTCGCCGTCGCCGCGCGGGTCCGGCCTGCCGCCACCCACCAGCCCGCCCCCGGGCGGCTCCCCCAGCCCGTCGCCGTCGGCCAGCCCGACCGGCGTCTGCCTGAACGTGGGCCCGCTGGGAGTGTGCCTGTCCCTGTAGCCTGCACGAGTGCGGGCCGATGCGAGGATGCCGCGGTGAGCCGCCGTGGCTGGGTGCTCTTCGCGCTGATGAGCGTGATCTGGGGGGTCCCCTATCTGCTCATCAAGGTGGCCGACGGCGGGGTCTCGGTGCCCGTCCTGGTGTTCGCGAGGGTGACCGGCGGGGCCGTCCTGCTGCTGCCGCTCGCGCTGCGCCGCGGTCAGATGGCGGCGCTGCGCCCCCGCTGGCGCTGGGTGCTGCTGTTCGCCTGCGTCGAGATGATCCTGCCGTGGGCCTTCCTGTCGGACGCGGAACGCCATCTGTCGAGCTCGATGACCGGCCTGCTCATCGCCTCGGTCCCGATCATCGGCCTGGTGCTCGCCCGGCTGACCGGGGGCCGCGAGCGGATGACCGCCGTCCGCTGGGCGGGCCTGCTGATGGGCCTGGCCGGGGTGGCCGTGCTGGCCGGGCGCAGCGCGCTCGGCGGCGGCGCGTGGCCGGTCACCGAGGTGATGCTCGTGGCGCTCGGGTATGCCACCGGCCCGCTCATCGCCAACCGCAAGCTCAGCGACCTGCCCGCGCTGCCTGTCACCGCCGCCTGCCTTGGCTTCGCCGCGATCGTCTATGCCCCGGCGGCCGCGCTCACCTGGCCGGCGGCGGTTCCGCCGGCCACGGTGCTCGCCTCGCTGGCGGGCCTGGCGGTCATCTGCACCGCCATTGCCTTCCTGCTGTTCTTCCAGCTCATCGCCGAGGTGGGCCCGGCCAGGGCGACGGTGATCACCTACGTCAACCCGGCCGTGGCCGTCGCGCTCGGGGTGGCTGTGCTCGGCGAGCCGCTGAACGCCGAGATCATCTCGGCGTTCGTGCTCATCCTGGCCGGCTCGGTGCTGGCCACCCGGTCCGGGACGTCACGTCCCGAAAGCGATCCGGCCGAAGACAGCCGGGGAGACGTTGACGTTCGCGTCTGAGCCGCGGGCGCAGCGATGCGCCGCCGGCCCGCCGTTGCCCGGCTAGACTCACCGGCGTGATCGACCTCAAGGCTGCCCGCCAGGAGCCGGACCGCTACCGGGCGGCACTCGCCCGCCGCGGGGCCGCGGATGATTTCGACGCGCTGCTCGCCGCCGACGCCCGGTGGCGCGAGCTGACCGAGCGGGCCGAGTCCCTGCGCGCCGAGCAGAAGAGGTCGTCCAAGGCCGGGCCGCCCGGCCCGGAACAGATCGCCGCCCTCCAGCGGCTCGCCGCTGAGCTGGCCGAGGCGCAGGCCGAGCTGGGGCAGGCCGACCACGAGCGGCAGGCGCTGCTCGACCGGATCCCCAACCTGCCCGACCCGACCGCCGCCGACGGCATGGCCGAGGAGGACGCGCAGACGCTGCGCACCTGGGGCGAGCGGCCCTCGTTCGGCTTCACCCCCCGCGACGCGGGCGACATTGGCTCCCCCCGCGGATGGATCGACATGGCCCGGGGCGCCCGGCTGTCGGGCTCCAGGTTCGCCTACCGGTTCGGCGACGTCGCGCTGACCGAGATGGCGCTGTACCGGTTCGTCATGGACCGGCTGGCCGGCAAGGGCTTCCTGCCGGTTCTCGGGCCGGTGCTGGTCGGCGAGCGGGCCATGTACGGGACCGGCTTCCTGCCGACCGAGGAGTCCAACCTGTACCGGCTGGAGAAGGACGAGCTGTATCTGACCGGCACGTCTGAGGTGGCGCTGGCCGGGATCCACATGGACGAGCGGCTGGAGGAGTCGCAGCTGCCCGCGCGGTACACCGCGTTCAGCACCAACTTCCGCCGGGAGGCGGGGGCGGCAGGCAAGGACACCCGGGGCATGTTCCGCGTCCACCAGTTCGACAAGGTGGAGATGTACGTCTACTGCGTGCCCGAGCAGTCCGGGCAGCTCCACGACCAGCTGCTGGCGTACGAAGAGGAGATCGCGCAGGCGCTTGGCCTGCCCTACCGGGTGCAGAACATCGCGGTCGGCGACCTCGGCGGCCCGGCCGCCAAGAAGTACGACATCGAGGCGTGGTTCCCCGTTCAGGAGCGCTACCGCGAGATCACATCCTGCTCGAACACCACCGACTACCAGGCCAGGCGGCTGAACATCCGGTTCCGCCGGGAAGGCCAGCTGGAGTTCGTGCACACGCTGAACGGCACCGGGGCGACGGCCAGGGCGCTGCTGGCGATCATGGAGAACTTCCAGGACGAGGGCGGCACGGTGGCCGTCCCCGAAGTGCTCCGGCCCTTCGGGGCACCGGCCACCCTGGGCGGCGCCAGCGGCTGACGGGTACCGTGGCCGCAGGGCCTGGATGGGAGGCGCTCATGACGACATCCGCCGGTACGGCCACCCCCGCCTACGCGAGCCCGGTCGACTACGAGGAGTACGGCCTCTACGGGCCGGGACGGGGCTTCGACCCCGGGCAGCGCGGCTTCCAGCGCCCGCGCTACCGGTTCCAGGGACGGATCACCGCGGACGGCTCCAGCGGGTACCCGGCCGAGCCGGGCCGCTACCACCTCTACATCTCCTGGGGCTGCCCGTGGGCCCAGCGCACCGCGATCGTCCGGAAACTGATGCGCCTGGACGACGTGGTCTCGCTGTCCTACGTGGACGACACACGGGACGGGCGCGGCTGGGCGTTCCGTGAGGAGCGGGGACCGGACCCGGTCAACGGCTTCACCTTCCTCGCGCAGGCCTACGAGGCGGCCGAGCCCGGTTACGACGGCCATGTCTCGGTGCCGGTGCTCTGGGACCGTCAGACGCGCACGATCGTCAGCAACAACTTTCCCGACATGACGATCGACCTCGGCGGCGAGTTCGGCGCCTGGGCCGGGCCGCCGGTGCACCTGTATCCGGAAGCCCTGCGCGGGGAGATCGACAGCCTGAACGCTCAGGTCTACGAGACGGTGAACAACGGCCCTTACCGGGTGGCTGGGGCGACCAGCCGCGAGGACTACACCGAGCTCCGGCAGGCCATGATCGCGACGCTGGAGGCGCTCGACGAGCGGCTCGCGAACCGCAGGTACCTGTTCGGCAGCCAGCTCACCGAGGCGGACATCCGGCTGTGGCCGACCCTGGCCCGGTTCGACACCGGTTACAACCCGCTGGCCGGGGTCACCGAGCGCAGGCTGACAGACTTCGCGAACCTGTGGGGCTACACCCGCGACCTGTACCAGCTGCCGGCCTTCCGGGAGACCACCGACTTCTCCTCGTTCGGCGGCCTGGTCCGCGGGCCGAAGCCCACCTTCCTGCACCAGGCGCCGTGGCGGATCAGCGTCGAGCCGCGTCTCGCCGACTGGGACGCGCCCTCCGGCCGCGAGCAGCTCGGCTGATTCCGGCAGCAGTTCGGTTTTCTGCCCTCCAGGGGCAGAAAACCGAACCACCGATCCGGTCAGGTGGCGGTAGGCGGGGCGAGCCTGGCGAGCAGGGCTGTCCCGTCCGGCGCGCCCAGCCCGGTGCAGGCGTCCCAGCCGGGCCCCGCCGGGTAGGCGCCGTTGCTCCCGCTGGTGACATCCCGGAATCCGGCCGCGGCCGTGCCCGCGCTCACCCCCGCGTACAGGGACGTCTGCATCATGCCGAACGAGGTTCCGGTGGCCTGTGCCAGCCGGCAGATCAGCGCCGCCCACAGCGGGGCAACGGCACTGGTGCCACCCAGGACCGTGCGCTGGCCGTCGACAAGCACCTGGTAGCCGGTGGCCGGGTCGGCGTTGCCGGCCACGTCGGGCACGCCCCGGCCGGTGCCGCCACCGGCCCGGGCCGGCACCCCGGCCGGGGACTGCCACCCCGGCAGGCTGAACGCGTCGCTGATCCCGCCGCCGGTGGCGCCGCCGCCGGGCCCGTCGTTCCACACCGTCTCCGACGTGATCGTCCCGGTCACCGGGTCGCCGCGCAGGCTGGTGCCGCCGCAGGCGAGCACGTGCGGGCTGGAGGCGGGGAAGTCGGCGTGGGCCTGCCCGTCGGACTGCCCGTCGCTGCTGCCGTTGTCGCCCGCGGCCGCGCACACGGTCACCCCGAGCGCGGCGGCGTCGGCGATGGCCTGGTCCAGAGCGGAGCGGGCCTGCGCTGTCCAGGAGTCCTCCGAGGCCCCCCAGCTGATGCTCACCACGGTCGGGGTGGGCGTGGCGTGGACCGCGGTGGTCAGCGCGTCCACGAAACCCTGGTCGGTGTTGGGCGCGAAGTACACGACCTGGCGGGCCCCGGGGGCGGCCGCGCCGGCTACCTCGATGTCGAGCAGGACCTCCCCGTCCGCCCCGGACGGGTCCTGGCCGGGCTGGTTGGCGCCGCCGTCGACGCCGACCGCGGTCACCTCCGGGGTGGCGATGCCCAGGCCGGAGAAGTAGGCGCCGAGGTCGCCGGTACCGAACCCGCCGCCCAGCTCGATGATCGCGATGATCGCGCCGGTCCCGTCGGTGCCGGCCGGGAACCGGTACAGGCCCGCCACCTGGTCCGGGGTGTAGGAGACCGGCGGGGGAGCGGCGGCGCCGGGGGCCGCCGCCGCCAGTGCCCGCCGCACCTGCGGCGTGGCCTGCGGCCGGTCGTCGAGGCCGAGCACGGCCAGCACGATCCCGCCCAGTTCCGCGGGCAGCCGCAGGCCGCCTTCCCGGTAGCGGTGCTCGGCCAGTCCCCGCCGCGCGGCCGGATGCGGGCTGCGCACCATGGTGAGCGAGGCGCCGAACGCCTCCCCGAAGGCACCGGCCGTGCCGGTGGCCTTGACCCGTCGGGCACCCGGGTTCGCGCCGGTGACCTCGATGCCGTGCTGGGCCAGGACCTCGCTGATGAGCGTGAGGTCGGCGGGATTGGTCCCGTGACGTGCCGCCATCTCGTCCCGGCTGAGCACCGAGGGGCCGGTGACCAGGTCCGGCGGCAGCTCCGCCCGCCTGCGGGTGACCAGCGTCACCTCGATCCGCTGCCCGGTGCCGACGGGACCGATCACGTCCGCGCCGGTGAGCGGCCCGCGCTCGCTCCCCGGCAGCGGCACAAAGGACGACTCGGGCATGCCCCTGCTCCTTCGCTCGGTGTCCAGCGGCTGGCGCCTGACCGCGCCCGCCCCCGGGCACGGTCGTCAGTATCCCGCCTGTGCCCAAGCCGGGCGGTGCGAACTGCCGCGGCGATTCATCTGGAAGAGTGTCTGCCAGGCGGGCCGCCGCCCCCGCGCGCAGGAGGCAGACGATGACCGATGCTGTGCCCGGCTTCGAGGTCACCACGTTCGCGCACGGTGGCTACGAGCACGACGTGTACCAGGCGGGGGATGGCCTGGCGGTGATCGTCGTCCATGAGATGCCGGGACTGCACCCGGGGGTGACCGCGTTCGGGCAGCGCCTGGTCGACGCCGGCTACCGGGTATACATGCCGTCCCTGTTCGGCCGCCCCGGTGCACCGCCCACCGGCCGGGAGACGGCCCGCTCGATCGGGCGCGCGTGCGTGTCCCGCGAGTTCGCCCTGCTGGCCGACCGCACCAGCCCGGCGGCGACCTGGCTGCGGGCGCTGGCCGCCCAGGCACACAGCGAGTGCGGCGGGCCGGGGGTGGGCGCGGTCGGCATGTGCTTCACCGGCGGGTTCGCGCTGGCGATGGCGGTCGAGCCGGCGGTGCTGGCGCCGGTGCTCAGCCAGCCGGGCCTGCCGGCGCCGGTGAACGCCCGGCACCGGGCGGCGCTCGGGCTGGACCCGGGTGACCTGGCAGCGGTCAAGGCCCGGGCTGGCCAGGGCCTGTGCCTGCTGGGGCTGCGCTTCACCGCCGACAAGGGCTCGCCGCCCGAGCGTTTCCAGACCCTGCGCCGCGAGCTGGGGGAGGCGTTCGAGGGAATCGAGATCGACTCGTCGCCGGGGAACCCGCACGGCATCGGCAGGAGAGCCCATTCGGTGCTCACCGTCGACCTGGTGGACGAGCCCGGTCACCCGACCCGGGCCGCGCTGGACCGGGTGATGGCCTTCCTCGCGGAGCGGCTGCGCCCGGCCGGCTGACCGGCCGTCCCAGGCAGGCCGCCGGCCTCAGGGCCCTTCCAGCTCGCGGGCCGGCCGGCGCCGGATGTCGACGCCGCCCATCAGGGCGCAGCCGACCACCCGGACCCGCGGTGCGCCGGGCGCGCCCGGGCCGGACGCCCGGTGATCGAAGCCGCCCATGATGCCGATGCCGGACACGTCCACCGCCACGTCCTCGGCCACGGTGATGCTGACGCCGCCCATCAGGCAGAACGCCCTGATCGTGATCTCGGGCGCGGCGAAGGTGGCCTGCCGCAGGTCGAGTTCGACACTGCCCATCACCGCGACGGCGGTATAGGCGGGCGGGACCAGCCAGGCGCCGGCCCGCCGGGCACCGCTCATGATCGCGACCGACACCGCCGGCCCGGAATCGCCCACCGCCAGATCCGGCGGCTGGTACTGGCGGGGTACCGGCGCCGGTGCGCTCACCCCCGGGCCGGGCAGGTCGCTGGTCAGCGCCTGCAGGTCGGCGAAGGTCTTGGCGTCATAGGCCAGGCTGACGCGCTCGTCGAGCTCGCCGAAGGTGATCCGGCCCTCGGCGGCCGCCTGGCGGAGCACCTCCACGGCCTGATCGCGATCGGTGTCCGCGGCGCGCAGCCGCTGGGGGTCGGCTGGCGCGGGCTGGTCGGTCACGCTCCAACCTTAACGGCCGGTCAGCCTCGGTTTCCCGGGCCGGCTCGATGGGTTCATGCCTGTCTCGCCCCGCAGTCATCGTTCAGGCTGGAGGTTGCCGGTGCGCCTAACCGTGACCCGTGGCTCTCACCGTTCCCGGGCTGCTCGGCCGGGCGGACCGGCTCATCCTGCGGAGCACCGAGGCTGCGGGGGTCCCCCAGATGCACTCCCCCGCGCACCTTGCTCCACAGCCGGTCGGGATGCGGGTGCTTGAAGTACGGGCTGCGGTCCGCCGCCAGCAACAGCACCTCCAGGATGAGCAGCCCGGCCACGGCCGCGATCACGATCATGACGATGCCAAACGTGGTCCCGGCCATTTCACTCACCTCCTGACCTTCCCCTACCCAATCTGGCCGCCTACGCCCAGCCGTGTGTCAGCGGCGAGATCAAGCGCCGCCTGGACATCTCATCCGCCTAGATACCCCATGGGGGTATAGTGGCGAGCCGGGCGGGTGCCAGCGTAAGGGCACCAGCGGACGAGCCCGGGAGGGCGAGATGCACAGGCATCCCATGATCGCGGGAAAGGACTGAGCGTGCCGGCTCTCGCCGCCATCGGCCATGCACTCGCGGTCGCGGGCTCGATGACCTGGCAGATCACCTGGTCGCTGATCCTGGGCTTCACGCTGTCAGCCGTCGTCCAGGCGGTCGTGCGGCGGGAGACGATCGTCGCGCTGCTGGGCGACGGCCGGCCGGCCAGCCTGGCCCGGGCGACCGGGCTCGGCGCCGCGTCCTCATCCTGTTCCTACGCCGCGGTGGCGCTCGCCCGCTCGCTGTTCCGCCGGGGTGCGAACTTCACCGCCGCGATGGTGTTCGAGATCGCCAGCACGAACCTGGTCATCGAGCTTGGCATCATCCTCGCCCTGCTGATCTCCTGGCAGTTCACCCTCGCCGAATTCGCTGGCGGGCCGATCATGATCGTCGCGCTGGCTGTCGCGTTCCGCATCTTCGTGCGCCAGCGCCTGATCGAGGCGGCCCGCGCGCAGGCGGACCGCGGGGTCGCCGGGTCCATGGAGGGGCACGCGGCGATGGACATGAGCATCTCGTCCGGCGGCGGCTTCTGGCACCGGCTGATCAGCCGGGACGGGTACACGGCGGTCAGCCACATCTTCGTGATGGAGTGGGCCGCGGTCATCCGCGACGTGGTCGGCGGGCTGCTGATCGCCGGGGCGGTGGGCGCCTGGGTGCCCGACACGTTCTGGCGCCACCTGTTCCTGACCGGGCACCCGCTGGCGTCGAAGCTGTGGGGCCCGCTCGTGGGGCCGGTGATCTCGGTCCTCAGCTTCGTCTGCTCGATCGGCAACGTGCCGCTGGCGGCGGTGCTGTGGAACGGGGGGATCAGCTTCGGCGGGGTGATCGCGTTCATCTTCGCCGACCTGATCATCATCCCGATCCTGATCATCTACCGGAAGTACTACGGCACGAAGATGATGCTGGTCCTGCTGGGGATCTTCTACGCCACCATGGTCATCGCCGCGTACATCGTCGAGTTCGTCTTCGGCGCGCTGGGGCTCATCCCGCCCGAGCGGGCCGCGAAGACCGGCGCGATCGGCGTGCAGTGGAACTACACGACGGTTCTCAACATCATCTTCCTGCTGCTGGCCGCCGCGCTGCTGGTGCGTTTCTACCGGTCCGGCGGCAGGCCGATGCTCACGATGATGGGCGGCGATCCCGGCGGGCCCGGCCATCATGACCACGGGCCTGCTGACCACGGGCCTCCTGACCACGGGCAGGCGCTGCCAGCCGGTGGCCGGTGAACAGCACCCGCGGCGTCCGGTCCTCCGAGGTCTGCTCGGTGATGGCCTCCGCGTGAAAGCCGGCGCCGGCCAGCAGGCCGAACCAGGCGGAGCGGCTGAACAGCCCGGTGCGGTGCGTCTCGTGGGCCACCCGCACCGAGCCGTCGGCATCGCGGAGCAGGAACGCGTACTCGGACTGGATCCAGGTGTCCGCGGGATCGGGATCCCAGGTCCACTCCAGGTAGCGTGCCCCCCGGCCGCTGGCCTCGTCGCTGCCGCCGTGCTCGGTCCGCGGCGCGAAGGTCTCCGCGGTGTGGTCGGGAACGAGCACCGCGATACCGCCGGGACGGCAGTGCGCGAAGGCGGTCTCGATCACCTGGCGAAGGTCCGCCTCGGTGGTCATGTAGGCAACGGCGTCGTGGATGAAGACCGCGTCGAAGGTGCGCCCGAGCCGGATGGTGCGCATGTCCCCCTGGTGGTGGGCGCACTCGGGGTTGAGCCGGCGCGACACCGCGAGCATGTCCGGTGACAGGTCCACCAGTGTCAGGTCGAAACGCGCCTTGAGGTGGACGGCGTTGTGGCCGCCGCCACTGCCCAGTTCGAGCACCTCCCGCACCGGGATCGAGGCAGAGCTCAGCACCGCCGCCGCGGTGGCAGCCTCCTCGGTGTACTCCTCCGGCGCGGAGATGAGCGGCCACCATGCGGCCAGGTCCCCGTACATGCGGTGCTGGTCCGTGGGTTCAGTCATGCGCACCATCCTGGCCCACCGGCCACCATCGGTGCCCACCGGCATTTACAGTCATGGGGTGATCAGAGGTGATCAGGCATGAGCCCAGCCGCCAGCGGTTACATCGATCTTCGTTCGGACACCGTCACCAAGCCGTCGGCGGCCATGCGCCGGGCGATGGCGCAGGCCGAGGTGGGCGACGACTGGTTCGGCGACGACCCCACCGTCAACCAGCTGCAGGACCGGGCGGCGGAGCTGACCGGCCGCCCCGCCACCCTCTACCTCCCGACCGGGACGATGTGCAACCAGATCGCGATGCACGCATTCGCCCGGGCCGGGCACCTGGTGGTGTGCGAGGAATCCGCCCATGTCGGGGGGATGGAGATTTCGTCGTCCGCGGTCCTGTCCGGCATCGCCTTCCGGCGGCTGGGCGCGCCGTCGCGTGGGCTGCTGACCGCCGCGCAGGTGGCTGGCGCGCTCACCCCCGATCCCTACGACGTGACCGTGGTCGACCTGGTGACCATCGAGAACACCCACCAGGTGGGCGGCGGTGCGGTCATGCCGGTGGATGACGTCGCCGCGATCGGCAAGGTCTGCGCCGACCGGGGCGTGCCGCTGTACCTGGACGGCGCGCGGATCTTCAACGCCTGCGCGGTGACCGGGGCGGCCGTCGCCGACTACGCGGCGCAGGTGGACGCGATGATGTTCTGCCTGTCCAAGGGGCTCGGCGCGCCCATCGGCTCGCTGCTGGTCGGTGACGGCGAGCTCATCCGCGAGGCACGCCGGCTGAAGGTCCTGTTCGGCGCGGCGTGGCGGCAGGCGGGGATCATGGCGGCGGCCGGGCTGATCGCGCTGGACGAAAGCCCCGGGCGGCTGGCCACCGATCACGCCAACGCCCGCCGGCTGGCCGAGGGCGTGGCCGCGACCGTGCCGGGCTGCCTGGACCCGGCGGGGGTGGAGACCAACATCGTGTTCGCCGACGTGACTGTCACCGGTCACAGCCTGGCCGCCTGGGTGGAGGCGCTGGCGGCCGAGGGTGTCCTGGTTACCACGGTGGCCGGCCGGGTGCGGATGCTCACGCACGTCGACGTCAGCGCCAGCGACGTCGACGCGGCCCTGGCCGGGTGGCGGCGGGCCGCCGCCGCCCTGGCAGCCTGACCGGCCTGGAGGTGGGCCGGCCCGGGACCGTGGCTGATGCTGCGCGGGCGGCCGGCCCGGGTGCCGCTACCTGTATGTCTCCGGCCGGCCGATCGCGACGTCCACACCGGGCGAGTAATGCGCCAGCGGCTCACCCTGCGGCGACGGCAGGCCCGCCGCGGCGACCAGATGGTCCTCGGTCATGATCACCCGGGCGCGGTGCAGCGGCCAGGGCTCATGACAGGCACGGGCGAACCGGCGGCGGCTGCCCGCCGCGCTGAACAGCATCCACCGCGCGGTCAGGAAATGATCCCGTTCGTCCAGGTCCGCGGGACTGAGCCGGTCACCGACCTCGATCCTGACCCGGCTGGTCACCGGCCGCGGGCCCGGCCACTGGCGCTGGCAGCCATAGGCGACCTGGCTGCCGCGTTCGGCCAGCCGCATCCGCGACCAGAAGTACGGCAGCCGGTAGGTCGTGCGGGCGACGGCGACCGCACCTGCCCGGGCGGCATCCAGTGAGAAGAACCAGATCCCAGGCTGGCCCTGCGGGTCGCGGACATACGTGCGCACGTTCGTCTCACAGAAGTCCGACACCCACGGCGCCCGGCGTCCGCCGCCGGTGGCGACCCGCATGAAGAAGGGCACCAGCCCCACCCAGGCGGTGCCGTCGAACTCCTGCGCCCGCAGCCACGGCGGCAGCAGCCGCTGCACGTCCGCGGTGTCGTAGCGCCAGTGCAGGAACGTCAGCCGTTCCCATCGCTGCCGCATGACCGGCCGGTCCACCGTGAACGGGCATACCCCCCCAGCCCCGGCCACCGGGCTCACCGGCACCGGGCTCACCGGCACCGGGCTAGCGGGCATGTCCCCAGCCGTCATGAGCCCATCATCCGCCTTGCCGCCGGCTGCCCGCAGCCGGGGTGGTCAGTCTCCGAGCTCGGCGCCCTGCCACCGCCGGATGCGCTGCGCCTGGTGCAGACACACGCCAGGACTCGATCTTGAGATCGGCGGCTGCTCATGCGGCGGGTGCTGATCCAGGGCTACCTGGACCCCGCATCAAGCCATGAGAACGCGGCGCACCGCCTGTCGCTGAGCCGCGCCGCCTACTTCCGGCGGCTGCGGGCCGCCGTCCAGCGGGTCGCCGAGTACATCGC
>DATKRG010000121.1:0-11924 GCA_035532275.1 Streptosporangiaceae bacterium | reverse complement strand
TCCCGGTACAGGTCACCGAACTGGCTCCCGGCGGGACACCCGCCGAACTGGGCGCGGCCCTGGTGCGCGGGTGGCAGGCCGGGCACGCCTGCGGCGCCCCGCCGCTAGCGCTGCGGGCCGACCTTGGCGGCGTGCGCTTCGCCTGCTCCGGCGACACCCAGTGGACCGCCGCACTCGCCCAGGCGGCGCGAGGAGCGGACCTGTTCGCCGTGGAGGCCTGCACCTTCGGCCGGCCCATCCGCTACCACCTCGACTACCAGACACTGCGCGCGCACATCGCGGAGATCCACGCCCAGCGGACCGTGCTCACCCACATGTCCACCGCCATGCTCAGCAGACTCGCCGACGCCGAACTGCCCGCAGCCTACGACGGCATGACCATCGACCTCTGACACCGCAAACACGGGCCGGCTCACCCAGGGCCAGCGTCCTCAACTGCCGCGAAGAGGATGGTCGCCGAAGCCTGCACCCGGCCGCAGGGCACATGCGCCGCAAGTAAGGCGCGCACCGGCGAAATCAGGCCGCCATGCCCGCCGGCACCAGCAGCGCTGACTTATTCCGGCCCTTCGGCGGCGGTGTCGACGTCCTCTGGCACGGCGCAGCGAATCCTGGTGTTACGTACCTCGGGCAGGCGGAGGTTACTCCGAGACTGCCAGGCCGGCCACCGCAGCAATGCTCGCATCCAGGCCGGCCGCGTACTCCCTGCCCACCCTCGCTGAGGTCACCCCCCAGATGCTGGCCAGATCCAGTGGCACAGGACACTTGCCAGTAAGCCGGCGAAAGGGGGCCGTGGTATGGACCACAAGGGGCTCGTCCATGCGGTAGCGGAGCGAACCACGTTGTCGCGCGAGGAATCGGCGGATATCACCCGGGCGGTGCTGGAGGGGCTCGCAGACCAGCTGAGCGAAGGCGAGGCCAGGCGCCTCGCCACAGATTTCCCCGACCTGCTGGCGGAGCAGTTGCAGACACCGCGGCGTCGCAGGAAGGGGGCACACCCGGTCGAGGTCGGCCACTTCATCGGGCAGGTGAGCGAACGCACAGGGCTGACCAATGAAGATGCCCGCGCTGGAACCGGGGGCGTCCTCGCCGCGCTGCGCGAGGCACTGAGCGAGGAGGACTACCGCCATCTCATCGGGCAGCTCCCCGCCGGGTACACCGCGCTGGTGGAGGCAGCCGGCTGACCGGGCGTCTGTCCCAGGCCGCCCTCGCTCCGCGAGCGTGCCGCGCAGATCGCCCAGCCAATTGCCGCCCGGGCGCGGCCGACACGGCCGGGAAGCGCGTTGTTCTGGCTCAACCTCAGCGGGCCCAATGGCAACCTGGGCGGCGATGTGCTGAATCATCCGCTGGGCTGATCTTGCATCAACCTACGCATGCCGACGCGGATAGTGCCCGTCGAGCATGGCGTCGCTGCGCTTCGACTTCCGGGCGCATGGTGAGAGTGAGGGACGCCAGGAAGACCTCACCATCGCCGGCGTCGTGAACGATATCCGGGCCGCGGTCAAGCAGGTGCGCGAGGCGGCCGGCAGCGGCCCGGTCAATCTGATCGGCGCCAGCTTCGGCGGCGGGATAGCGTAGTCGCGAGCTCGTCGCGGAAGGCCAATACCGCAGGCCTGGCTGGCCACGCCCGCAGGTGCTCAAGGAGACGGGACAGCTCCCTGAACGTGCGCAGGGAACCCACAGCCGCAGCGACCCCCAGCGCCTCACGCCCCGCGGCTGCCGCGTCATCGGGCCGTCCCACAGCCGCCAGCGAAGCGCCGGCCAGCCCGCGGAAGTACCCGTAGTCGCGGCGGGAGAAGGCCTGCGTGGTCAGCCACTCCTGATAGATCTCGCCCTGCTGGCCTACCGGCCGGGATTATCAGACGATTCCTCCGTCTGCGCCCCGGCCGTCCGGGCTCGCTGCGCGGACAGCTCCCGCTCCCGGGTGTTGCTGGTCAGCTCGCTGGCGCGCTGGAACTCCGCCTGGGCTTCCGCCGCCCGGCCGAGCTTGAGCAGCAGGTCACCACGCACGCTCGGCAGCAGGTGGTAGTTCCGCAGCGAAGGCTCGGTGGCGAGCTGGTCGACCAGCGCCAGACCCGCCGCGAGGCCGAACGCCATCGACACGGCGACCGCCCGGTTCAGCTCGACGATCGGCGAGGGGCTGACCTCGGCGAGCGCGGAGTACAAGCTGGTGATGCGCGCCCAGTCGGTCTCCTCCGGCCGGAACGCCCGCGCATGGCAGGCGGCGATCGAGGCCTGCAGCACGTACGGCCCGCGCGTGCCGCCGAGCGCCTCCGCCCGGGCCAGGGCGGCCAGGCCCCGGTTGATGAGCAGCTGATCCCACCGTGCCCGGTCCTGGTCGAGCAGCAGAACCGGCTCCCCCGACGGCCCGGTCCTGGCCCCGATCCTGGACGACTGGATCTCCATCAGCGCCACCAGGCCGTGGACCTCCGGCTCGTCCGGCGCGAGCTCAGCAAGGACCCGGCCAAGCCGCAGGGCCTCATGGCACAGGTCCGGGCGCATCCAGTCGGCGCCGGCGGTTGCCGAGTAGCCCTCGTTGTAGATGAGGTAGATCACCTCAAGAACCGACGAAAGCCGTGCTGGCCGCTGTGTGCCGCCGGGTGTCTCGAACGGGATGTGCGCGGCGCTGAGCGTCCTTTTGGCACGGACGATGCGCTGGGCGATCGTCGCCTCGGGCACCACGTAGGCACGGGCGATCTCCGCCGTGGTCAACCCGCCGAGCAGGCGCAGGGTGAGCGCGACCCTGGCCTGCACCGGCAGCACCGGATGGCAGGAGATGAAGATCAGCCGCAGCAGGTCGTCGTCGATATCGTCGGCGACCACCCGGTCCAGGGCCGCCGTGCCGTCATCCACCTCGGCGTCGAGTGCCCGCCCGATCTGCGCGTACTTGCGTTCCAGCTCGCGGTTGCGGCGGAACAGGTCCACCGCCCGGCGCTTGGCGACCGTCATCAGCCACGCGCCGGGGTTGGCCGGAACCCCTTCCCGGGGCCACTGCTCCAGGGCGGCGACCACGGCATCCTGGGCCAGTTCCTCGGCTATGCCGATGTCACCGCCCGCGTACCTGGCCAGCCCCGCGATCAGCCGGGATGACTCCAGCCGGATGACCGTCTCGATCGCGGTATGGGTCTGCGAGCCCGTCACAAGCTCCGATGACACCACTGCCCGCGCGGCCAGGCAAGTTCCGGCGGGGGCGGGGCACCGGGGCGGCTGAACTCAGACCGCCCCGGACCCCGGGCCCCGCCGGAACTGACCTATCACGGGCCGTAGACCTGCCGGATCGTGGACTCGCCGCCGCCAGCGACGGCCAGGAAGCGCTTGGTCCACTCGATCGCCTCGGCCTTGTCGCGCACCTCCATGAGCGCCCAGCCGCCGACCAGTTCCTTGGCCTCGGTGTAGGGCCCGTCGATGACGGTGAACTCGCCGTCGGCGTAACGCACCTTGGTGGCCTCCTCGAACGGCGCGATACCGCCGGTGGCCAGCACCACCCCGGCCTTGGTCGCCTCGGCGACGAACTCGCCCATCTTGGCGAACATCTCGGGGGTGGGCTCGGGGATCGGCGTGGTCGGGTCGGCCAGTGTGTAACCCAGGAATCGCATTGCCTGTCTCCTTCGCTTCCGCGGTACCCGGCGATCGCGCCGCTGTCACCGCAACCTGTTCTTCTGCCCACGCGTCGAACGCCGGAGCGCCGCTTCGACACGGCTGCCAAGAAATCAAACCCGGGCCAGTAAACAGCCACGTCCCTGCCCGATTGGCTAAGAACCACAGACGCGGGCCATGGCCCCGCTGGCGGCGGACCGGGACAGGTTGAACGCGGTGCCCGCTGCTGGCCCCGGTGACCGCGCACAGATCGCGTGCCGCATCTCGTTCGCCTGCGACGCGCCGAGTTCCCGCAGGCCGGCCACGAGCGCAGGCACGGCGTCCGGCCCCAGGCTCGCGGCCTGGCTGACATCGAGACTGTGCCCGTCCGCGGCCCGGCGCAGATTCGTCTGCGCCACGATCGCGGCCGGGTTGGCAGCGGTCCAGACGCCGACAGCCAGGAGCCCGGAGACGATGGCCGCCGCGGGGAACAGCCGCCGCGGCAGTCCCCGGCGGTGAACGGTGGCTCCCAGCAGGACGAACACGATGCCGATCCACACCGCCGCCACCAGGCATGCGAGGCGCAGCATCGTGAGGCCGAAAGCAGCCTCGTAGAACTGGAGCCGCCGGATGGCGACGATGACGACGCCGATGGTGAGGGCGACGGTCAGCCCGGACAGGGCCATCACCACAGGGTGGTCTGGGCTGGCGCAGGCGCGCACACCGAGCAGGACGAGCAGCGTGATGGCGGCGCACGCGAGGAGCTGGAAGAACCCGCTGCGGGCGTACTGGGCGTAGGTGAGGCCGTGGGTGAGCAGAACGTGGCGGCCGCCTCCGGAGAGAGCGACGAACTGGGCAGCGACGAACGCGACGTAGAGCGCGCACATTCCGCCGAGCACGAAGGCAGCCTCGACTGCGCCGAGCGATGGCGAGGAAGGCAGGCTCGGTGATGGCTGCTCCGCGCTGGCAGCCCGGGACAGCCCAGCGACCGCCCAGGCGCCGACCGCCAGCAGCACCAGGTGCGGCAGGACCGCCGCGAGATCGAACCACGACCGGAAGATCGGGTCGGCGACGGCGAGCAGCAGCCCGACCACGAGCATGACCGGCACGCCGAGCAGCGCCCCGCGGGCGGCTGCCGCCGCCCGCTTCCTGGTGGACGCTCCGGCGGCTGACTGACCTTGGGAACGGAACATCGCCGGGGCGGCAGCGATATGTCCGACGACGAGTGCGATACGGCTCCCGAGCCCGGGGAACGTCACGTTCAGCCTGCCATCGTCGGCACCGAGGGAGACGCCGAGCAGGAACAGCAGAGCGGCGGCCAGCGCCGCCGGGACGATCACCCATGGACTCGACCGGAGGGTGAGGGCCAGGCCGAATACGGGGGCGGCGCAGATGAGCAGACGGCCGGTCCGCCCCAGGACGCGTCCGCCCAGCACAAGGGCGGCGGCCACGGCCCCCACCCAGACCGAGGCCGCGACGGTGGCGACGCCACTGTGCCCGGCGATGTCGTAGGCGGCACCGCCGGCGAGGGCACCCAGGACCAGCCGGCGGTCGGCCCGTGCGTGCACGGCCAGGTACGGCGTGGGGGTGTGCTCTGATTGCATGGCTGACCTTCCGCAGGCGTGGTTGGGCGGCGTGGAGCCGCCACGTTCATCAGCTCAGGGATGGGACGGGGAACTTCGTCAGTTCGGGAGATCGACAACGATGCGGCAGCCGGCCGGCTCCCGCGGCGCGGCGCGGATGGACCCGCCGTGGAGCTCGACAATCGACCGGGCGATGGCCAGCCCAAGACCGGCGCCGCCCGCTCCCGACCCGCGCGCGCCGTCGACCCGGTAGAAGCGGTCGAAGATGCGGTCGATGTCGCCGGCCGGCACACCGGCGCCGCAGTCACTGACCTCGATCCGGACGCCACCGGGCATGGGTGCGCCGCGGACCTTGACCTCTCCTCCCGCCGGGCTGTGCCGGACGGCGTTGGCGAGGAGATTGGTCAGGGTCTGGAAGATCCGCTCCGGGTCACCGACCCCGACCAGCCCGTTGTCCACGTCCGTCACGATGCGCACGTCACGGCTGACGGGCCGGACCTGCGCCGCGGCGTCCTCGACGACCTCGCGGACGCCGAAGTTCTGCCGGTCGATCCGGATCGCACCGGACTCGAACTGGGACAGCTCCAGCAACTGGTCAACCAGCCTGCTCAGCCGCTCGGTGCCCTTGAGCATGGTGGCGACGGCTTCGGCGTCGAGTGCTTCGACGCCGTCCGCCAGATTCTCGAGCCGGGCCCGCAGCGCGGCGATCGGCGTCCGGAGCTCATGACTGACGTTCGCCAGCAACTCCCGCCGCTGGCGTTCGACCTGGTCAAGCTTGGCCGCCATGGTGTTGAACGACCTGGCCAGACTGCCAACCTCGTCCTGCGCGGTGGCCGTGACCCGCTGGCTGTAGTCTCCAGCGGCCATGACCCGGGTGGCTGTGGCCATCTCCCGCAGCGGCAGGACCATACCGTGGGCGAGCAACTGGATGGCCACGAGCGAGACGAGGAGACCGCCGACGAAGGCGAACCGCGTGTGGAGGCCGAAGAAGACAGACCCGTAGATCGCCCCGACTGTCACCGTGACCGACCCGACGACGACGAGCCCGAGCTTCACCTTGATCGACCGGACCCAGTCGAGTGGCCGGGGCCGCAGGTGCGCCATCAGCTGCCGGGCCATCAGCTGCCGTGCCCGTCGGCGCCGGCATAGCCGATGCCGTGAACGGTCCGGATGATGTCCGCCCCGGCCTTCCGGCGGACCGCGCGCACATGCGAGTCGACCGTGCGCGGACCCGAGCCGTCCCGGTAGCCCCAGACCTCGGCGAGCAGCTCCTCGCGCGTGCGGACGACACCGGGGGACAGCAGAAGGTAGACGAGCAGGTCGAACTCTGTTGCCGTCAGCCCGACAGGCTGGCCGTCACGCCGGGCCCGGCGGCGCGGCACATCGACTTCGACAGCACCGGCGCGCAGCACGCGATCCGGGTCGGCTGCTGACCGCTCCACGCGGCGCAGCAGCGCCCGCACTCTGGCCGTGAGCTCTCGCATGCTGAAGGGCTTGCAGAGGTAGTCGTCGGCCCCGACCTCCAGGCCGACGACGAGGTCGGTCTCGGAGCCACGGGCCGTCAGCATGATCACCGGGACGGGACGGTCCCGCTGGATCTGCCGGCAGACCTCCAGGCCGTCGAAGCCCGGGAGCATCAGGTCGAGGACGACCGCGTCCGGCCGCGCCGAGGCGACCACCTGGACGGCACCGGGACCGTCTTCCGCCACGGTCACGGTGTGGCCGTCGCTGCGAAGGCGTGCCGCTATCGCCGCGGCCAGCTCCGCTTCGTCTTCCACCACCACGATCTGGGCCACAGACCGAAATTAACCGATCTGATGTGAAGGTTTCGATACCGCGGCTGTGAAGATGTCGTGCAGTCAGGCCTGCTGGTAACCGGAGCACAGGACCCGCATCCAGGTGATCTGCGAGTCGTGAGCGCCGCGAGCAGTAACGCCGCCGCGAAGACCGGCCCCGTGGCGAAACCGGGCAGCGCGGCTGCCGCGTGACCCTCATCACCAGCGCCGCGCCGCTCACCGATGTGTCCGGCCGCGGTGCCCACCACGGGCAATTATGCTCGCGTCATCCGGCGTGTGGACCTGGGGTGGTCGTGTGGTGATGCGGGAGCGCAAGCACCGGGAGAGCCCCGGCGGCGGTGTCCTCGCCGCCCAGCCGGGCGATCCGCTGCGCGCGGCGGAACCCCGGCGAGCTCCCCGGTGGCTTTCCGCGCCGCCGTCGGGGACATCCCTTCCGTGGCTCACCCGCAGGCTGTTCCCGCTGCTTGCGACGGCCGGCCTCGTCGCCATCGGGATGGCGATGACCCTCTGGTGGGGCCCCGCCCTGGCCGGGAAGTCCGCCTGGTCGCTTCCGGATGACCTGTGGGGGACGCTGGTCGCGGCCCAGCGGCTGCTGCATCTGGACCTGGCTGGCCTGTACACCCAGCCCACCGGCTTGATCAGCTTCCCGGGCACGGCCGTGATCCTGGTCCCGGTCGTCGCCCTCAGCGACGCGGCGGGACTGTCGCTCCACCTGCAGAGCGCGCAGAACCCCTATCCCGCCGTCTGGCTCCTCGCCGGCCCCTACCAGATCGCCGTGTCGGGCGTGGCCCTGTTCGCCGCCGACGCGATCGCCGAGCACCTGGGCGTGTCCTGGCGCCAGCGCGGACTGCTCGCCGCGGCGGGCACGGTCGCCCTGTGGAGCGTGTCGGTGCGCTGGGGCCATCCCGAGGACGCGGTCGCGGTGGGACTGTTCCTGTACGGGATCCTCGCGCTGGCGCGGTCCAGGCCAGGCCGGTCCGCGTGGCTGATCGGGGCGGCGGTCGCCGTGCAGCCGCTCGTGCTGCTCGCGCTGCCCGTCGTCCTGGCTGCCGTCCGGCCACGGCGGCTGCCAGGCTTTCTCACCCGCGCGGCCGCCCCCGCGGTGGTGCTGCTCGGCGCCGCGGCGCTGGCGAACCGGCACGCCACCGTCAGCGCCGTCACCAGGCAGCCCAACTGGCTGACCGTCGACCACCCCACGCTCTGGACGTCCCTCGCCCCGCACATGAGCGGCGGGGCGGTTGCCGCCGGGCCCGCCAGGGTCCTGGCCATCGTGGTGGCGTGCGGGTGCGCGCTTGCCGCCGGGCGCCGCTGGCGCGCGGCCCGGCAGGACGCGGCCGGGTGGACCCCGCAGACGCTGGCGGACCTGCTGTGGTGGGCCGCCGTCGCGCTGGCGCTGCGCTCGGTGTTCGAGCCGGTGATGGTCGCGTACTACGTGTGGCCGGTACTGGCAGTAGCGCTCATAACGGCGGCCGGGAGCTGGTCATGCCTGGCCGCGACCTCGGTTGCGGCGGCGGTGCTGACCGTCGCCTCGCAGGCCAGCTGGCGGGGCCCCTGGAACTGGTGGGTCCCGATGGTGGCGGGCCTGGCCCTGACCCTGTTCCTCGCCCGGGTCCCGCTCCCGTGGCCCGCGCTGGCGGCGCGGGCCGTCAGGGCGCGGGGCTGGTTGCGGCGAGATGCCGCTTCCCCTGGGAACCGGTGATGACCGCGAGCTGACCCGGCGTGCCGAACGGCCGCCACCGCGCGGCCAGCCGCACCGGCGCCGCCCCGCCGGTGTGCACGGTGAGCCGGGCGGTCACCCAGCCCGCCGGCTCGTTCCACCAGGCGGTCCCGTCGATGGTCGCGTCGCTCACCCAGCGGACGCCCCGGAACGAGATCCGCAGCACGGGCCCGCCGGAGAAGCTGACCCGGCCGCCGCGCAGGCCAAGGTCGCTGCCGTCGTCCAGCAGCGGCCAGCGGCTGATCTCGTCCCCGGCGCTGGCCAGCGCGACCGCCGCGGCCTGCCGGGCCTGGCGGCCGGCGGTGTTCCCCGCGGCCGCGGCCGCGGGCACCGCGTCGGCGAGGTGCAGCGGGTAGACGCCGACGGTATGGATCGGCGCGACCCGGGCCGCGCACGAGACGTCCTGGCGGGCAAGGCCGCCCGGTTCGCGGACGAAACGCTGGTAGATGGCGGCCGGGCAGGCATCGTTGGCGTCCTGCAGCGTCACGTGGGTCAGGTTGGCGACCTGGACGGCCCGGGCTGACCTGCCCAGCTGCCGGGTCACTGCGGATGCGCCGTCCAGCCACGGCGTCAGCGAGTCGAACGTGCCGGACAGGACGAGCACCGGCAGCCTGGCCGGCACGAGCGGTGGCTGGCGGGTGGTGGGCGGGACCAGGTGAGCCGGGGTGGGCCAGCGCAGGCAGGCGCTGAAGATCTGCGTGTACTGGTTCATCCGCGTCCACTGCGGGACGGTGAACGGCGCGAACAGGTCCTGCCGCGGCTGGCGCAGGGCAGCGCGGTACTGGCGGGCACGGGCCGGCAGCGGCGCTGACTGGCTGAAGAGCTGCCCGTAATCGGTGCAGCCCACGGCGAAGTACAGGCCGTCGCTGAAGCCGGGCAGCGGCTCGTTGGTGTTGTCGTAGCCGATGGACAGCGCGGCCAGGCGCAGCAGCGGGGCGCTGTCGTGCTGGCGGAGCAGGGCCCGGCCAGCGGCGTCCAGGTCCCGGTAGACGACCGGGTCGAAGCCGGCGTTGTTGACCAGGTTGACCAGTGTCCCGACGGTCACTGCCAGCCTGGCCCGGGTGCCCGCCACGGAGACGGTCTGGCCGGTGACCGGCGACCGGGCCAGCCTGGCCGCCAGGGCCCCGATCCGGGACCAGGCCCCGCTGCCGCCGGCGGCCGCGGCGCAGGCCGCCCACCGGGAGCAGGCCAGGGCGAAGGCACGGCGGGCGGTCGTGACCGTGCCGGTGGACCACGCGTCGCCCCCGAGCACCGGGTAGGTCGAGTCGAGGGTGACGGAGCGCAGCTGCCCCGGGTAGCGGGCGGCGAAGACCTGGGCGAACCAGCTGCCGTAGGAGTCCCCGTACAGGTCCACCCGGCCCAGCCGCAGCGCCCGCAGCACGCCGGACACGTCGCGGGCCGCGTAGGCGGTGCCGAACAGGTCGGAGGCGTGCACCCAGCCGCCGTGCCGGTAGTGCCACGTATGGTTCAGCTGCTGACCGCAGGCCGCCACCAGCTGGTCGAACACCGGCCCGTACTGGTGCTGGGGCTGGCCGTAGCGCTCCAGGCCGGGGCAGTTCACCGGTGCCGAGTCACCGGTGCCGCGCAGGTTGACCAGCAGCAGGCTGCGGGTACGCGTGAGCGTGCCCATCATCGCCAGGTACGCGGGCTCGGTGCCGGACGACGCATAGCCGGGGCCGCCCTCGACGGCAAGGACGGTGCCCGCCGGACGCCGGGTGGCGGTGGCCGGCAGCCAGCGCAGCCCGATGCGGATGTGCGGGCTGGCCGCCGACGGGTAGTCCAGCGGGACCGTGAGCCAGCCGCAGTAAGCCAGCGGGACCCTCGCGCACCGGCGCATGGGAACCTGCCCCAGCCGTAGGGCCGGGCGTGCGGCCGGCCGGGCGGGCGTGCGCGGGACGCCGGCGCTGCCCGGGGCCGTCGTGCAGCTCGCCGTCAGCGCGCCCGCTGCCAGCACGCCCAGCGCCAGCACGCCGGCCGCCCCCCGCCGCATTGCCCTGACCTGCACATTTAGAGCCTAGTTGGAACATGGAAACCGGCCCGTTATCGGCGCGGCTGCTGGCGGCATAGCCGGGCCTGGATCGGGTTCGTGATCGTTGAGCGCCAGCCTCAGGTGCATCAAACCGCTATTTGATGTAGCCAGAACGACATCAAACCGCTATTTGATGTCGCGCGGTCAGGGGACGACGCAGGCGACGGTGACCCGGCTGCCGGCCCGCCCGCGGACCGGGTTCCCCGGGCCGGTCAGCGCCCCATGCGGGCACGGACCAGGCGGGGGAGCGCCGCAGCCCCGGTCACGGGCCGGAACCTGTCCGCCGCGGCTCCCAGCGCCTCGTACTCGCCGTCAGTGAGCTCGATCTCGGCGGCGGCCACGTTGCTCTCCAGCTGCTCGGCGCTGGACGCGCCCGGGATCGCGGCCACGCAGGGCCGGTGGATGACCCAGGCCAGAGCGATCTGCGCCGGGGTCGCCCCATGCGCGTCCGCGACCTCGCGCAGGGTCCCGATCAGCTCGCCGGCCCGCTCCAGGTTCTCGGGCAGGAACAGCGGGTTGCCGGCCCGGACCCGGTTCGCTGGCCGGGTGTCCCGGTCGTACCTGCCCGAGAGCAGCCCCTGCGCCAGCGGGCTGTAGGCGATGATCACATGATCGGTCGACTCGGCGAACGGCAGCAGGTCCCGCTCGGGGGAGCGGACGACCAGGCTGTAGCTGACCTGGTTGCTCAGCACCCGGCTGCCCAGCGCCTGCTCGGCCGCCTGCCAGCGCGCCAGCGAGTAGTTGCTGACGCCGACCTCGCCGACCAGCCCGACCCGCTGCAGCGCGCCCATGCCGCGCATGATCGTCCCGTCGCGGATCACCGGGTTGGGCTGGTGCACCTGGTAGAGGTCGAGCCGGCTGACCCCGAGCCGGTTCGCGCTGGCCACCGCCCGCTGTTCCACGATGGGGGCGACCGGCAGCAGCGGGAAGATCTTCGTCGCCAGGAACGCGGCGTCCCGGTTCCCGCTGAGGGCCTCACCGAGGATCCGCTCACTGCGCCCGAAACCGTAGATCTCGGCGGTGTCGAAGAGCGTGACCCCCAGCTCGAGCGCACGCCGGACGATCTCGCGTGCCGCCTGCCCCGCGTAAGGCTCGCCGTATCCCCACTCCCGGGACCCGAACTGCCAGGTGCCCAGCCCGATCCGGGAGATCTTCACCTCAGTGCCCGCACTCAGGTAGCGCATGCCACCAGTGTCCGCCTGACGGCGGCTGCCGGGAACCTTCGT
>DATKRG010000120.1:0-1189 GCA_035532275.1 Streptosporangiaceae bacterium | reverse complement strand
GCCGCGCCACCGACCTGGGCTTCAGCTACCCCAACCCGGGCGGCGATCAGGAGGAGGTCTACCAATCCTCGCCCAACTCCGGCGGCTGGTACGTCTCGAGCGCCCAGCACTATCCCAACGGCGTGGCCTCGAACCTGGTGGTGCCGGGTTTGACCGCGGCGGTGACCTACGGCCTGGATGGCGAAGGGCGGCCCAACCTGGTCGACGGCGCGACAACCCTGGTCGGGGCGGCTGCCTACTCGCCGCTGGGGATGACGTCCATGACCCTGGGCTCGGGCGACGGCGACAGCTACGGCTACGACAGCGGCACCGGGCGCATGACCCAGTACCAGTTCCAGGTCAATGGCGCGACTGACACCGGCGCGCTCACCTGGAACGCCAATGGCTCGCTGGGGGAGTTGGTGATCACCGACAACATCCCGGGCACCGGCGACACCCAGACCTGCAACTACACCCACGACGACCTGGGCCGCATCGCCTCGGCGGCATGCACCGGCGGGGACAACTGGAGCCAGGCGTTTTCCTACGATGCGCTGGGCAATGTTCTGAAGAGCGGAACGCAGTCGTTCCAGCCCAACTATGGGATCAACAACCGCATCTCGACCAACATCGGCTTCGCGCCCAACTACGACAACGACGGCGACTTGCTGGGCGACCCGGTGTTGGCGCAGCAAGACGTCAACGCGTTTGACGCCGAGGGGCGCGCGGTGAAGCTGGAGGGGATCGGGGTGACGTATGACGCACTGGGAAGGGCGGTGGAGGCGGCGGAGCCGGGCGGTGCGATCGAGTTCCTGTATGGCCCGGGAGGGGGTAAACTGGCGGTGATGAACGGGCAGACCCTGTTGACCGCCTACATTCCGCTGCCGGGCGGGGGGACGGCGGTCTACCACGGTGCGGCGCTGGCCTACTACCGGCATGCCGATTGGCTGGGCAGCTCGCGGCTGGCCTCGACCCCCGGCCGTGCGCTCTATTCGGCCACCGCCTACGCGCCGTATGGGGAGCCCCACGAGGAGGCCGGGACGATCGACCGCAATTTCACCGGGCAGAACCAGGACATCGTGGGCGGGCAGTATGATTTCCTCATGCGTGAGTACAATCCCATCCAGGGCCGGTGGTGGACACCCGATCCGGCGGGGCTGGCGGCGGTGGATCCGAACAACCCGCAAAGCTGGAACCGCTACGCTTATGT
>DATKRG010000119.1:0-63426 GCA_035532275.1 Streptosporangiaceae bacterium | reverse complement strand
CGCAAGAAACAATACGACGAATTCAAGGATCGCGTCGGCGAGATCATCAACGGCGTGGTCAAGCGCACCGAATACGGCAACCTGATGGTGGAGCTCGGCCGCGCCGAGGCGCTGCTGCGGCGCGACGAACTGATCGGCCGCGAGAGCTTCCGCAACGGCGATCGCGTGCGCGCCTATATCTATGACGTGCGCGACGAGGCCCGCGGGCCCCAGATTTTTCTGTCCCGCACCCATCCCGGCTTCCTCGCCAAGCTGTTCGCGCAGGAAGTGCCGGAAATCTATGACGGCATCATCGAGATCAAGGCGGTCTCCCGTGATCCCGGCTCGCGCGCCAAGATGGCGGTGATCAGCCGCGATTCCTCGATCGACCCGGTCGGCGCCTGCGTCGGCATGCGCGGCTCGCGCGTGCAGGCGGTGGTGGCCGAGCTGCAAGGCGAGAAGATCGACATCATCCCCTGGTCGCCGCAGGCCGCGACCTTCGTCGTGAATGCGCTGGCGCCCGCCGAAGTCTCCAAGGTGGTGATGGACGAGGAAGCCGGCCGCGTCGAAGTGGTCGTGCCCGAGGACCAGCTGAGCCTCGCCATCGGCCGCCGCGGGCAGAATGTGCGGCTGGCGTCCCAGCTCACCCGCTGGGACATCGACATCCTGACCGAAGCCGAGGAAAGCGAACGCCGTCAGGAGGAGTTCCGCCGCCGCAGCGGGGTCTTCGTGGAAGCGTTGGACGTGGATGACGTGATCGCCGGCCTGCTGGTGACCGAGGATTTCAGTTCGGTCGAGGATCTCGCTTCGGTGCCGCTGGAAGAACTGGCCGAGATCGAAGGCTTCGACGAACATATTGCCGGCGAACTGATCCGCCGCGCCGAAGCCTTCCTGACCCGGCGCGACACCGAACTGACCGAGCAGCGCGTGGCGCTTGGCGTCAGCGACGATATCGCCGCGCTCGAGGTGTTCAGCCCGGCGATGCTGGTGGCGCTCGGCGAGAAGGGCGTGAAGACGCTCGACGATCTGGCCGATCTCGCCTCCGACGAACTGATCGAGATCGTCGGCGCCGACGCGATCGACGAGGAAACCGCGAACGCCATCATCATGGCCGCGCGCGCGCATTGGTTCGAGGACGATGCGTCCCCCGACGCCCCGGCGGCGACGCCGGAGACGGAGCATGAGGCGCCGGGCCATGAAGCGGCGGCCCATCAGGCGCCGGGCCATCAGGAGATCGGCGATCAGGAGGCGGGCCACGACGACTGATCCCGCTCCCGCGCCCGAAGACGACGCCCCGGATCCCGAGACGGGTCCGCTGCGCCGCTGCCTGGTGACCCGCGTGCACGGCGCCAGGGCGGGAATGATCCGCTTCGTGCTCGGACCCGACCGGACGGTGGTGCCCGACCTGGCCGCAAGGCTGCCCGGGCGGGGAATGTGGTTGAGCGCGCGGGCCGATGTGATAGAAGCCGCGTGCAAGCGCGGGGCCTTCGCCAGGGCCGCGCGCGCCTCGGTCGCGGTGCCGCCCGATCTGCCGGCCCGGGTGCGGGCAGGTTTGGAGCAGCGCTTCGCCGATCTTCTGGGGCTGGCCCGCCGCGCGGGCCAGGCGGTGGCCGGGTTCGACAAAGCCGGGGAATGGGTCCGCGCCAATCGGGCCGGCCTCGTGATCCAAGCCTCGGATGGCAGTCTGGAGGAGCGGCGGCGGTTCCTGTCCGGCCGGGACATCCCGGCCGTGGCACCGCTTCCGGCGACGGCGCTGGGCGCGGTGTTCGGCCGGGACCGGGCGGTGCATGTGGCGGTGGCGCCGGGCCGGTTGGCCGCGGCGCTCAAGGACGAAGCGGTGCGTCTGGCCGGAGTGGCCGGCATGCCGGAGCAGGAGACTTCCGGGGGTGAGCGCGCCGCTGGGACGGATCGAGCAGCGGGCGCGGACAGACGAACGGGCACAGCCCGACAGGCGGGGTAATGAGCGACGGCAAGGATCAGGACGCGGGCAGGAACAGGCTTTCGCTGCGACCGGCGGGACGGCCGGAAGTTGGGCGAACGGTCGATGCCGGCTCCGTGCGGCAAAGCTTCAGCCATGGCCGCTCCAAGGTCGTGCAGGTGGAGGTCCGCAAGAAGCGCGGGCCGGGCGCGCCACCCGCGCCGGTGCCCTCGGGTACCGGCGGCGCATCGAGCGGCGCCGCGCCGCGCCCCGCCGGCGGGCGTCCGCCCGCGGGTCCCATCCGCGCGCTGACCGCGACGGAACTCGCCGCCCGCCAGCGCGCGCTGTCGGAACAGCAAAAGGACACCGCGCGGCGTGAGGCCGAGCGGCGGGAGCAGGAGAAAATCTCCATCCTCTCGGCCGCCGAGGAAGCCCGCCGCCGGGAGGAAGACGCCCGTCGCGCCGCCGAGGCCGAGGAGGTCGCCCAGCGCGAGGCGCAAGCCGCCGCGCGCCGCGCCGCCGAGGACGCCGCCGACGCGGCCGAAAACGAAACTCCCGAGACCGCGGCCGCCGCTGAGAAACAGACCCAGGGCAACCGACCCGCCCCGGCCGCGCGCCCTGCGCAGCCCGGCCGTCCGGGTGCCGCCACCGGCCGCCCGGCACCGGCCCGTCCCGGCGAGGACGCCCGCCGCCGCCCCGGCGGCGCGCCCACGCCCGCCGCGCCGCCGTCGGCCACCGAGACCCTGCGGCTCCGTCGCGGCGGGGAGGAGGAGGACGAGGCCCGTCCCCGCCGCACCGGCCCCGGCGGCGCGCTGGCCCGCAAGGCGCCCGTCGTCGCGCCCCGCAAGGTGGTGGACGATCGCCGCCGCCCCGGGCGTATCGATGTCCAGGCCGCGATCGAGGGCGAGGACGAACGGGTCCGCTCGCTCGCGTCGGTCCGTCGCCAGCGCGACCGTGAGCGCCGCCAGGCGGAGCTCGAATTGCTGCGATCGGATCAGGTGAAAGTTGTGCGTGACGTCGTCTTGCCGGAACAGATCACGGTCCAGGAGCTTGCCGCCCGCATGGCGGCGCGCACGCCGGAGGTCATCAAGGCGCTGATGAAGCTCGGCGTGATGGCAACCGTCACGCAATCGCTGGATGCCGACACCGCCGAGCTCGTGGTGCAGGAATTCGGCCATCGCGCGCGGCGGGTATCCGATGCGGACGTGGAGATCGGGCTGGAAGGCGCGGTCGATGCGGAATCCGAACTGCTGGTCCGCCCGCCGGTCGTCACCATCATGGGCCATGTCGATCACGGCAAGACCTCGCTGCTTGACGCGCTGCGCGCGACCGACGTGGCCGCGCACGAGGCCGGCGGCATCACCCAGCATATCGGCGCCTACCAGGTGAGCCTGCCGTCGGGGCAGAAGATCACCTTCATCGACACGCCGGGCCACGAGGCGTTCACCGCCATGCGTGCCCGCGGCGCCGAGACCACCGACCTCGTGGTCCTGGTGGTGGCGGCCGACGACGGCGTGAAGCCGCAGACGACCGAGGCACTCAACCACGCCCAGGCGGCGGGGGTGCCGGTGGTCGTGGCCGTCAACAAGATCGACAAGGAGGGTGCCGACCCGGCCCGGGTGCGCTCCCAGCTCACCGAATACGGCCTCGTGGCCGAGGAGTTCGGCGGCACCACCTTGTTCGTGGACGTCTCGGCCAAGGAAGACCGCGGTATCGACTCCCTGCTGGAAGCGATCGTCTTGACCGCCGACGCGGAGCTGGACCTGCGGGCCAACCCCAAGCAGGACGCGCAGGGGGTGGCGATCGAGGCGCACCTGGACAAGGGGCGCGGCCCGGTCGCTACCGTGCTGGTGCAGCGCGGGACGCTGCAGGTCGGCGACTCGATCGTGTGTGGCGAGGCGTTCGGCCGGGTCCGGGCACTGCTCGACGAGAACGGCGACCCGGTGCCGGACGCATCTCCGTCGCGCCCGGTGCAGGTGCTCGGGCTCAACGCGGTGCCCGGCGCTGGCGACAGCTTCCTGGTCGTGTCCGACGAGCGGGTGGCACGGCAGATCGCCGAGCGCCGGGAGGCCCGTGAGCGCAGCGCGCTGTTCGCCCAGCGCCGGCCGAGGGTCACGCTGGAGGACCTGGAGTCCGCGCTGAAGTCCGGTGAGCGCGAGGAACTGCTGCTCATCATCAAGGGTGACGTGTCCGGGTCGGTCGAGGCCCTGGAGGACGCGCTGCTCAAGATCGACGTGGGCGAGGACGTGGTGCTGCGGGTCATCGGCCGCGGCGTCGGCGCGATCACCCAGGACGATGTCAACCTGGCCATCGCCTCCGACGCGGTGATCGTCGGCTTCAACGTCCGGCCGGCCGGCCGGGCCGGCGAGCTGGCCCAGCGCGAGGGCGTGGACATCCGCTACTACTCGGTCATCTACCAGGCGATCGAGGAGATCGAGGCCGCGCTCAAGGGCATGCTCAAGCCCGAGTTCGAAGAGGCCCAGCTCGGCACGGCGGAGATCCGCGAGGTCTTCCGGGTGCCGCGCATCGGCAACGTGGCCGGCTGCATCGTCCGTTCCGGGACCATCACCCGGGGCAGCAAGGCACGCCTTGTCCGCGACGGCGTCGTGGTGTCGGAGAACCTCAGCGTGGACTCGCTGCGCCGGTTCAAGGACGACGCGACCGAGGTCCGCGAGGGGTACGAGTGCGGTATCGGCATCGGGTACAGCGACATCAAGGTCGAGGATGTGATCGAGACCTACGAGATGCGGGAGAAGCCGCGGGACTGACCGGCTCGGGCGAGGCGGCGGGCAGGCCACGGTGTATGTCGGTGCGCTGACCCTGGACGTGCTGCTCGGTGACGTGCGGTCGCTGAAGCAGAAGCGTTCGGCGGTGGCCTCGATCGTCGCCGAGGTGCGCCGCCGCCAGCCCGGCGTGGCGGTGGCCGAGACCGGCTCCCTGGACCGCCACCGCCGGGCGGAGATCGGTGTCGCCGTGGTGTCCTCGACGGCGGCACACGCCACCCAGGTGCTGCAGGCATGCGAGCGCCTGGTCGCCGCCCGTCCCGAGATCGAGCTGCTGTCAGCACGGCACCGGCTGGTCAGCGAGGAGGAGTGAGAGGGCCATGGACGCAGCGCGGGCGCGCAAGCTCGCCGACCGGATCGCCCGGATCGTGGCCGAGATGCTGGAGCGGCGGGTCAAGGACCCCCGGCTCGGTTTCGTGACGGTCACCGAGGCGCGGCTCACTGGTGACCTGCGGGAGGCGACCGTCTACTACACGGTCTACGGAACGCAGGAGGAGCAGGCGGAGACCGCGGTCGCCCTGGCCAGTGCCACCGGTCTCATCCGCTCCGAGGTGGGCCGCCAGACCGGGCTGCGGCACACCCCGTCGCTGACGTTCGTCCGCGACACCCTGCCCGAGGGTGCCCAGCACATGGAGGACCTGGTGGCGCAGGCCCGGGCGGCGGACGCGACGCTGGCCGCGGTCCGTGAGGGCGCCCAGCCGGCCGGTGACCCCGATCCCTACCGTGTGCCCCCCGCCGCGGATCCCGCTCCGGGTTCCGGCGCTGAAACCAGCTCCGGCTCTGGCGTGGGCCCCCGCGCGGCCGGCGACCTGGGCCGGTGACCGCTGCCAGCGGGCTGGTCATCGTCGACAAGCCCCCCGGGTGCACCTCGCATGACGTGGTGGCGCGGATCCGCAGGCTGGCCCACACGCGCCGGGTCGGCCACGCAGGCACCCTGGACCCGATGGCGACCGGTGTCCTGGTCGTCGGGGTGGAAAAGGCCACCCGCCTGCTCGGGCACCTGACCCTCACCGAGAAGGAGTATCTGGCCACCATCCGGCTGGGCCAGGCGACCGACACCGGCGACGCCGAGGGGACGGTGACCGCGGCGGCCCCGGCGGGCGGGCTGTCCCTGGCCCAGGTGCGCACCGCCGCGGCGGCGTTCACCGGGACGATCCAGCAGGTCCCGCCCGCCACCAGTGCCGTCAAGGTGGACGGCAAGCGGGCCTATCAGCTGGCCCGGCAGGGAATGGCCCCGGTCCTGGCGCCGCGGACGGTGACCGTGCACGAGCTCACCATCACCGACCCGCGCCCGGTCGGCGACCTGCTGGACGTGACCGCCGCCGTGCGGTGCTCCAGCGGGACCTATGTCCGCGGCCTTGCCCGCGACCTCGGGGAGTCGCTCGGGGTGGGCGGGCACCTCACCATGCTGCGCCGTACCAGGGTCGGCCCGTACCGGCTGAGCGCCGCGCACACCCTGGATGAGCTCGCCGACGGCCTGCGGCTGATACCGCTCGCGGAGGCAGCGGCAGCGGCCTTCCCGGTCCGTGCCCTGACCGCGGCCGAGACGCAGTCCCTGTCGCACGGCGCCAGCCTGAGCGCGGAGGGAGCCACCGCCGGGCCGGTGGCGGCGCTGGCTCCCGACGGCACCCTGGTCGCGCTGGTGCAGGAGCGGGACGGCGCCGCCCGCCCCCTGGCCGTCTTCGTCCCCTGACCGGCCGCAGCTGTTCCGGCCGCGGCCGGAACAGCTGCGAGGATCGGCCTCACCCGGGGTGACGTGGCAGGCTTGGGTGGCGGGAGCACGCTCAGAGCGGCCGGCATCGCCGGCTTACCCGCGCGGCGGCACGGAGCAAGGGAGATGCGGTGTACCGGTGGCAGGGCCTGGCGGATGTGCCCGCGGACTGGGGCAGGTCTGTGGTGACCATCGGGGTGTTCGACGGGGTGCACCGGGGCCACCAGCGCATCATCGCCCGCACCGCGCAGACCGCCGCCGGGCTGGGGCTGCCCATGGTGGTGATCACCTTCGACCCGCACCCGGCCGAGGTGATCCGGCCCGGCTCCCACCCCACGTTCCTGTGCACCGCCAGCCGGCGCGCCGGACTGCTGGCAGCGCTCGGCGCCGACGCGGTCTGCCTGCTCCCGTTCACCCTGGAGTTCTCCCGGCTCGGCCCGGAGGAGTTCGTGCACAGCGTGCTGGTGGACCGGCTGCACACGGCCGCGGTGGTGGTGGGCGAGAACTTCCGCTTCGGGCACAAGGCGGCCGGCGACGTCGCGCTGCTGGCTGAGCTCGGCGAGAAGTACGACTTCACCGCCGAGGGCGTGCCCTTGCTGGCCGAGGATGGCACGTCGGTGTCGTCCAGTGCCATCCGGCAGCGGCTGGCCGCCGGGGACGTGGCCGGCGCGGCGGGCTATCTCGGGCGGATGCCCCGGGTGGAGGGTGTCGTCGTGCCCGGGCACCGGCGCGGCAGGGCGCTCGGCTTCCCCACCGCCAACCTGGAGACGTTTCCCCACACCGCGATCCCGGCCGACGGGGTCTACGCGGGATGGCTGTCCGTCCTGGCAGACCCAGGAGGGGTGCAAGCGCGCTGGCCGGCCGCGATCTCGGTCGGTTCCAACCCGACCTTCGACGGGACGGACCGGGTCGTGGAGGCCTACGCGCTCGACCGGGACGACCTCGACCTGTACGGCGCACACGTCGCCGTGGACTTCTCAGCCCGGCTGCGGGGCATGGAACGCTTCGGCTCGCCCGAGGCACTCGCCGAGCAGATGCGCCGCGACGTCGACCAGGCACGTGCCCTGACGGCGGAGCAAGCCCGTTAGCGGCCGCCGCCGCTGGGGTACTTGGCGAGGATCTCGCGGAGCCTGGCGACAAAACCGAGCGACTCGTCGTGGTCACGCTGCCAGACGTTGCGGCCGAAGATGAGCCCGGTCGCGCCGGCCTCCAGGGACTGGCGCGCCTTCTCCGCCATGGCCTCATCCCCAGCCCGCTCGCCGCCGGACACCAGCACCAGCGTCCGGTTGGCGGACCGGACCACGGCGTCGACCGCCTGCTGGGAGGAGAACTCACCCAGGTACTGATCCTTGACCCCGGACTGCTTCTCCGGATGCGGGAAGTTGACCTTCACCACGTCCGCGCCCAGCTCGCTGGCGGTGCGGGCCGCGTAGTCGACGGCGTAGAAGGAATCCTTGCCGCCCTTTGCCTCGATCGCCGACCCGCGGGGGTAGGCCCAGACGACCAGCGGCATGCCCAGCCGCTGGGCGTCGTCGCGGACCGTCCGGTACTGCGCGAAGTCGGTCTCGGCGGCCGGGGTGCCCACATACATCGTGTAGCCGACGGCGTCGGCGCCCAGCCGGACCGCGTCGGCGGCACTGGCCTGCAGCGGGGACAGGGCGCTGGCGTCGGAGGGGATGTCGGTCTTGCCGTTGAGCTTGAGGATCAGCGGGACCTCGCCCGCGTAGTCCCAGTAGAACTTCTCGGCCAGGCCGATCTGCAGGGCGATGCCGTTGAAGCCGCCTTCGAGCGCCAGCCGGACGATGTAGCCGGGATCGCTTGCGGCCGGGTTGGCGAAGAAGTCCCGGGGGCCGTGCTCCAGCCCCTGGTCGTAGGGCAGGAACAGCGCCGTCCCGTTGCGCAGGCCGTGCCGGAACAAGATCCGGTGCAGCCGGGCCTTCTTGCCTGTGGACAGGCCAAGTTCAGTGAGTGAGGGGCGCTGTTTCATGACCATCTCCTGCCTGGCGGCGGGTCCTTCCTCGCGGGGGGCTGCCCGCTCTCCCATGCTCGCGAGGGCCAGGCGGGCCGGTCAGAGGCATAACGCCCGATTTCCCGGGACCTTCGCCGCGGAGCACGGACATGCCCGCAATGCCGTGAGAGCCCAGCGTCTGGGCGAAGGGTGCCGGTTGTGAGTCGGGCCTCAGCCCTACCGCCGGCGTGGTACCGTGATGAGCGGTCGGCTTTTGCCGATCAGGTCAGCTGTGCCCTCAAGCGGCTGACCGGGGGGCTCCCGTAGCGGTCGCGCAGAGCGGTGAGTCCTTGGCCCAGGCGGTCCATCGCCCGGGCGGGCACCCATAGCCAGCCCACCTGAACAGCCCTGCTGGACAGAACAGACAAGATAGGAATGCCACGTGCCGCTGGACACAGCCGTGAAGAAGGAGATCATCGCCGGGCACGCGACCAATGAGGGTGACACCGGTTCGCCGGAAGTCCAGGTCGCGCTGCTGACGCGGCGGATCAACGATCTGACCGAGCACCTCAAGGTGCACAAGCACGACCACCACAGCCGCCGCGGCCTGCTTCTGCTCGTCGGACGCCGGCGCCGGCTGCTGCAGTACCTCGCGCGCAAGGACATCGCGCGCTACCGTGCGCTCATCGGGAGGCTGGGCCTGCGCAGGTAGGGTCGGTAACACAACTCGAGAACTACGTCCCGCCGCCCCGGTTCGGGGGCGCACAGGGCACCAGAGCCGGTCCTCGGTAGTGGTTCTCGGGCCGGGGTCACGCCCCGATGAGGGCGTCAGGTACCCCGGGCCGGGAGCTTCGATCGAAGACCGGCCGGCAGCCAGCCCGGCTCAGAGCCGGAGCGTCACCTGCGAATGGCGGGCGCGGGACCTCACCCAAGGAGGTCTCACCCGTGCAGGGTGTGCATACCGCCGACGCGATCATTGACAATGGCCCGTTCGGCACCCACACGATCCGATTCGAGACGGGCCGCCTGGCCCGTCTGGCCAACGGCTCGGCCGTCGTCTATCTGGACGACGAGACCATGGTGCTGTCGGCCACCACCGCATCCAAGCAGCCCAAGGAAGGGCTGGACTTCTTCCCGCTCACCGTGGACGTCGAGGAGCGGATGTACGCGGCGGGCCGCATCCCCGGCTCGTTCTTCCGCCGGGAGGGCCGCCCGTCCGAGGACGCCATCCTGACCTGCCGCCTCATCGACCGGCCGCTGCGGCCGTCCTTCGTCAAGGGCCTGCGCAACGAGATCCAGATCGTCGAGACGATCATGGCGCTGCACCCAGAGCACCTGTACGACGTGGTGGCGATCAACGCTGCCTCGCTGTCCACCCAGCTCGCCGGGCTGCCGTTCTCGGGCCCCATCGGCGGCGTCCGGGTCGCGCTGATCAAGGGCCAGTGGGTGGCCTTCCCCACCCACCCGCAGCTGGCGGAGGCCACCTTCGACATGGTGGTCGCGGGCCGCGTGCTCGCGGACGGCGATGTCGCGATCATGATGGTGGAGGCGGAGTCCACCCCGCGCACCCTCGGGCTGCTCGCCGATCCCGGCAGCGGTGCCGTGGGCCCGACCGAGGAGACGGTCGCGGAGGGCCTGGAAGCGGCCAAGCCGTTCATCAAGGTGCTCTGCGAGGCCCAGCAGCAGGTCGCGGCGCACGCCGCCAAGGAGACCGCCGAGTACCCGATCTTCGCCGACTACGGCCAGGACGTCTACGACGCGCTCACCGCGGCGGTCAGCGACGAGCTCGCCAAGGCGCTGACCATCGCCGGCAAGCAGGACCGGGAGACCGAGACCGGCCGGGTCAAGGCGCTGGCCGCTGAGCAGCTCGCGAGCCAGTTCGAGGGCCGCGAGAAGGAGATCAGCGCCGCCTACCGGTCGCTCACCAAGAAGCTGGTCCGGGAGCGGGTCATCAGCGAGGGCGTGCGCATCGATGGCCGCGGGCTGGCCGACATCCGCCAGCTCTCGGCCGAGGCGCACGTGCTGCCGCGGGTCCACGGCTCGGCGCTGTTCGAGCGTGGCGAGACCCAGGTGCTCGGGGTGACCACGCTGAACATGCTCCGGATGGAGCAGATGATCGACACGCTCAACCCCGATCGGACCAAGCGGTACATGCACAACTACAACATGCCGCCCTACTCCACCGGGGAGACCGGCCGGGTCGGCTCGCCGAAGCGGCGGGAGATCGGCCACGGCGCGCTCGCCGAGCGGGCGCTGATCCCGGTGCTGCCCCCCAGGGAGGAGTTCCCCTACGCGATCCGGCAGGTGTCGGAGGCGATCGGGTCCAACGGCTCCACCTCGATGGGCTCGGTGTGCGCGTCCACCATGGCGCTCATGGACGCGGGCGTGCCGCTCAAGGACATGGTCGCCGGCATCGCCATGGGCCTGATCCACGAGGGTGGGCAGTACGTGACGCTGACCGACATCCTCGGCGCCGAGGATGCGTTCGGCGACATGGACTTCAAGGTCGCTGGCACCACCGATGTGATCACCGCGCTCCAGCTCGACACCAAGCTGGACGGAATCCCGGCGTCGGTGCTCGCCGCCGCGCTCAAGCAGGCGCGCGCCGCCCGGCTCACCATCCTGGGCGTCATGCGCGAGGCGATCGACGCGCCGGCTGAGATGAGCCCGAACGCGCCGCGGATCATCACCATCAAGGTCCCGGTGGACAAGATCGGTGAGGTGATCGGCCCCAAGGGCAAGATGATCAACTCCATCCAGGAGGACACCGGCGCCGAGATCACCATCGAGGACGACGGCACCATCTACATCGGCGCCACCGACGGCCCGTCTGCCGAGGCGGCCAGGGCCACCATCAACGCGATCGCCAACCCGCACATCCCCGAGGTCGGGGAGCGGTTCCTGGGCACGGTGGTGAAGACCACCACGTTCGGCGCGTTCATCTCGCTGCTGCCCGGCAAGGACGGCCTGCTGCACATCACCCAGATCCGCAAGCTGCACGGCGGCGCCCGGATCGAGAACGTCGACGATGTGATCAAGGTCGGCGACAAGATCCAGGTGGAGATCCGGGAGGTCGACGACCGCGGCAAGCTGTCGCTGGTCCCGGTGGAGGTGGCCGAGCGCGAGGCAGCGGCGGGCGGCGCACCGGACAGCGACGAGAGCAGTTCCGGTGACCGGGACCGCGACCGCGATGACAGCCGCGGCGACGGCCAGGGCGGCGAAGACCGCGACGGGCACCGCACCCGCCACCGCGAGCGCCGGCGCCGCGACCAGTGACCGCCGGCGGGCTCGTCGGCGGAGATGACCACGTGACCCGCACGGTCCTGCCGGGCGGGTTGCGGGTCGTCACCGAGCACCTGCCGGCCGTCCGGTCGGCAGCGTTCGGTATCTGGGCGGGCGTGGGCTCGTGTGACGAGTCCACCGCGCACGCCGGCGCCACCCACTACCTGGAGCACCTGCTGTTCAAGGGCACCAGGCGGCGCACCGCGCTGGAGATCTCGGCAGCGATGGATGCGGTCGGCGGCGAGCTGAACGCGTTCACCGGCAAGGAGTACACCTGCTACTACGCGCGGGTGCTGGACGTCGATCTGCCGCTTGCCATCGACGTCCTGTCCGACATGGTGACCAGCTCGCTGATCGAGCAGAGGGACGTCGACGCCGAGCGGGGCGTGATCCTGGAGGAGATCGCCATGAACGACGACGATCCCTCCGACACCGTGCACGAGGCGTTCGCGGCCCAGCTGTTCGGTGACACCCCGCTCGGCCGTCCCATCCTGGGCACCGTGGACTCGATCAACGCGATCACCCGTGAGCAGATCGCCGAGCACTACGCGGCCAGGTACACCCCGCCTCACCTGGTGGTGGCCGCCGCCGGCAACGTCGATCACGAGGCGGTGCTCGCCTGCGTCCGGCAGGCGTTCGGCACGGTGCTCGCCGGTGACCCGGTACCGGCTCCGCCGCGGCTCGGCGGCCTGGGGGAGGCCCTGCCAGACGGCGCGGGGCGGGGCGTCCGGCTGGTGTCGCGCGGCATCGAGCAGGCCAACCTGGTGCTCGGCTGTGAAGGGCTGTCCCGCACCGATGAGCGCAGGTTCGCGCTCGGGGTGCTCAACGCGGCCCTGGGCGGTGGCATGTCCTCGCGGCTGTTCCAGGAGGTGCGGGAGAAGCGGGGGCTGGCCTACTCGGTGTACAGCTTCGCCTCCCAGCACGCCGACACCGGCATGTGGGGCCTGTACGTGGGCTGCCTGCCGGCCAAGGCCGACGAGGTGCTCGCGATCTGCCAGGACGAGGTCGCCAAGGCCGTGTCCGGCGGGCTGACCGACGCCGAGCTGGCACGCGGCAAGGGCCAGCTGCGCGGGTCCATCGTGCTGGGCCTGGAGGACCCCTCGTCGCGGATGAGCCGGCTGGGCAAGTCCGAGCTCGTCTACCCCCAGCTGGAGCCGGTGGAGGAGATACTCGCCTCGATCGAGGCGGTCACCCACGACGACGTGCGCCAGGTCGCCGCCGACATCCTGGCCCAGCCCAAGGCGCTGGCCGTGGTCGGGCCGTTCGATGACGCCACGTCCTTCGGGGCGGCACTGTCCTGAGGCCCGCCGTCCCGGACCTGCCCGAGGAGGCAGTCATGATCAAGGTGGGGGTGCTCGGCGCCAAGGGCCGCATGGGCGCGCAGGTGTGCCAGGCGGTCGCCGGAGCCGACGGCATGACCGTCGCCGCCGAGGTGGACCAGGGTGACGACCGCGCGGCGCTGGCCGGCTGCGACGTGGTGGTCGACTTCACCCACCCCGGCGTGGTGATGGACAACCTGCGCTGGTGTGTCGGCCAGGGGCTGGACACCGTCGTCGGCACGTCAGGCTTCGATGACGCCCGGACCGCGCAGGTGCGTGAGTGGCTGGCCGCCTCGCCCGGCACCCGGGCGCTCATCGTGCCGAACTTCTCGATCGGCGCGGTGCTGATGATGCGGTTCGCGGCGCAAGCGGCCCGCTTCTTCGAGTCGGCGGAGGTCATCGAGCTGCACCACGCGGGCAAGCTGGACGCGCCGTCGGGAACCGCGTCGCGCACCGCGTCGCTGATCGCCGGTGCCCGGGCTTCGGCCGGGCTCGGGGCGCCCCCGGACGCCACCGTCACCGCGCTGGAGGGATCGCGGGGCACGGTGGTGGACACGGTGCATGTGCACTCGGTGCGGCTCGCGGGCCTGCTCGCGCACCAGGAGGTTCTGCTCGGCGGGCACGGCGAGGTCCTGACCATCCGGCACGACTCGCTGGACCGCGCCTCGTTCATGCCGGGTGTGCTGCTGGGGGTCCGCGGCGTGGCATCGCTGCCGGCCGGGCTGACGTTCGGCCTGGACCCCCTGCTCGGGCTGGACTGAGCCCAGCCCGAGCAGGCGTGCGCCCTATCCCCCGGATCCGGGCTGGACCACGCTGACGGTCAGCGTCCGGATGTGCCTGGAGCAGGTCTGCGTGGTGTAGGCCAGGTAGACCGGGGTGGTCTGGTTCGGCGGGTAGACCACCATCCACTTCGCGGTGACCATGCCGCACTTGGCGGGCGGGAAGTTCCCCGCGTTCACGATCCGCAGCAGCGCGTTGGCCACCTTGCCCGGAGCGAGCGTGACCAGTTGCCGGGGCGGCGTGGGGTTCTCGGCCGCGGCCATGCCGACCTGGGTGACGGGGTGGCCGGCCCCCAGCGAGACACCCGGGTAGCCGTAGAGAGTGCAGGAGACGTTCGAGATGTTGGTGAAGTCGATCACCTGGTAGATGCTGCCTGCCGCGCCCTGGCTCAGGCCCAGCTTCAGGCCCAGGTCACGGGTTGCGCAGGGAGCAGGCCCGGCCGGGGCCGGCGCCGAGGTCGCCGGTGCGGGGGCGGTGGAGGCGGTGCTGGCCGCCGACGAGGCTGGCCCGGCGGTGACGGTGACCGTGGCGGCCGGGGTGGGGGTGGAGCTGCTGCAGGCGGTGGCCAGGACAGCGAGACAGGTGAGTGCTGCTCCGGCGACCACGGGCCGGGCTGCGTGCAGAGGTGAGATCATCGGGGTTCCTTGTGCCTGGGCGGCTCCGCGAGCCGCCTGACAGATATGACGCCGGCTGGGCCGCTGCGGTTGACCCCTGCCGGCGTGGGCAATGGCACAGTTTGGCCACAAGCGGGAAGCGGTCACCTGCGGATACGGCGGTAGGGTGACCCGGTGGTGTCAGCTGGCCAGTTCTTCGGCTTCACGCTCACATGCCTGATCGTCATCGCCATGCCCGGCCCCAGCGTGCTCTTCGTGGTCGGGCGCGCACTGGCGCACGGGCGCCGCACAGCGCTGGCCTCGGTGGCCGGCAACGTGCTGGGCATCCAGGTGGTGGCGGTGAGCATCGCCCTGGGCGTGGGAAGTCTCGTGCAGCAGTCGGCGGCCGTGTTCACCGTGGTGAAGGTGGTCGGGGCGGGCTACCTGGCCTGGCTCGGCATCCAGGCGTTCCGGCACCGCCACGCGCTCGCCCTGGCGCCGGACGCGGTCCCGGCGCCGCGCGGGGACTGGCGGGCGGCCGGCGAGGGGTTCGTGGTGGGCGCCGCGAACCCGAAGGCGTATGTCCTGTACGCGGCGGTGCTCCCGCAGTTCGCCAACCCGGCCGCGGGGCATGTCCCGCTCCAGTTGCTCCTGCTCAGCCTGGTGTCGCTGCCGATCGGGCTGATCTGCGACAGCGCCTGGGGGCTGGCGGCCAGCGCGGTGCGCTCCTGGTTCGCGCGCTCCCCGCGCCGGCTCGCGCTGGTCGGCGGCCTCGGCGGGCTGGCCATGATCGGCCTGGGCATCACCCTGGCCTTCACCGGCCGCCGCGACTGAGCCGGCGCCCGGGTGGGTGCCCGCGCCGCCCGCCGGGCCGCACGGGGGCGCGTTGCTAGACTTGAGGCTGGTCGCCCGGGTGCGGGCAGCCGGCTGCGGGGGCGGTGATGGGATGAAGCTCATCCTGAACGTGATCTGGTTCGTGCTCTGTGGCTTGTGGATGGCGATCGCTTACGCGCTGGCCGGGCTGGTCTGCTTCGTCCTGTTCTTCCTGGTGATCACGATCCCGTTCGGGATCGCCTCGTTCCGGATCGCGAACTATGTGCTGTGGCCGTTCGGCCGGACGATCGCCCCGCGGGGGGAGATGGGGGCCGGCTCCCTGATCGGCAACATCATCTGGATCATCCTGTTCGGCTGGTGGCTGGCGCTCGGTCATCTGCTGACCGGCATCGCGCTGTGCGTGACGATCATCGGCATCCCGCTGGGCCTCGCCAACTTCAAGATCATCCCCATCTCGCTGATGCCGCTGGGGGTGGAGATTGTCCCGACCGATCAGCCGTACCCGAGTTACCGCTGACCTGGTACAAGACTCGGGACGTCCGCAATGCCCTATTTGGGACTTTTTTTCCGTAACTAATCCCCCTGCCAGGGCTAACCGAGGCGTAACGTCGCCTTATGTGCCGCAACATCAAGACCCTGCGCGCACCGTACGCCGTCGGGGTAACCGATGAGGACGTGCGCGCGGCCGCGCTCCAGTACGTGCGGACGGTCGGCGGCTTCCGCCTCCCCAGCCCCGACAACGCAGAAGCCTTCAACCGTGCCGTGGAATCGATCTGCACCGCCACCCGGGACCTGCTCGCTCAGCTAGAGACCAGCGCGGACAGCTCGCTCGCCTGAGGCATGGCAGCGGGCGGACGACCTGCCCTAAGGCAGGCCCATCGTTGCTGCGTGGGCGATGAGCATGGAGTTCGGGGGCGTCAGGTCCACGCCGTCGGGGTCGTTGAGGAAGCCGGGAGCATCGCCGGGGACGCCGGTGTGGCCGTACTGCCACACGATCCGGTTGGTGATCGGGTCGATGACGATGACCCGGTCGTTGTAGTCATCGTTGACCAGGATGTCGCCGTTGGGCAGGGGCAGCGCCAGCGACGGGTGGTTGAGGCCGCCGAAGCGCCACAGCAGGTGGCCGTGTGAGTTGAACTCCACCACCTGCCCCGGGGATGAGTAGTCGGCGGTCAGGAACCGTCCCGGGTAGATCTCGTTGGTATCGGACGGGTAGGAGACCCCCGGCGGGTGGGTGGACCAGAACAGGTGCCCGTGCAGGCCGATTTCGCTGGCCCAGTCGCCGTTGATCTCGGTGACCAGGTACCTGCCGGTGGTGGTGGGGAACGCCCCGTTGGGGCTGGCGAAAAGATGCGGCGGATCGTGCGCGCAGACGCTGGTCTGGCCGATGATCCGGTGCGGGCGGTGGGAGGGCGGCGTGAGCAGCAGCAGCCGGCAGTTCTCGATATCGGCGGTGATGATCGTCCCGCTCGGCATCATCATCGCGTCGTCGGGGTTGGCCAGATGGTTGTCCCAGTTCCCCGGCACACCCGGGGTGCCGTACCGGTAGACGATCCTGTGGGTGGCGATGTTGATCACGCTGATGACCGAGTCTTCCTCCTCGGTCGCGACGATGTCCTTGCCGTTGGGCGAGAAGAACGCATCGTCGGGCAGCAGGAAGGTCTGGCCGTGCGCGAGGTCACCGCGGCGGGGGAACTGCCAGCGGATCCGGCCATGCGGGTCGATGATCAGGAGCCGGTTGTTCCAGTTGTCGGCGATCAGGACGTCACCGGGCAGCACCGACGGGTCCGAATGGGGTGCCAGGTGGCCCCTGCCGTGGGCGGGCCCCAGCCACGGAGCATCGGCCAGGAACGTGCCCGTGCCCGCCGGCTGGGCCGGGCCGCGTGTGTAGGGGGACTCGGCGGTGAACGCTACGCCCGCGGCCCGCACCGGGGCCGGCCCTGCGCGCACCGCCAGCGTGCTAGGGCTGCTGGCGGGGGGCAGGGCGGTGGCCTGGGCGACCAGGCGCAGCTTCGTGACGGTGGGCACCTGGCGCTGGCCGTTGTTGCCGCCGATCAGGTAGGCGGTGTTCGCCAGCACCGCCGCGGCCGCGTTCGCCACTGGCACCGGAAGGCGCCCGGCGTACGTCAGCGCCCGGTGGGCGGGGTCGAAGGCGAGGACCGCGCTGCTGGTGACCAGGCCGCTGGCGGCCCCGCTGGGTGATGGCGCCTGGCCGCCGGCCACGTAGATCCGGCCGGCCAGGGTGAATCCCGCCGCCCCGGTCAGCGGTGCTGGCAGGTGCCCGACCACCGCGGCCTTGCCGGTGGTGAGGCTGACCTGCTGGATGACGCTGGTGGGACCGGCCGCGGTCTGCCCGCCGAACACCCAGATGCGGCTGCCCGAGCCCGCCACCGCGGGATAGCGCACCGGCACCGGCAGCGCCGCCACCGTCCGGAAACGCCTGCCGTCGGTCGTGGCGAGCACGCTGGCGTCATAGCTGACGCCGTCATACCCGCCGAGCAGGTAGGCGGTCCCGCCGAGGGTGACCGCGGCGGAGTCCGAACGTGGCTGCGGCAGCTGGCCGGCAAGGCTGGCGGTGCGGCCGGTGCCGATCGCCTGCACGCCCGCCACGCTGGCCGCCACCCCGCCGCCGAACACATAAGGCTGGCCGGCCAGCAGCGCCCCGGCTGCGTCATGGGTGGGCTGCGCCAGCCGGCCCGCCGCCGTCATCTTCCCGGTCACCGGGTCGAGCAGGGACAGCGCACCGGTGGTGGTGGACCGCTGAGTGAGCCCGCCAGCGATGAGCAGGCCCCCGCTGCTGGCGAAGACCACCTCCCGCGCGATCCCGGACGGAAGCTGATACGGCGCCGGGGTGATCTGCAAGACCATGGTCACCCGGGTGCCGGGGGAGCGTGGGGCCGCGGCGGCCGGCGGGCGGGCCGAGGCCGGGTGGCGGCCCGCGGAACCGGTGCTCGCGGTGCAGGCGGCGGCCACCAGGGCCAGGCACAGGCCGCTGGCGACGGCGATGAGCCGCTGACGGCGCCCGCGGTGGGCGGGAGCCACCGGCCATACAGCCGACACGGCATCATCCTTCCTGGCGGCAGGGCTCGCAGCCGGGCCTGGTGGCCCGCTCGTGAGCCCGGGGAGGCTGACAGCGGCCCGCCCACGGGGATGGGAAACGAGCGGGCCAGTCCTGCGGTTCCCGCCGGATGGCGGGCACAGGATCCCCCGCTCTGTATGGTAACTATTCGTCGAACGGCGATGTGCGCAGAGTGACCATTTGCCGGGGAATGCCGGGTGCTACGCTGCCCGCCGACAGCGCGGCCAACCCGCACAAACTACCGGGAAACGGGTCGCGCCGGGCACGGCCGCGGCGCGGTCAGGCGGTGTGCGTGCGGGCAGCCTCGCCCAGGTCAAGCTCGGTGATGGAGACCTCGCGCATCCGGAACTTCTGCACCTTGCCGGTCACCGTCATCGGGAACTCGTCGGTGATCCGCACATACCGCGGGATCTTGAAGTGGGCGATCTTGCCGGTGCAGAACGCGCGGACATCCTCCAGGCTCAGCCCCGCACCGGGGCGCAGCTTCACCCAGGCGCACAGCTCCTCGCCGTACTTGGCGTCGGGGACGCCAATCACCTGGACGTCCTCGATCGCCGGGTGGGTGTACAGGAACTCCTCCACCTCGCGCGGGTACACGTTCTCCCCGCCCCGGATGACCATGTCCTTGATCCGGCCAGCGATGTTGAGGTACCCGCCCGCGTCCATCACGGCCAGGTCGCCCGTATGCATCCAGCGCGCGGCGTCGATCACACCCCGGGTCTGCTCCTCGTCGTCCCAGTAGCCGAGCATGACCGAGTACCCGCGGGTGCACAGCTCGCCGGGCACGCCGCGGGGCAGGACCAGGCCGGTCTCCGGGTCGATGATCTTCACCTCGACGTGCGGGTGCACCCGGCCCACGGTCGACACCCGCCGGTCCATGTCGTCATCGGCCCGGGTCTGGGTGGACACCGGGGACGTCTCGGTCATTCCATAGCAGATGGTGACCTCGGTCATGTGCATCTCGCTGACGACCCGCTTCATCACCTCGACCGGGCAGGGCGACCCGGCCATGATCCCGGTCCGCAGCGTGGACAGGTCATACGACCCGAAATCGGGCAGCCCCAGCTCCGCGATGAACATCGTCGGCACCCCGTACAGGGAGGTGCACCGCTCGGCCTGCACGGCCGCCAGGGCAGCGGCCGGATCGAAGCCGGGGGACGGGATGACGATGCAGGCACCGTGCGTGGTGCACGCGAGGTTGCCCAGGACCATGCCGAAGCAGTGGTAGAAGGGCACCGGGATGCACACCCGGTCCTGCTCGGTGTAGCGGCATCCCTCGCCGATGAAGAAGCCGTTGTTGAGGATGTTGTGGTGGGACAGGGTGGCGCCCTTGGGGAAGCCGGTGGTGCCGCTGGTGTACTGGATGTTGATCGGGTCGTCGAAGGACTCACCGGCCTCCCGGGCAGCCAGCGGGTCTGGCCCGCCCGCGGCTGGCCCGCCCGCGGCCGGCCTGCCCGCGGCCGGCCTGCCCGCGGGCAGCAGCGCGTCCCACTCCGCCGACCCCAGGTAGACCACCCGTTCCAGCCGCTCCAGCCCGCCGCGGAGCTCCTCCACCATCGCCCGGTAGTCACTGGTCTTGAACGACTCGGCGCTCACCAGCAGCCGCACCCCGGACTGGCGCAGCACGTACCCCAGTTCGTGACTGCGGTAGGCGGGGTTGATGTTCACCAGGACGATCCCGGCCTTCGCGGTCGCGTACTGGAGGAGCACCCACTCGGGGCAGTTCGGCGCCCAGATGCCTACCCGGTCGCCGGCCTCGATCCCGGCCGCGATCAGCTCCCGGGCCAGGGCGTCGGTGTCGGAGTCGAGCCGGGCGTAGCTCCACCGCCGCCCGCTGGGCACATCCACCAGCGCCTCCCGATCCGGGTGCGCGGCGGCCACCCGGCGCAGGTTGGCACCGATGGTCTCGCCCAGCAGCGGCACGCCGGACACACCGTGTGAGTAGGACGGTTCGCTCACGCCGGTCATGGCAGCCTCCTCTGGCTCGAGCCCCGCTGGCTTGGGCTTTGCCACCATCGTGCCCTGCCGGGCGGCCCGGTGTGAATACCTGGTGAATACGGCACCCGGCAGCTGTCACCGGCCCGGGCCGGTGACAGCTGTGGTCCCTGGCAGCTTGTGACCGGTTGCGGACCGGTGGCCACCACGGATAGTCGTTCGGCGCCATGGTGGTGACCAAGGACTGTGGCCGGACCTGGACGCGCGCGGTTAACGTCACAAACGGGACAACGGGGCACCCCGCCGGCGCCAGCACCGGCGGGCGCCCCGGCAATCCGGGAGGCCGTCATGGAAATGGTCTGGCTCTTGCTCAGCCTCGCTGGCGCCGCCCTCATCGCCGTCGCCGTGGCCAAGACCGTCCGCATCATCCCGCAGGCCCGGGCGCGCAACGTGGAGCGCCTCGGCCGGTACAGCCGGACGCTGCGGCCCGGAATCCACCTCACGATCCCGTTCGCCGAGCGGGTCAGGCCGGTACTCGACCGGCGGGAGCAGGTGATCTCGCTGCGGGAGCCGGTCATCACCGGCGACAACGTGATCCTGCGGATCGACGTGGTGCTGTTCTGCAAGGTGAGCGAGGCACCCGAGGAGGTGTACCAGCCGGGATACCCCGGTTACCCGCCCGAGTACAAGGCCGACTACCGGATCGAGAACTACGTCCGGGCGATCGAGAAGCTGACCGGGACCGTCCTGCGCAACGTGGTCGGGGCGATGAGCCTGGACCACGCCCTGACCGCCCGCGACGAGATCAACCGGACCCTGCTCGCCCAGGTCAACGCCACGACCGAACCCGACTGGGGGATCACGGTCACCCGGGTGGAGATCATGACCATCGACCCGCCCGAAAGCGTCAAGGACGCGATGGAGAACAAGCAGGGGACGATCCTGCGGGCACAGGGCCAGGCCAAGGCGATCGATACCGTCTTCCGGGCGATCCACGCCGGCGACCCGGACCCCAAGCTGCTCGCCTACCAGTACCTGCAGGTGCTGCCGCAGCTGACGCAGGGCCAGGGCAGCACGGTGGTGGTGATCCCGAGCGAGCTGACCAGCGCGCTCAAGGCGGTGGGCAGCATGTTCGGCGGCGAGCAGCCCGTGCATCCGGAGCTGCCGGCCCAGCCCGCGCAGCCCGCGCAGCCCGCGCAGCCCGCGCAGCCTTCCGCACAGCCTGAGGAGCCGGGCGATCCGGCCCCGCCGGAGTCGTCCGCCGCCTGACCGCCCGGCCCCGGCCGGTCAGAGCCGGATCGCCAGGCCGATGGTCAGCAGCGCGCCGAAGGCCAGCTGCAGCCGGCCGGTCTGGCCGAGCGCGCCGATCAGCGCCGGCCCGTCCGCGCCGGCCCGGACCGCCCGCAGCGGCACCAGCGCCAGCGGCAGCGTGGCCAGGGCCAGCAGCACCAGTGGCCGCGCGAAGGCCATGACAACCAGCATGCCGAACGGGATCAGGGTGCAGCTCGCGTACAGGACGCGGGTCCGCTGGTCGCCGATGAGGACAGCAAGCGTGCGCTTGCCGGCCACCGCGTCGGAGGGGATGTCCCGCAGGTTGTTGACCACCAGCAGGGCACAGGAGAGCAGGCCGACCGGCACGCACGCCGCCACCGCCAGCCACGCCACCACGCCCATCTGCACGTAGGCGGTGCCGACCACGGCGGCGACCCCGAAGAACGCGAAGACGGCCACCTCACCCAGGCCGCGGTAACCGTAGGGGCGGCTGCCGCCGGTGTAGGTCCAGGCGGCGGCTACCGCGGCGGCGCCGAGCAGCAGCAGCCACCAGGACGTGGTGGCGGCCAGGACGAAGCCGGCCAGGCACGCGACGGCGAAGCAGCCGAACGCCGCGGCCAGCACCCGCGAGGGCTGGGCCAGGCCGGCGGCGACCAGGCGGACCGGCCCCACCCGGGCCTCGTCCGTGCCGCGCATGCCGTCGCTGTAGTCGTTGGCGTAGTTGACCCCGACCTGCAGGGCGAGGGCGACGGCCAGGGCCAGGCCGGCCCGCCAGGGCGAGAACCGCCCGTAGCCGAAGGCCACCCCCGATCCCACCACGACCGGGACGATCGCCGCTGGCAGCGTCCGTGGCCGGGCACCGCCGAGCCACTCCCGCGCTGAGGCCATTAACTGCCGGCGCTGAGTGAACCGAGGTCGCGTACCGCGCCGCTGGAGGCCGATGTGGCCAGTGCCGCGTAGACGCGCAGTGCCTCACTCACCGGGCGCTCCCGGCTGGCCGGCCGGTAACCGCCGGTGGCCCGCAGCCGCTCGCGCCGGGCCGCCAGCTCGTCGTCGGGCACGGCCAGGGTGAGCTCCCGGCGCGGGATGTCGATCCCGATCCGGTCGCCGGTCTGGACCAGCGCGATCCCTCCGCCGGCCGCGGCTTCCGGCGCGACATGGCAGATCGACAGCCCGGAGGTGCCGCCGGAGAACCGGCCGTCGGTGATCAGCGCGCATGCCCGGCCCAGGCCCTTGCCCTTGAGGAAGCTGGTCGGGTACAGCATCTCCTGCATGCCGGGTCCGCCCCGCGGCCCCTCGTACCGGATCGTCACCACGTCACCCGCGGTCACCACCCCGTTCAGGATGCCTTCGACCGCGTCTTCCTGGCTCTCGAACACCCGGGCCGGCCCGGCGAACCGCCACAGCTCCTCGGGCACGCCGGCCGTCTTCACGATCGCCCCGTCCGGCGCCAGGTTCCCGTACAGCACGGCCAGGCCGCCGTCGGCGGTGTAGGCGTGCTGCCGGTCCCGGATGCAGCCCCCGGCCCGGTCGTCGTCCAGCGTGGTCCAGCGTGCGTCCTGCGAGTACGGCTTGATGGTGCGGATCCCGCCCGGTGCGGCGTGGAACAGCTCGCGGGCGGCCGGGGACACCGAGTCCGCGCGGATGTCCCAGCTGTCCAGGAATGCCCGCAGCGAGGGGCTGTGCACGGTGTGGACGCCGGGGTTGAGCAGGCCAGCCCGGTCCAGCTCGGCCAGGATGGCCGGGATGCCGCCGGCCCGGTGCACGTCCTCCACGTGGTAGCTGCTGCTCGGGGCCACCTTGCACAGGCACGGCACCCGCCGCGACAGCTCGTCGATCTCCTTCAGCCCGAACCCGACCCGCGCCTCGTGCGCCGCGGCCAGCAGATGCAGGATCGTGTTGGTCGAGCCGCCCATCGCGATGTCGAGCGCCATCGCGTTCTCGAACGCGTCCCGGGTGGCGATGGACAGCGGCAGCACCGACTCGTCGTCCTGCTCGTAATACCGCTTGGTCAGCTCCACCACGAGCCGGCCGGCCTGCTCGAACAGAGCCCGCCGGGCGGTGTGGGTGGCCAGCGTGGTGCCGTTGCCGGGCAGGGACAGGCCGATCGCCTCGGTCAGGCAGTTCATCGAGTTGGCGGTGAACATGCCCGAGCAGGAACCGCAGGTCGGGCAGGCGGCTTCCTCGAGTTCGGCGAGGCGCTCGTCGGAGACGGACGGGTCGGCCGCAGCGATCATCGAGTCGATCAGGTCGATCTTGACCGGGCTGCCGGTCGTCTCGCCATCGGAGCGCGGGACGCCGGCCTCCATCGGCCCGCCGGACACGAACACGGCCGGGATGTTCAGCCGCAGCGCGGCCATGAGCATCCCCGGGGTGATCTTGTCGCAGTTGGAGATGCAGATGAGCGCGTCCGCGCAGTGGGCGTTCACCATGTACTCGACCGAGTCGGCGATCAGCTCGCGGCTGGGCAGGGAGTAGAGCATGCCGCCATGGCCCATCGCGATGCCGTCGTCCACCGCGATCGTGTTGAACTCCCGGGGAATGGCCCCGGCCGCCTTGACAGCCTCGGCGACGACCTGGCCGACCTCGCGCAGGTGCACGTGGCCGGGCACGAACTCGGTGAAGCTGTTGGCGACGGCGACGATGGGCTTGCCCAGATCCTCGCGTGCGACCCCGGTGGCACGCAGCAGCGCGCGCGCCCCGGCCATGTTCCGCCCGTGTGTGACGGTGCGGGAGCGTAGCGGCGGCATTGTTGTCTGTCCTCCCGGTGCTGAAGGCTTCAGCGTACCGGCGGCGGACCCCCGCGGAGCGCCGGTCCGGGTGTACCGGGACGCCGGGTCCGGCGTCCCGGGAGCGCGGTTACCGGGCGGGGGGCAGGACCTGGGCGGCAGCCGCGTGGACAAGCTCGATCTGCCGCTCGTCCAGACGCCGGGTGCGGTTGGCGCACGCCTCGCGCCGCAGGTACTTGCGGAGCCTGCGGCCGCAGAAGACGTCCACCCCGCTGACCTTGACCACGATCCAGGGCACGGTGGGGCCGTAGATCACCATCGCGGCCCGGACGGCGACCTGCTGCCCGAGTGCCTCACCGATGAGCCTGCTCGCCTGTGACGCATGCCAGAGCGCGTTCTGCAGCTCGGTGACCTGTTCGAAGGGGCCATGAAAGAGCTGGCCGCCCTGGGTGGCGCGAACCGGCAGCCGCCGGTCCCAGCGCTGCGAATCCACCGCGTACACGCCCGCTGGGCCGATGACCAGGTGATCGATCACCGTTCCGGTGCCGGGGACCATGCGCTTGTGCAGCGAGATGTAGCCCGCCGCGCCCAGCCGCGCCAGCCGTCTCCTGGTGCGCCGCTGGGCCGAGGTCACCCGGGCGGCGGCAGGGATGACCGCCCGCGTCCGGGAGTAGTACAGGGTGTCGGCGATGACGGCGACGGCGGCCACCGCGATACCGATCTGCCAGTTGGCCAGGAGCGTCATCACTGTGGCGACGCCGACCAGCACCGCCACCCGGCGCACCCAGGACAGCAGCTGGGGGTCGGCGCGCAATGACTCCAGCGTGGTCGAGGAAGACCAGGGCCGGTGCACCTGATCCTGCCCGAGGATGCCGGTCATCCCCGGCTCGACGAGAGGGACCGGCACCCCGGCCGCGGACTTCTTTGGCTCCGATCGCGGGCGCGGCCGGGGCGAAGACACCGGCGCACCCCCCGTAACCGGACCTCCGGGCGTTACCGGACCTCCGGGCGTTACTGGACCTCCGGGCGTTGCCGGACCACTGGGCGTTGCCGGACCACTGGGCTGGCCGGGCATTCCCGGCTGAAGGGGCGTACCGAGCGGTGCGGGTGCTCCCGGCCGGATGGGCATCGTGGGCAGCACCGCGCCAGGGGGCGGGATCGGCGCGGCTGGCCTGGCGGGCATGAGGGCAGGCGGGGCGGGCAGCGGCGGCGGGTCCCTGGGCAGGAAGATCGCCGGCTTCCCGGGCGGTGCTGCCGTCGGCTCCTGGGGCGGTGCAGCCGTCTGCAGCACGGGTGCGGCAGGCGCGGCGGGTGCGGCAGCGGCCTGCCCTCCGGGCCGCTGTCCCGCGCCCGGTGGCCGGCGCGGCTTCCCCAGAGGCCCGGTCACTCGATTCACGCCACAAAGCGTAATCGATCAACTACACAGCGGTCAGGCGGGTTGGTGGTTCCCGTCCCGGCCCAGGCATCGCCGGCCCGCCCTGGGGCGCTCAGCCGCAGGAGGGAGGGGTGCTCCTGGACCCGGGCCCGCCGGCAGGCTACGGTTCGGTAACGTGACGCAGATTCACGATCTCACGGTGCTGGAGCTGGCCGCTGCGGTGCGCCAGCGTGAACTGTCGCCTACCGAGATCACCAGCCATTACCTCGACCGCATCGAGCGGCTGAACGCTGATGTCGGCGCCTTCTACACGGTCACCGCCGACCTGGCGGGGGACCAGGCCGACCAGGCCGAGAAGGCCGTCGCGCGGACAGCCGACCCGGACTCGCTCCCGCCGCTCACCGGCGTCCCGATCCCGATCAAGGACCTGAACATGGTCGCCGGCGTCCGCCAGACGCTGGGCTCGCTGGCGTTCGAGGACAATGTCCCAGCGCAGGACGACCACGTGACGGCCCAGCTGCGGGCGGGGGGCGCGGTGATCACCGGCAAGACTGCCACCCCGGAGTTCGGCCTGCCCTGTTACACCGAGACCAGAATCGGCCCGCCCGCCCGGACGCCATGGGACCTGTCCCGGTCGGCCGGCGGATCCAGCGGCGGTGCCGCCGCGGCGGTCGCGTCCGGCCTGGCGCCGGCCGCCCAGGGCAGCGACGGCGGCGGCTCGATCCGGATCCCGGCCAGCGTGTGCGGCCTGTTCGGGATCAAGCCGACCCGCGGGCGGATCTCTTCCGCGCCGCTGATGCCGGACCTGGTCGGGCTGGGCGTGGACGGCCCGCTGACCCGCACCGTCGCGGATGCGGCGCTGCTGCTCGACGTGATGACCGGCAACCAGCCCGGCGACATGTACACCCAGCCGCCGCTGCCGGCCGGTGAGACCTTCCTGGGGCACGCGCGCCGGGAGCCGGGCCGGCTGCGGATCGGGCGGACATTGCAGCACGCGGTCGAGGGCGGGGACGTTCATCCCGACTGCGTCGCCGCCTACGAGGACGCCAGCGTGCTGCTGGCGAGCCTGGGGCACGAGGTGGAGGACATCGCGCCGCCGTTCGGGCCGGACGTGGTGCCCTTCTTCGAGGCGCTCTGGTATGCGATGGCGACGCTGGCACCGGTGGATCCCGCACGCGAGGACCAGCTGCTGCCGCTCACCCGCTACCTGCGCGAGCGGGGGCAGGCCCTGCACGCCCCCGAGCTCATCTTCGCGCAGGCATACCTGCAGGTCATTGTCCGCGGAGCCTGGACGGTACTGAACGAATACGACGCGGTACTCACCCCTACGCTCGCGTCGCCGCCTGCGCGGGTTGGCTACTTCGATGAGGTTGAGCCACCCGAGAACTTCGAACGGCAGAAGCGGTTCACCCCGTACACGGCCGTGTACAACGTGACCGGCCAGCCAGCGGTGAACCTGCCGCTGTACTGGAACGCCGATGGGCTGCCGATCGGCGTCATGCTGGCCGGGCGGATGGGGGACGAGGCCACCCTGCTCTCGCTGTCCGCGCAGGTGGAGGCGGCCCGGCCGTGGCAGGACCGCCATCCGGCCCTGTGGTGAGGCTGCGCCGGTGACGGGGTTCGGGTGACGCCGGTGCTGGTGACAGCGTGACTGTGGGCCGGGGCCTCAACGCGCTCGCCGCGCTGTGCGCGTCCGCCGCCGTCCTGGCGCTGTTCGCGTTCGGGTACGGACCGGTGCCCGCGCTCGGCCGGGCACTCGACCCGGGTCACGGCGCCTGGGCATCAGCGGCAGGCGGCCAGCCAGCTCACTCGCAGACGCTCGCGCTGCCCGGCCTGGCCCACCCGGTCCAGGTCGTCTTCACCAGCCACGGCGTCGCATCCATCCACGCGGCCGATGACGGCGACGCGTTCCTCGCCCTCGGTTACCTGCATGCCCGGTTCCGCCTGACCGAGATGGACCTGGAGCGCCGCCTGGGCGAAGGCCGCATATCCCAGCTGGCCGGCTCCGCCGCCCTGGCCACCGACAAGTTCGAGCTCCGGCTGGGTCTCCTGCGCACCGCCCAGGCCGAGTGGGCGGCCACCCCCCGCACCAGCCCGGCCGGCCAGGTGCTGATCCGGTATGCCCGCGGCGTCAACGACTATCTCACGCAAGCCCGCAGCACCGGCGACTGGCCGTCCATCTACGCACTCGCCGGCGTCTACCCCACCGCCTGGACCCCCATCGACAGCCTCGTCATGCAGGGCGTCCTCACCCAGCAGCTCGACTACACGACCACCCCGCTCGACTACGCCCTCCTCGAGCACACCCTGGGCCCCGCCCACACCATGGCCTGGTTCCCCGTCCTAGCCCCCGCCCAGTCCACCCCCTACGACCCACCCCCCTACAAACACCCAGGCATAGCCCCCATCCCCCCGCAGGCTCTCGCCTCTGCACAAGCTCTCGCCCCGACTACCCCCCCACGGGCACCGGCAACGGTGGCTCACGCATCAAAGGGGCCGGTCCCGGCCCCGGCCACCAGAGCAGCCGAAGCGATCCTCGCCCAGACCGACGCCTTGCCCCCCGGCCTGATCCACGAGTTCCCCGACAGCAACGCCTGGGCCGCCAACGGCCCGGTAGTCGCCGGTGCGGCGTCGATGCTGGCCGGCGACCCGCACCTGCCGCAGACGGTCCCGTCGATCTGGTACCAGGCAGCCCTGTCCGCGCCGGGCCTGTCGGTGACCGGCGTCACGGTGCCGGGCCTGCCAGGCGTCCTCATCGGGCATAACGCGCACATCGCCTGGTCGCTCACGGACACCCAGAACCAGGCCACGCTGTTCTACACCGAGCGCACCAGCAAGAGCCGCCCCGGCCAGTATTTCTGGCGGGGTGCCTGGCGGCGGATGCGGCAGGTGCACTACTCGATCCCGGTCCGGGGTGGCAGCCCGGTGCCGCTCACGGTGGACCTCACGGTGCACGGCCCGGTGATGACGCAGGCCGGCCAGACCACGTCGGTCGACTGGATGGGCAGCATTGCATCGCCCGACATCGCGGTGATGATCGGTGTGACCCACGCGAGCGATTTCGCGCAGTTCCGGGCGGCGCTGGCGAACTGGCGGGCGCCGTCGCAGAACTTCGTCTACGCCGACGACCGCGGGCACATCGGGGCGATCTCGGCCGGCTACTACCCGCTGGTCCGCCACGGCGACCCGTGGCTGCCGCTGCCCGGGACCGGCGCCGACGACGTCGCCGGGGTGATCCCCTACCAGGCCGTCCCGCAGGTCTACGACCCGCCCAGCCACGTGGTGGCGACGGCGAACCAGCGCCCGGTGGGGCCGTCTTATCCGTACTACATCGGCACCAGCGCGGACTTCTTCGACCCGGGTTACCGTGCGAGCCAGATCTACGCCTCGGTGCGGGGGCAGCACGGGATGGGGCCGGCCGGCTTCGCGTCGGTGCAGCTCAGCGTGACCGACCCGCTGGCCAGGCAGATTGTGCCGCGGCTGCTGGCCGCGCTGGCGGCCGGGCGCCCGAGTCCGCAGCAGAAGGCGGCGGCTGGGCTGCTGCGGGGCTGGAACGCCACGATGGCTCCGGGCTCGGCTGCCGCGGCGCTGTGGTGGACGTTCTGGGGCGACTACCTGAACGCGGTGTTCCAGCCCTGGTGGAAGACGGCCAACGTGCCGGTCCACAAGGACCGGAAGGGTCTGGCGATCTCGCCGCAGCAGTTCAGCCTCGACGAGGTGCTCGCCGCCTGGACCACCGGCGACCCGGCCAATCCCGCGTTCAGCCCGCCCGGCGGCCCGCGGCGGACCGCGCCCGCCGTGATGCGGGCCGCGTTCGCCACCGCGGTGGCGCACCTGTCCGCGCTGCTGCACGGGGCGCCGTCGAGCTGGGCCTGGGGCCGGCTGCACAGCCGCCAGTTCCCGTCGGTCACCCAGGCTGCCGGGCTGGGTTACGGGCCGCGCGCTTCCGGCGCCGACTCCTGGACCGTGAACGCGGCCGACGGCGGCCTGGTCTCGCACCAGGGCCCGAGCTGGCGGATGATCGTGGCGTGGACCGGGCACGGGACTGCCAGCGGCGAGGGCGTGTACCCGGGCGGGCAGAGCGAGAACCCGGCCTCCCCGTGGTACACCGATCAGATGGCGGACTGGTGGAACGGCCGGTACCTGGCGATGCCCCCCGCCAGCGGGGATGCGGCCGGGCCGGTCCGGTGGAGCCTGCGGCCATGAGCGGCCGTGCGCCGATGGCGGAGGCCTGGCATGGCTGACCTGCGCAGGCTGGGCAAGCGCGGCTCCTACCGGCTCGGCCGGCTCGGGGCGCCGTCGGCGGCTCCGGTGGCCCCGTCCGCCCCGCATTACCCGGTCTGGGTCGACCGGCACCGGGGGCCGGCCGTCCTGTGGCTGCTCGCCTGGCTGGTCACCGTGGCGGTGCTCGCGGCGGGCGCCCTGGCGGGCTGGTGGTTCCTGCCGTTCGTCGCCGGCCTGGCCGCGGGGGTGGCGGCCCACTACGGGCGCTGGCGGCTGCGGGTCACGCTCCCGGCCACGGTGCTGGGCGCCGCGGCTGGCTGGGGAGCGGCGCTGTGGTGGCTGGTGCGGCGCGGCCTGCCGGAGGGCCCCGTCGCGCGGGAGATCGCCGCGCTCGCGGGCCTGCCCGCACAGGCGCTGGCCGCCATCGCCGTCACCTTGCTGGTAGCGGTCATCCAGGCGCTGGCGGGCCTGTGGCTGGGCCGTGCCCTGACGCCGGGGCGCGGATCCCGGTAACCACTGGTCCCGCCGGGCCGGGACCTTCGCCCGCGGTCCCGCGGGCGGGTGAGAGCGAGAATGGGAACGTCCCCATGAGCGGGACGGAGGTGGGGGCATGGAGGAAGCGGCGTTCACCAGCCGCGCGGACCACCGCGGCCAGACACGGCCGGCCAGCGTATTCGGCGGCAGGTATCTGAGCATCACCAGCTTCCGGCGCGACGGGACGCCGGTGGCCACGCCGGTATGGTTCGTCCAGGAAGACGGCGCCCTGCTGGCCGAGACCGACGGCGGCTCCGGGAAGGTCAAGCGGATCCGGCGCAACCCGCAGGTGCGGGTCGCTCCCTGCACGGCAAGCGGGCGGCTGCGCGCGGAGCCCGTCGGGGCCCGCGCCGAGGTGCTCCCGGCCGCGCAGACCAGCCGGGTGCACGCGCTGCTGGCCCGCAAGTACCGGCTGGACCTGCTGGTCATCGGGCCGCTGCGGGCCGTGCAGCAGGCGCTTCACCTGGGCCACCCGCGCGGGACGCCGGTGATCCTCAAGATCATTCCCGGCTGAGCCGGGCCGGCGACACTCCAGCGGCGAGGGAGGACGGGCCTCATGTCCGCAGCGCGGCGCTCCCGCGCGGTCGTGACCATCGTGGGTGCCAGCGGCCAGGTCGGACTGGCCACCCGGGGCCGCCTGGCCCGCGAGCGGGTGCAGGTCCGCCCGCTGGGACGGGCCGATGATCTGGCGAGCGCGGTCAAGGACGCCGATGTCGTCGTTCACCTGGCCGGCACCCTGCTGCCCCGGCGTCCCAACACCTACCAGGCGGCCAACCGTGACACGGTGGCGGCCACCTGCGCCGCGCTGGCGGACTCATCGGCCCGCCGGGTCATCTTCCTGTCCTTCCCCGGGGCCGCGGCCGGGTCCGCCAACCCCTACCTGCGGTACAAGGGGGAGGCTGAGCAGCTCCTGCTCGGCACCGGGATTCCGGCGGTGATCTTGCGGTGCGCCCACATCTACGGGCCGCCGGAGCGGCCGGGCCCGACGGTGTCGGCCCTGCTGGCCGGGCGCCGGGGTGTGGTCAGGGTGCTCGGTCCCGGCACCCAGCGCTATGCCTGGGTGGCGCTTGAGGACGTGGCCGAGATCCTGGCCCGGGTGATTGTGGACCGGGCCACCCCGGAGGGCGTGTTCGGGCTGGCCGGGCCCCGCGCCTACCCGCTCGACGAGCTCGTGCGGCACATCAACCCGGGCCAGGTGCGGATCAGGCATCTGCCCGGCTGGGCGGCCAGGCTGGCCGGGCACGTTGTCCCGGCCCTGCCGTGGCCGCTGACCGACATCATGCTGCGGGACTGCCTGCCCGCCGACGACGCCCAGGACGCGGCAGGCCTGCTTGGTGTCCGGCTGCACGAACTGGACGAGATCTGGCCGCCAGCCGGTCAGCCGGACCGGGCATAGAGGATGAGCCAGACGTTGTCGCCTACGCCCCAGGCACGGACCAGATGGAACGGCAGCCCGCGCAGGGCCGGGATGAGCCCGGCCGGCTCGCTGCGGAGGATCTCGGGCACCCAGACCCGGCTCGCGCCGGCGAGACGGCGGCGGATCAGCGGGAGCGGCGCGTTGGTCCCGCCGATCGTGCCGGCCTGGGCGGGTGCCTGGCCGAGCGAGACATCGCGGACTCTGGCGAGGCCGTAGGGGTAGGCGGCGGCGAAGGCCCGCAGCCCGCCGTCGCCGGCGTAGACAAGGACGTCGCCGGGGCGCTGCTGGGTGAGGAGGATCTGGTCGAGCTGGCGCAGCCCGTCGCCGTGGCCCGCGGGCCCGCGCTCGGGCAGCTGCGCGGGCAGGCCGACCAGCACGATGAGCAGCATCGCGGCGGCCGCCGCGGTCCGGCTCAGCGCGGCCAGGGCCATCCCGGCCAGCAGCGCGCCCGCCGGGATGCAGAACACGATGTAGCGGAACGTGTAGACCGGCTGCAGCTGCGACACGGCCATCAGGATGACGGGCGGCAGGATCAGCCAGGGCAGGCACAGGGCCAGCAGCCGGGCCGGCCACCGGGCCCGGAGTCTGGCCCGCCCGCCCAGCGCACTGACCGCCATCGCGCACGCCGCGATGAGCGCGATAGCCGGGGCGAGCGCTATCGAGCCGAGCAGCCGCTCCAGGGTCACCGGAGCGGGCATTCCCGCCACCTGCAGCCAGGCGATCTGGCGGCGTTCGGTCCAGTCGAGCAGCCCGAACGGGAACATGACGATCGCTGCCCCGGTGACGGCGATGAGCCAGCCACGCAGCAGCGCCCGGTCACGGTGGCGCCCCCACGCGGCGAGGGTCACCGCATGGGCCGCGATCAGCAGCAGCCCGAACAGGTTGGCCAGCCCGAGCAGCACCAGCACCGCCATGTACCCGGCCAGCCAGCGCCGCCGCCCGGGCCGCCCGGACTGGAGGGCGCGGGCAAACAGGTAGCTCGCCACACAGGCCAGCGCGGTCTCCATCGCGAACGGCCGGGCGTCCTGGCCGAACCAGCTGACCGGCGGCAGCACGGCGAAGACCAGCCCGGCCGCCAGCCCGGCCCGTGCCGACACCAGCCGCCGGCCCAGGACCGCCACCACGCCCGCGGCGGCTGCCATGGCCAGCGCCGAGGGCAGCCTGGCAGCCAGCTCACTGGAACCGCCGAGCCGGATCACCGCCCACATCAGCACGTAGTAGGCGCCGTGCACGGCGTCCTGGTGGCCGAGCAGGCGGACCATGTCCAGGAAGGGGCGCTGGGTGGCGGACAGGGTCGCGGCCTCGTCCCGCCAGAAGGAAGGAACCTGGATCTGCCAGAGCGTCACCGCCAGCGTGAGCCCGGCGGGCAGCAGTGGTGCCCACCGCCGGGCTGTGCCCGGCAGCCGGGCAGGCCGGCCTGCCCGGCTGGTGTCCCACAGCGGTGGCCGCGGCCGTACCACGTCCAGTTCGGCTACCGGGCTCCCCTGCCGTGGCAGGTGAGAAGGGTCGAGCCCCACGCTGTCCCTCCGGATGGCGCCGGCGCCACCAGCGAACGGCTGCGTGAGGACGGCCCCGGCAGGTGTGACTACAAAGAGTTACAGACAGATTACCGAGAGAAGCGATCCTCGTGCGATCACCGCCGGTGTTCCGCCTGCCGTCCCCACGGTCCCGGCACTGTCCCCGGTGCTGCCGGTGTGACGTGAGGGCATCCCCGTCACAGGATTTCGGGATATTTAGGCTTATCTATTCCTAATCCATTCAATCCTTTTCAATCCCGCCTAAAGGCCCGCGTGAAACAGCCGGGCCTCTTGACGGCCCAAAGCCCGCGAGGTACGGACTTAATAGGGCTGTTCGGCTGGCATCTGAAAAGAAGATCATGAAGCGGGATTGATGGTGACCACCGGCCGGCTGGCGAACCGCGTGGGGATTGACGAGGCCCCGCCCCGGGGCCTGGGGAGGCCGGACAGATGCCGAAACGATCGCTGCGCAGGGCCGGATACGTCCTGGCTGCCGGGATGCTCGTGGCTGGGGGGCTGCTGGCGCTGCCGGCCACCGCCCTGGCGAGCCTGCCCGGTGCCAGCTCGGAACTGACCCGGGCGCCGTGGCTGACCGACCTGACCACCTCGTCGGTGCAGGTGAGCTGGGCTACCACGACCCAGAACAAGGGGACGGTCGAATACGGCCCTACGGGCAGCTGCACCGCGAATTCGGTAACCTCGTCCACCCTCGGCACGCCGATCACCGTGAATGGCGTCACCGAGTACCTGAATTCGGTGGCGGTGACCGGTTTGTCGGCCAGCACGGCATATTGCTACCGGATCACCGACGGGTCGGTGGACCTGCTGGGGTCGAACGCATCGCCGCCGTTCACCACCGTGCAGGCGGCTGGCGGCACCCAGCCGCTGACGTTCGACGTGTTCGGTGACTGGGGCGACACCACCAACAGCAACGTGAACAACGGCGCGGTCAACACCAACCAGGCTGGGGTGGACGCTGGGCTGGCTGCCAGCGGCGCCCAGTTCGCGGTCTCGGTGGGGGACATCGCCTATCCCGGCGGCACCCAGACCGAGTACGGGGATCTCAACCAGAGCGGGGTGAACATCAGCGGCGTGTTCGGGCCGTCGTACTGGGCGATCCCGGGCCAGAGCCTGCCGGTGTTCCCGGTCAGCGGCAACCACGGGCAGAACGCGACGTTCCTGCAGGAGTGGCCGGAGGCCGCCACGGTCAGCGGCTCGAGCGGCGTGTACACGATGGTGAGCTATCCCTCGATCGACGGCAACGCCCCCGCCAGCTACCCCACGGACTATTACGCGTTCTCCACCGGCGGGGTGCGGTTCTACATGCTGGACGCGTCGTGGGGGAACAACAACGTCGGGAGCGCCACCGGCGGCGCGTGCGGCAGCCCGTGCGCCAGCTACCAGGTGGACCACGACGCGCACTGGACGGCGTCGTCACTGGAGTACCAGTGGCTGGCCGCCGACCTGGCCGCCCACCCCGGCGGGCTGAAGTTCGCGTTCTTCCACTTCCCGCTGCACTCCGACGCCACCGGCGAGCCCACCGACCCCTACCTGGACAACACTCCGGGCAGCAGCGGCAGCCTGGAGCAGCTGCTGCATGACAATGGCGTCCAGCTGGCCTTCAATGGCCACGCCCACGACTACCAGCGCACCATCGCCACCCCCGGCGGGGTGACCAGCTACGTCACCGGCGGTGGCGGCGCGTCGGCCAGCGCGGTGGGGCTCAGCCAGTGCTCGACCACCGACGCCTACGCCGTGGGCTGGTACTACGCCCAGAGCAAGGGCACCTCGTGCGGGGCGGCATCCGCGCCGGCCAGCGACTCGCAGGTCTACCACTTCCTGAAGGTGACCGTGAACGGCACGAACGTCACCGTCACCCCGACCGACTCCAAGGGCAACACCTTCGACGTCCAGACCTACAACTTCGCCCCCGACACCACCCCGCCGTCCGCGCCCGGCAGCCTTACCGGCAGCCAGGGGAACTCCGGCGCCGTGACGCTGAACTGGACCTCGGCCACCGACAACATCGCGGTCAGCGCGTACGACATCTACCGCAACGGCACCTACCTGGCCACCGTGGGCCCGGGCGTGACCAGCTACACCGACTCCACCGCCACCAGCGGCACCGGCTACACCTACCAGGTCGAGGCCCGCGACCTGGCCGGCAACACCACCGGGGCCAATGTGCCGGTCAACGGTGGGTCGGTGCTGTTCTCCGACGGGTTCGAGACCGGCGACCTGTCCAACTGGACGTCGGTGACCGGGGCGATCTCCGTGCAGTCCAGCCTGGCGCACTCCGGCAGCTTTGCCGCGCAGGAGACGAGCACCGGGTCGGCCACCTATGCCCGCCGGACTCTGGGCGGCAGCTACACCGAGCTGTGGGCGCAGGCATGGGTGGATGTGGTCAGCCACTCCACCTCGGGTGCGTTCTTCAGCTTCCGCACCAGCAGCGGGTCCTCGATCGTCTACGTGTACGTCAACTCCAGCGGGAAGCTGGCTCTGCGCAACGACGTGAGCAGCGTGACCACCTACAGCACCACCGCCATGCCCACCGGCGGCTGGCACCTGGTCACCCTGCACGCATTGATCAACGGCACCAGCAGCAGCGTCGACGTGTCGCTGGATGGCACCCAGGTGCCGGACCTGACCCTGACCGGGCAGAACCTGGGCACCACACCGATCGCCATGGTCCAGCTCGGCGACAACGTCACCGGCCGCACCTACACCATCGCCCTCGACGACGCCGACGTCAGCCAGACCAACCCGCTGCTGGACACCACCCCGCCCGGCGCTCCCGGCGCTCCCACGGTGACCAGCCTGACCAGCTCCAGCGTCGGGCTGACCTGGACCCCCGCCAGCGACAACGTCGGCGTGGTCCGCTACGACATCATCCGCAACGGGACCGACATCGGGTCGACAACCGGCACCAGCTACACCGACTCCACGGTGTCGGCGTCGACCACCTACACCTACGCGATCACCGCCTACGACGCGGCCGGCAACCACACCACCGGGAACACCACGCAGGTGACCACACCGGCACCGGGAGCGCCGCTGTTCTCCGACGGGTTCGAGACCGGCGACCTGTCCAACTGGACGTCGGTGACCGGGGCGATCTCCGTGCAGTCCAGCCTGGTGCACAGCGGCACGTACGCGGCCGAGGAGACCAGCACCGGGTCTGGCACCTATGCGCGGGTGAGCCTGGGCGGCAGCTACACCGAGCTGTGGGCGCAGGCGTGGGTGGATGTGGTCAGCCACTCCACCTCGGGTGCGTTCTTCAGCTTCCGCACCAGCAGCGGGTCCTCGATCGTCTACGTGTACGTCAACTCCAGCGGGAAGCTGGCTCTGCGCAACGACGTGGGCAGCGTGACCACCTACAGTGCCACCGCCATGCCCACCGGCAGCTGGCACCTGGTGACCCTGCACGCATTGATCAACGGCACCACCAGCAGCCTGGATGTATCCCTCGACGGCACCCAGGTGCCGGACCTCACCCTGACCGGGCAGAACCTGGGCACCACGCCGATCGCCATGGTCCAGCTCGGTGACAACGTCACCGGCCGCACCTACGACATCGCCCTCGACGACGTCGCCGTCAGCCAGAGCAGCCTCTGATCGCGCGCCCACCCGGCCGCCCGCGGGCCGGGCCGGGCGTGGATCATGACAGGGTGACCCTGGACCAGCTGCGGCGCGAGGCGCAGGCGCACGGGGTGGCGACCTCCTACCGGGACTGGCACGGCCGGTGGGTCCAGGTAGGCGAGCCGACCCTGCACGCCGTCCTCGCCGCCATGGCCGGCTCTCCCCGGCCCCGTCCGCCTGGCGGGGCGCTGGGGGCCCGCCAGGCGGGGCCCGCCACCGCCCCGCCACCCCCGCCCCGCTCCTGGGGGTTCACCGTCCAGCTGTACTCGCTGCGCTCCCGCGCGTCCTGGGGCTACGGCGACCTGCGTGACCTGGCCGACCTGGCCAGCTGGAGCGCCCGCGAGCTGGGCGCCGACTTCGTGCTCATCAACCCGCTGCACGCGGGCGAGCCAGCCCCGCCGCTCAGCCATTCCCCCTACCTGCCGATGAGCAGGCGCTTCATCAGCCCGCTGTATCTGCGGGTGGAGGACATCGGCGAGTACGCCCAGCTGCCGTCCGCGCAAAGGCGCCGGATCGACTCCCTGGCCGCCCCGCTGCGCGCCGCCAGCGCCAGCGGCGGCCTCATCGACCGCGACGCCGTCTGGCAGGCCAAACGCGCCGCCCTGGAGATCGTCTACGCCCAGCCGCTGAGCCCGGCCCGGCTGGCCGCCTTCGAGCGGTTCCGGGTCGGCGAGGGCCAGCCGCTCGCCGACTGGGCGGCCTGGTGTGCGCTAGCCGAAACTCACGGGCCCGACTGGCGGGAGTGGCCGGGGCCGCTGCAGAGCATACGTTCTGCCGCTGTTGCGAAGGAACGGGAGCGGCTCGGCGGGGAAGCGAGGTTCCACGCCTGGCTGCAATGGATCGCCGGCGAGCAGCGCGCGGCCGCCCAGGGGGCGGCGCGGGCGGCGGGCATGCGGATCGGGATCATCGCCGATCTGGCCGTCGGGGCGCACCCGGGCGGCGCGGACGCCTGGGCCTACGCGGACGTGCTGGTGCGGCAGGTCAGCGTGGGTGCGCCGCCCGACGAGTTCAACCAGCGGGGCCAGGACTGGGGCCAGCCGCCCTGGCACCCGGGCCGGCTCGCCGCGGCCGGCTACCAGCCGCTGGCCGGCCTGGTCCGGGCTGCCTTCGCCAGCGCGGGCGGGCTGCGGGCCGACCACGTGATGGGCCTGTTCCGGCTCTGGTGGGTGCCGGCCGGCATGACCCCGGACCGCGGCACCTACGTCCGCTACCCACACGAGGCCATGACCGGCGTGTTCACCGGCGAGGCCGCGCGGGCGGGCGCGCTGGCGATCGGGGAGGACCTCGGCACGGTCGAGGACTGGGTCCGCGACTACCTGGCCGCCGCCGGCGTGCTCGGCACCTCCATGCTCTGGTTCGAGCGCGGCCGGGACGGCCGTCCCCGCCCGCCCGGGCAATGGCGCCGCCGCTGCCTGGCCACGGTCGGCACCCACGACGTCCCGCCGGTAGCCGCCTTCGTCACCGGCGAGCAGGTCACGCTCCGGGCAGGCCTGGGGCTGCTCACCACAGACCCAGCTGCTGAACGCGGCGCCGCGCAGGCGGCCATGCTGGCCTGGCGGGACGCCCTGGCCGCCGAAGGGCTGGCCGGGCCGGGCCTGGCGCGGGACCCTGCCCGGTTCACCGTGGCGCTCTACGCCTATCTCGCCCGCACCCCGGCCGCCCTGGTCGGGGTCTCGCTGGCCGACGCGGTCGGCGAGCGGCGCCCGCAGAACCTGCCCGGCACCACCACCGAGTACCCGAACTGGCGGATCCCGCTCGGCGACGGCGAGGGCCGGCCCGTGCTGCTGGAGGACCTGCCCGGCCACCCCGGGGTGCGGGCCGTTGCCGCCGCGGTCAGCCCGGCCAGCCGGGCCGGCGGGGTCAGCGGGGTCAGCGGGGTCAGCGGGGTCAGCGTTCCTGGCGGTCGCGTTCCTGGCAGCGCAGGGCCCGCTCCGCGCCGTCCCGGCCCTCGGTGAGCAGGCGGCGAAGCGCGGCCGGCGGGTCCTCCCGCTCCATCAGGGCGTCGGTCGCCTCGATCACCGCCCGGCTGCCGGTCGTCGGGTAGCCATTGATCACGAACCACTGGGCCATGTCCGAGCTCCAGTCCTGCCAGACACGGCCGACCGCCTCGAAATAGCGCTCCTGGTAGGGGGCCATCAGGTCAGGCTGGTCGATGTCGGCGAAGCCGCCCAGCACCGCGCGGAACACGGCATTGGGCAGCGTGCCGCTGACGATCTGCTGCCAGGCATCCTGTTTGGCGTCAGCGTCCGGGATCGCGGCGCGGCAGGCGGCCGCATGCCGCTCGCCCGCGTCAGTGGCGTCGCGGCCCAGCTCCGCGTCGATCGCAGGCAGCCCGGCGGCCTCCCGGCTGACCAGCCGGTGCAGCAGCCGCCAGCGCAGCTCGGTGTCCACCGCCAGGCCCGCCAGCGCGGCTGAGGAGTCGAGCAGCCCGGCGAGGAACGCGAGATCGGCTTCCCCGGTGGCCACCCCCGCAAAGGCCTGCAGGTAGGCGAGCTGGCGGTCCGAGCCGGGCTCGGCGCGCCGCGCCAGGTCACCCAGTGCCCCGGCCAGCAGCGCCAGGCCCTCGCTGCGCCAGGCCGGGTCGGTGTACCGGCGCACCGCGGTGCTGACCTGCCGCAGCAGGGTCTGCAGCACCGATATCCCGGTGACCGAGTCCATGCCGTCGACCACCATGCGGACATAGTCGCGGGCGGGCAGTTCGGCGTCCCGGCACATGTCCCACGCGGCCGACCAGCACAGCGCGGCGGGCAGCGGCTCGGCGAACTCCCCGATGTGGCCGATGAGGAAGCGCATCGACTGGCTGTCCAGCCGGATCTTGGCGTAGCTGAGGTCGTCATCGTTCACCAGCACCAGGTCGGGCCGCCGGTGCCCGGCCAGCTCCGGCAGCTCGGTGCGCTCGCCCGCGATGTCAACCTCGGCCCGGTGCCTGCGGACCAGGCCGGTCCCGTCCACGCGGTCGTACAGGCCGATCGCGATCCGGTGCGGGCGCAGCACCGGATGGGCGGCCGGGGCCTCCTGGACCACGGCGAAGGAGGTGAACACCCCGTCGGCGCCGGCCTGGACATCGGGCCGCAGCGTGTTCACCCCGGCGGTTTCCAGCCATGCCTTGGACCAGGACACCAGATCCCGGCCGGAGGCCTGTTCCAGGGCGGCCAGCAGGTCGCCGAGCGTCGCGTTGGACCAGGCGTGCTGGCCGAAGTAGTGGCGGACGGCGGCCAGGAAGTTGTCGATCCCGACGTAGGCCGCCAGCTGCTTGAGCACCGAGGCGCCCTTGGCGTAGGTGATGCCGTCGAAGTTGACCTCGACCGCCTCGATGTCGGGGATGTCGGCGGCGATCGGGTGGGTGGAAGGCAGCTGGTCCTGGCGGTAGGCCCACGCCTTGTGCAGCTGCGCGAACGTGGTCCAGGCGTTGCTCCAGCGGGTGGCCTCGGCCTGGGAGATGGTGCCCGCCCAGGTCGCGAAGGACTCGTTCAGCCACAGGTCGTCCCACCAGCGCATGGTGACCAGGTCACCGAACCACATGTGCGCCATCTCGTGCAGGATCGTCTGCGCCCGGTTCTCGCGGGCGAAGTCGGTGACCCGGGAGCGGAAGATGTAGTCCTCCAGGAACGTCACGCAGCCCGCGTTCTCCATCGCCCCCGCCTTGTACTCGGGCACGAAGAGCTGGTCGTACTTGCCGAACGGGTAGCGCAGGGCGAACTGCCGGTGGAAGTAGTCGAACCCCTGCCGGGTCACCTCGAAGATCTCACCGGGATCCAGGTACTGCGCCAGCGACTGCCGGCAGAAGATGCCCAGCGGGATGCCGTCGTGCTCGGCCCGGACGACGTGGTACGGGCCGGCGGCGACCGCCGTGATGTAGGTGGGCATCACCGGCGACGGCGGGAAATGCCAGCGCACGGCGCTGTCGCCAGCCGGTTCGCCGGTCACGTCCGGCGCCATGTTGGAGACCACCTGCCAGCCGCTGGGCGCCCGGGCCGTCAGCTCGTAGGTGGCTTTGAGGTCGGGCTGGTCGAAGCAGGCGTACACCCGGTGCGCGTCGAAGGTCTCCAGGTCCGAGTACAGGTAGACGCCGCCGTCGGAGGGATCGGCGAACCGGTGCAGCCCCTCGCCGCTGCGGGAGTAGGCGCACGCCGCCACCACCCGCAGCTCGTTCTGCGCCGCCAGGCCCGCCAGCGTGACGCGGTCGCCGTCGAACGCCCCCGCCGGGACCGGCTCGCCGTTGAGGGTGATCTCGCCTGCCGCCGGGGCGGTCAGGTCGATGAAGGTAGCCGCGCCCGGCTGTGCGCAGCTGAACGTCACCGTGGTCGTGGAGGAGAACGTCTCCTCGTCCCCGGTGAAATCGAGCTCCACCCGGTACGAGGCGACCGTGAGCAGCCGTGCCCGGTCGTGAGCCTCGTTACGGGTGAGATTGTGCGCCACGGTCATAGTCCTTCCGTATCCAGCCGTTCCGATCCTGCCATGCCGCGCGGAATGCGGGGAGGATCGGCCCGGTTGCACGCAACGGTGGCCGCGCCTTCCGGTGATGCTCGCGGGGGGTGTGGCTGCGCCCCCGCTAACTCTTCCCGAAGGAGAGGAACGTTGGCCGAGCAGGCGCCGACCCCAGTCGATTTCTGGTTTGACCCGCTGTGCCCCTGGGCCTGGATCACCTCGCGCTGGCTGCTGGAGGTGACCGCCGTGCGCCCGGTCCAGCCCCACTGGCACGTGATGAGCCTGGCCGTGCTCAACGAGGGTAAGGACGACCTGTCCGAACGCTACCGGGACTTCCTGGCTACCGCATGGCGCCCGGTGCGGGTGTGCATGGCGGCGGAGCAGACGGCCGGCCCGGAGGTCCTCGGCCCGCTGTACACCGCGCTGGGCACCCGGTTCCATCACGAGAAGGCCGAACGTGACCGGGCGACCATCGAGTCGGCGCTGGCCGAGGTGGGGCTGCCGGCTGGGCTCGCGGACGCGATGGACTCCACCGAGTACGACGACGCGCTGCGGGCTTCGCACCGCGACGGCATGGAACGGGTCGGGTACGAGGTCGGCACGCCGGTGATCTCGATGAACGGCACGTCGATCTTCGGGCCGGTGGTGTCCCCGATCCCGCGCGGCGAGGCGGCGGGACGGCTGTGGGACGGCGTGATGCTGGTGACGTCGACTGACGGGTTCTTCGAGCTCAAGCGCAGCCGGACGCGGGAGCCGGTGTTCGACTGAGCCCGCCCCGCGAGAGGGGCGGCTTCCCCCCAGGCTCCGCGGGCTGGCACTGGGCTGTTGCTGCTTCCCGGGTAGTGCCCGAGGCGCGCTGGGCCTGCGGCTGGGGCCGGCACGCTACGCCCGCTTCCGCCCGGGGGAAGCCGCACTGGGTCCGCGCCGGGACTGGCAGCCCGCGCCGCTCCTGCCACTTCTGCCCCGCTTTTATCCCCTGCCCCAGCCCTGGCCTGTTGGCAGCGACGTTTCACGACTTTCAGTCAGGATCGCGTCCATCTTGTGGCGGTTTGTGGTCACGCAATCCGTGATACGTCCTCGCCGAGCCCGGACTGGCAATGCGGCTGGCTCGTGGGGCGTGCCAGACTGGCGCGCGTGCGGGTCTATGTGGGATCTGATCATGCGGGGTTCGAGCTGAAGTCGGTGCTGGTCAGCTGGCTCGCTTCGGAGGGCCACCAGGTCACTGACTGCGGGCCGGCCTCCTACCACGGCGAGGACGACTACCCGCCGTACGTCATGCGGGCGGCGGCGGGAGTGGCCGGCGACCCGGGCAGCCTGGGCATCGTGATCGGCGGATCGGGCAACGGGGAGCAGATCGCCGCCAACAAGATCAGCGGGATCCGGGCGGCGCTGGCGTGGAGCGAGGAGACGGCCCGGCTGGCCCGGCTGCACAACGACGCGAACGTGCTGAGCCTGGGCGCGCGGATGCACCCGGCGGCGGACGCGATCGAGTTCACGCGGGTGTTCCTGGCGACGCCATTCTCGGGCGAGGCCCGGCACGGACGGCGGATCGCGATGATCAGTGGCTACGAGGAGTCCGGCGACCTGCCGCCGCTGCCCGGCGAGTGATCGCCGGGACCCTAACCTGCGCCGCCGCCGGACCCGCTTACGGCGCGAGGTGCCGGGCTGGCCCGAGCCGGGCTGTGATGCGCCGGGCTGGCCTGAGCCGGGCTGGGCAGAGGCAGGCTGGGAAGTGCCGGTTGGTGGCTCGGCTGCCGGGGAGGCGGCGGCTGTGCGGGGACCGCCAGGGACGCTGGGGCTACCAGCATTGCTGCGGCTGCTGGGGCTCGGCGGGAGGGCAGGGGGCTGCGGCCTGGCGGAGATCGCCTGCCGGCCGGGACGCGGAACCAGGCTGCGGTGTGGCTGCTCGGTGGAGGGGGCGGCGGGCTTGCGGCCGGGTCTGTCGCGGGAGCTGCGCGGCGGCGGTGCCGGGCGCACCGCGGGCCAGTCCGCGACGCTCGCCTGCGCGTCGGCCTGATGATGCGGCAGTGGCCGGGACACATCCCTGGCCCGCATCGCGGCGCTCAGTGTGACCTTCATCCCCGGCATCACGGCCTCCGCAGCCCAGTGTCGCACGGCCGGCCCGGGTCCCTTCATGATCGTGGTGGCTTTTCGGCTCTATGCGCAGAAAACCCACCATGATCATGGAAACTGCGCGGGCTCAGAAGATCGTGGGGCACCAGGGGGCCGGGTCCCAGGACAGGGCGGTGGACAGGCGGGCCAGGGAGCCCGGCGTCAGCTCGGTGACGAGCCCGGCGGCCGCCATCGGCCCCAGCCGGGTGCCCCCGAGGTAGGCGCCGCCCAGCGCATGGGCCGGCATCTCGATGTCGGCAGGTGCGTTCGTCCGCTCGCAGGTGGCGGCTCCGGAGACTGCGCCGGGCCCGGACGGTGCGCTGGGCCCGGACGGTGCGCTGGGCCCGGCGGTGAGCCGCCAGCGGCCCTGGTTCCAGCCGCAGGTGTCGTCGGTCACCTCGATGACCACATCGACCGGGCAGGCGTAACGCCGCTGGGCCAGTGCGGCGCCGACGTCCACCAGCCGGACCCACAGGCCATCGCTGATCCGGGCCCGGACCCGGCGCGGGTCGGCCAGCAGGTGCAGCAGCGGATCGTCCACCGGCCGCAGGCCGATATGGAACTCGGTGGTCAGGTCCCGGCTGAGCAGGTCGGCCCAGATCGCGGCGGTGGCGGCCGGGTCCGCGGTGATCACCTCGCGGACCTCGATGGCCGCGTCCGGCAGGAAATAGGCCTCGTCCCAGCGCTCGCGGCCGGAGAACAGCGCGTACCCGCGCGGGCCGGCCGGGTCCTCGGCGATGACGCAGCGCAGCGGGCTGGCCCCATCGCGGTGCTCCGGGTCGTCGGCGACCGCCCGGTCCCACCAGGCGTCGTTGCGGGCGAAGAACCCAGGGCGTTCCGCCAGCACCGTGTCGTAGACCTTGGCCAGTTCGGCACGGGCGGCCTGCGGCTCGGTGATCCGCAGCCACAGCGCGCCGTCGGCCGGCGCCCCGGCCCTCAGCGCGCCCTCGCCGCCACGCAGGCCGTAGCTGGCCTGCCAGGATGCGCGGCCGTAGCCGTACCGCCCGTAGATCCGGGCTTCCGACGCGAACAGCGCGGCCACGGCATCGCCCCGTTCGTGCAGGTCGCCGAGTTGCCGGCGCATCAGCGAGGAGAGGATGCCGCGGCGCCGGTGCGAGGGCAGCACCGCGACCAGGCTGACCCCCGCCACCGCGGTCAGCGCCCCGGGCACACACATCCGGAAGCTGAACGCGCCAGCGGTGCCGACCATGGTGTCCCCGTCGAAGGCGGCCAGGGTGCGGTCGTACTCCAGCCGGGCATGCAGGCGGGCGAGGTGCGTCTCGGTCGGCGGTGCGGTGTGGAAAGCGTGCTCGTCGACGGCGAACAGTGCGGGCAGCTCGTCTTCGGTGACCGGGCGGATCGGGTATGGGGTGGCCATGCTCGCATTCCTACCCGGGTGACCCGGCAAGCGCCAAGGGATTATCCGGCGGGGGCGCGGGGTAGGTAGTGCCGGGTTCCAGATCCCCCGGCGGCCCGATACAGTGCCGCCATCATGGTTGTGCGTGGCTGGTCCCGGTCCGTGCTCGCCGCCCGTGCCGCCGCGAGCAGGGTGAGCGGGTTCGTGAAGCGCCAGCTGATCACCCGGAACCGGCGGCTGGCGCTGGGCCTCGCGCTGGCAACCGTGGTCATCAGTGTGGCGGCGGTCGAGATCTCGGAGGAATGGTTCTCGCCGGGCCTGCTGATCCTGCCGGTGCTGGCCGGGGGACTGCTGCTGTGGCCGCGGGCGCTGCGCATCCTGTTCGCGATCATCGCCCTGGGCCTCGCCTACGACGCGCTTGAGGGCCAGGCAGGGCCGGGGCTGATCGCCACCATCGTGGTCACCGCGCTGGTCGCGGACGTGCTGGCGCGGACCAGGAAGAAGCTCGGCATGCAGGGGATGCGGGGCAACCAGATGCTGATCGAGCTGCGGGACCGGATCCGCGCCCAGGGGACGCTGCCCGAGCTTCCCGAGGGCTGGGGGTCGGTGTCGGTGCTCAAGCCAGCCGGCGGGTCATCGTTCGGCGGCGACTTCGTGGTGTCGGCCTGTGACGGGAAGACCCTGGAGGTCGCGCTGGTCGACGTGGCCGGCAAAGGGGTGGACGCGGGGACCAGGGCGCTGCTGCTGTCGGGTGCGTTCGGCGGCCTGCTCGGCTCGGTGCCGCAGGAGGGCTTCCTGCCCGCCTGCAACGCCTACCTGCGCCGGTCGGCGATGACGGAGGGCTTCGTCACCGCCGTCCACCTCGCGCTCGACCTCACCACCGGCGAGTTCGTGGTGTCCTCCGCCGGGCACCCGCCAGCGGCCCACTTCGATGCCAGCAGCGGGACCTGGCGGATCACGCAGGCCCGCGGGATCGTGCTGGGAGTCGTGGCCGACCTGCGCCTGGTTCCCGAGCGCGGCGCCCTGCGCCCCGGCGACGCGCTCATGCTCTACACCGACGGCCTGGTGGAGGCCCCGGGCCGGGATATCGACTACGGGACCGACCGCCTGCTCGGGGAGGCCGACCGGCTGGTGGGCACCGGGTTCCGGACCGGTGCCGCCGACCTGGTCCGGGCCATGCAGAGCGGCACAGACGGCGGGGATGACTGCGCCCTCGCCCTCATCTGGCGAAACTGACCGGTGAATTCACGGCCCGCCGGAATATGACGCGCACGTCAGTGAAAACCCGGATGCGCTCCGTTAATATGACGCTCGCGTCAGTGTTTATCTGACGTGAGCGTCAGTGAATACCAGCAGAACGGCCCAGCCCGCCCGCGCCGGGGCGCTGCCAGCAGGCGGGCAATTTGGTGCCAGGAGATGCGGCCCGGCGTTCCGGCGCCCAGTGCGGCGCAGGAACGCGCCACCGCCGGCACCTGCCTGCGGCCCCATCGGTGCCGCGGCATGCCTGTGACCTGTGGTGATGCAGGTTAAACCAGGCCAGTGCACGGACGGCCAACGCGGTGTTACAAATGCGTTTCGCATTACCCGCAATGGGTACGGAAACTGTCCATAGACCGTTATCGAGGGTCGGGCCCGGCCCTAATCCCCGGCAATGTATACTCCTTCGCCTGGCCGTGAGGCGGGCCGGGGACATGCTTTCACCTGTTCTACGACGCGTATGTCAGGTGACGCCCATGTCATTGTTTGCATTTGACTGCGAACTATGAAGGGATAGGGGTGTGACCCCGGACACGACGCGAGCAGGCGGATACCGCGCGGCCGGGGACACGAGCACCTCGGCCGCGGCGATCGGGGCCCAGGCGGCCGGCCAGGCGGCAGCGGAGAACTTCCCGGTGGCCCTGCGCCTGCTCCCCCGCAGGTACCGGGGGCACCTGGCGGCGGTGTACGGGTTCGCGCGAACCGCCGACGACATGGGTGACGAGGCGGCGCCCGCGGAGCGGCTTGGCCTGCTCGACGAACTCGAAGCCGACCTCAGGCGGCTGTACCGGCTGGTGCCCTCGTCCGCTCCGGGGAAGCCTGCCGGGGAAGGCGAGGACGCCCCCCGGCTGCCCGTCGTCCGTGCACTGGCCGCCACCGTGGTGGCCTGCCAGATCCCGGCTCAGCCGTTCCTCGACCTGATCGAGGCGAACCGCCAGGACCAGGTGGTCTCGCGCTACCCGGTCTACGACGACCTGCTCGCCTACTGCCGGCTCTCCGCCAACCCGGTCGGCCGGATCGTGCTGCACGTCTTCGGTGCCGCGACCCCCGAGCGGGAGGCCCTGTCCGATCAGGTGTGCACCGCGCTCCAGCTGGCCGAGCACTGGCAGGACGTGGCCGAGGACCTGCGGGCTGGCCGCATCTACCTGCCCCAGGAGGACCTGGACCGGTTCGGCTGCACCGAGAGCGATCTCGCCGCGCCGCGGGCGGCTCCGCAGGTCCGGGCGCTGATGGCGTTCGAGGAACAGCGTGCCCGGGCACTGCTGGACGCCGGCGCACCGATCGTCGGCACGCTCAGGGGCGCGGCCAGGGTCGCCGTGGCCGGCTATGTGGCCGGCGGCCGGGCCGCGCTGGCCGCGATCGCCGCCAGCGGCCACGACGTGCTGCGTGCCACCCCGCGGCCCGGCAAGCACCGGGTCGCCGCCGAACTGGTGAGGGCCTATGCGACCGGCAGATGAGGACCCCGGCGTCCACGCTGCCTACCGGCACTGCGAGGAGATCACCTGGTCGCAGGCCAGGAACTTCTCCTACGGCATCCGCCTGCTCCCGGCCGGCAAGCGGCAGGCGCTGGCGGCGGTCTATGCCTTCGCCCGCCGCATCGACGACATCGGCGACGGGGACCTGCCCCCGCAGGCCAAGCTGACCGCGCTGGCACAGGCCCGGGCCAGTGTGACCGCGCTGGACGGGAACGGCACACCGGGAACCGGTGCCCCGCCCGATGACCTGGTACTGGTCGCGCTGGCCGACGCCGCGGCCAGGTTCGAGATCCCGCTCGCCGCGTTCGGCGAGCTCATCGACGGCTGTGAGGCGGACGTCCGCGGCACCAGCTACGCCACCTTCGACGACCTGCTGCATTACTGCCGGTGCGTCGCGGGCTCGATCGGGCGGCTCTCGCTGGGCGTGTTCGGCACGGCCGACATCGCCACCGCCGCCCCGCTCGCCGACGCGCTCGGGGTCGCGCTGCAGCTCACGAACATCCTGCGGGACATCCGCGAGGACTACCTGGGCGGCCGGATCTACCTGCCCGCCGAGGACTTCGAGCGCTTCGGCTGCTCGCTGGAGAACGGTTCGGCCAGGAACGGGGCGGGCGAGGGCGCCAACGGTGACCGCCTGACCGCGCTGGTGGAGTTCGAGGCAGAACGCGCCAGCGAGTGGTACTCGAAGGGCCTGACACTGATGCCGCTGCTCGACTGGCGTAGTGCGGCTTCCGCCGGGGCGATGGCCGGCATCTACTTCCGGCTTCTGGAGCGGATCGCTGCCGCCCCGCGGGCCGTGCTGGAACGCCGGGTCTCCCTGTCCGCACGGGAGAAGGCCATGGTGGCGGCACGCTCGCTGGCGATGGCTCATCATCCGCGCGGCACCGGGAAGCCCGGCCCGCCACGGGCAGCCAGCAATGGGGCGGCGCGGTGAGCGGGCGCGCCGGGGTGGTCGTGATCGGCGGCGGCCTGGCCGGCATCACCGCCGCGATCGCGCTGCGCGAGGCCGGAGCCGATGTCACCGTGCTGGAAGCCAGGCCCCGGCTAGGCGGTGCCACCTGCTCGTTCAGCCGCGGCGGCCTGGTGGTGGACAACGGCCAGCACGTGTTCCTGCGGTGCTGCACCGCCTACCGCGGGCTGCTCGCCCGGCTCGGCATGACCGGGGCGGTGAGCCTCCAGGACCGGTTCGACGTCACCGTGCTCCGGCCGGGAGGCCGGGCCCGGCTGCGCCGGACCGCACTGCCGGGGCCGCTGCACATGGGCAAGGCCCTCACCGGCTACAGCTTCCTGTCCGTCACCCAGCGGATGCGGGTGGGGCAGGCAGCGCTCGCGATGGCAGCCCTGAACCCGGCGCGGGAGGACCTGGACCAGGTGCGGCTGGGCGACTGGCTCGCGGCCCGGGGCCAGGACGAGCGCACCAGGCGGCTGCTGTGGGACCTGTTCACCGTGTCCGCGCTCAACGTGGCCGGGGATGACGCCAATCTCGCGCTGGCCGCCACCGTGGTGAAGACCGCGCTGCTGGGGGCCAGGGACGCGGCCGACATCGGGGTGCCCGCGATCCCGCTCGGCGACCTGCACGGGCGGGCCGCCGGCACGCTGCTGGCCCGGCTGGGCGGGCAGGTGCGGCTGGGCGCGAAGGCGGTCGCGGTGGAGGCGCTGGCGCCGGGGAGCGGTGCGCACCCGGATGCCGGGGCGGCCGGGGAGCCCGGCGGCCGGTTCCGGGTGCGGCTGACCGAACGCGGTGCGGAGGCGGCCATCGAGGCCGACGGTGTCGTGCTGGCGGTGCCGCCGCACGTCGCGGCGCGGCTGGTGCCGGGCGGCACGGTCACGGCAGGCGGGCCGGGTCCGGCGCAGTGGCGCGAGCTCGCCACCTCACCCATCGTCAACGTGCACGTGATCTACGACCGGCGGGTGACCCGGCTGCCGTTCGCGGCCGGGGTGGACTCGCCGGTGCAGTGGGTGTTCGACCGGACCGGCCCGTCGGGCCTGCGGTCGGGCCAGTATCTCGCGGTGTCGCTGTCAGCGGCCGACGAGTACGTCGACGTCCCCGCAGCGGAACTGCGTGAGGCGTTCCTGCCCGCCATGGCAGAGCTCTTCCCCGCCGCGCGCGGCGCGCGGGTCACCGACTTCTTCGTCACCAGGGAGCGACGGGCAACGCTGCGGCAGGTCCCGGGGTGCGGGCGGTTGCGGCCAGGGGCCGCGACTGCCCTGCCGGGCCTGGTGCTGGCGGGTGCCTGGACCGATACGGGATGGCCGGACACGATGGAGGGAGCCGTGCGCAGCGGACTGAACGCGGTGCGGGAACTGCGCCGAGGCCTGGCGGTGGCGGGCGTGCCCGCCCGGGCCGGCGCGCCGGCACCCGCGCACCAGGCAAGTCCCGGGCAGACGAGCCCGCCGGCCAGCGTGAACGGCCGGCCCAGGCGCGAACCGCCAAGCACAGTCAGCGACAAGGCCGGCGCGGGCAGCGCGGCCGATGCCGGCGGGGCGGGCCGTACGAGCGACCTGGGGGGCACGGCATGACGGCCGTCATGCCGGCGGGCGTGGAAACCGCCCGCGACCTGGTCGGGCCCGCGCTCGCGGCGGCCGTCGACAGGCTTGTCCCGGACGTCCGCAAGGTCGCCGCCTACCACCTGGGCCTGGCCGGCCCGGACGGCGCGCTGCGGACAGCCAGCGCCGCGGGCCTGGCTGGCAACGGTGCGGCCGGCAATGGCACCGGTGGCAACGGTGCGGCCGGCATTGGCGCCAGTGGCCACGGCGCGGCTGGCCACGGCACTGACGCCAGCAGAGCGGCTGGGGAAGGAGCCGTGCCCGGGAACGAGGCAGCCAGCAGCCGGGCCCCGGGCGCGGGCAAGGCGCTGCGGCCCGCGCTGACCCTGCTGTCGGCCCGGGCGGCGAGCGCGGCCCCCGAGCGCGGCGTGCCGGCCGCCGTCGCGGTCGAGCTCGTGCACAACTTCTCGCTGCTGCACGACGACATCATGGACGGCGACACCGAGCGCAGGCACCGGCCGACCGCCTGGACCGTGTACGGCACCGGCGCGGCCATCCTCGCCGGTGACGCCATGCTCGCACTCGCCCACGACATTCTGCTGGAGGACACCGGCCCGCAGGGCGTGTGGGCGGCCCGTGCGCTGTCCGCCGCGGTCCAGCGTCTGATCGCCGGGCAGGGCTCGGACCTGGCGTTCGAGCACCGCAATGACGTCTCGCTGCCCGAATGCCTGGCCATGGCTGGGGACAAGACCGCGGCGCTGATGGCCTGCGCGTGCAGCATCGGCGCGATCCATGTCGGGGCCCCGCCCCATCTGGCGATGGGGCTCGCTGCGTTCGGCGCACACGCGGGCCTGGCGTTTCAGCTCACCGACGACCTGCTCGGCATCTGGGGCGCGCCCGAGGTGACCGGCAAGCCGGTGCGGTCCGACCTGCGGGCACGGAAGAAGTCGCTGCCGGTGGTGGCCGCGCTGACCGCCGGGACCGCCGAGGCCAGCGAACTGGCCGTCCTGCTCGCCCGGGAGGAGGCGCTGAGCGAGGAGGACCTGGCGCTGGCGGCCCGGCTGGTCGAGGTGGCTGGCGGCAAGAGCTGGACCGAGAACGAGGCGGGCACCCAGCTCGCGGCCGCGCACCGGTGCCTGGCCGACACCAGCATGCCCGACGACGTCCGGGCCGAGTTCGCCGGGATCGCCGAGTTCATCACGGCGCGCCAGTGGTGAGGCGCGCAGCAGTGACACCCCCGGTGGTGACTGGCCCGTTGGCGAGGTGCGGGAGGAGACGATGACGGTCACACGTCCGCGGCCGCAGGGGCGGGCCGCGGCCACCCCTGCGCAGGCGCTTGCCCGCGCCCGCGACCATCTGCTCAGCCTCCAGCACGAGCAGGGCTGGTGGCAGGGTGAACTCGAGACCAACGTCACCATGGACGCCGAGGACCTGCTGCTGCGGGAGTTCCTGGGTATCCGCACCGACGAGCAGACGCAGGCCTCCGCCCGCTGGATCGCCTCCAAGCGGCGCGACGACGGCACCTGGGCCAACTTCCACGGCGGTCCCGGCGACCTGTCCACCACGGTCGAGGCGTATGTGGCGCTGCGGCTGGCCGGGCAGCCGCCGTCGGCGCCGCACATGGCCAAGACCGCGCGGTGGATCCGGGCCCGCGGCGGGATACCCGCCACCCGGGTGTTCACCCGGATCTGGCTGGCCCTGTTCGGCGAGTGGTCGTGGGATGACCTGCCGGTCATGCCGCCAGAGCTGATCTACCTGCCTGCCTGGTTCCCGCTGAACGTCTACGACTGGGCCTGCTGGGCCCGGCAGACGATCGTCCCGCTGACCATCGTCGGGTCGCTGCGCCCGGCCCGGTCGCTGCCCTTCGGTTTGGCCGAGCTGGCTCCCGGCCCCGGCCAGCCGGTGCCGCCGCGGGCCGCCGACGGGTGGGCCACGGTGTTCGGCCGGCTCGACCAGGGACTGCATGCCTACGAGCGGCACGGCCACGCGACGCCGCCGGTACGGGCGGTGCGCCGCGCTGCCATGCGCCGCTGCGCGGAATGGATCATCGCGCGGCAGGAGCAGGACGGCTGCTGGGGCGGTATCCAGCCGCCCTGGGTCTACTCGCTGATCGCCCTGCACCTGCTCGGCTACGGGCTCGACCATCCGGTGATCAAGCGCGGGCTGGCCGGGCTGGACCGGTTCACCATCACCGAAGACACCCCGGACGGCCCGGTCCGCCGGCTGGAGGCATGCCAGTCACCGGTCTGGGACACCGTGCTCGCGATGGTCGCGCTGGCCGACGCCGGCCTGGCACCCGGGCACCCCGCGCTGACCCGGGCCGCCGACTGGGTACTGGCCGAGGAGATCACCGGCCCCGGCGACTGGCAGGTGCGCCGGCCGGCGCTGGCACCGGGCGGCTGGGCGTTCGAGTTCGACAACGACAACTACCCGGACATCGACGACACCGCCGAGGCCGTGCTCGCCCTGCGCCGGGTGCGCGGCACAGGCGAAGACGGTGCCCGCACATCGGCCATCCGCCGCGGGGTCCGCTGGACAGCAGGGATGCAGTCCCGCGACGGGGGCTGGGGCGCGTTCGACGCCGACAACACCTCCGCGCTGGTCACCAAGCTCCCGTTCTGCGATTTCGGTGCCGTGGTGGATCCGCCGTCGGCCGATGTCACCGCGCACGTCCTGGAGGCCCTGGCCGCGGAGGGGCTGGCCGGGAGCAGGATCGCGCGCCGCGGCGTGGTGTGGCTGCTGCGGGCGCAGGAACCCGACGGCTCCTGGTTCGGCCGGTGGGGCGCGAACTACGTCTACGGCACCGGGGCCGTCGTGCCGGCGCTCATCGCGGCCGGCGTGAAGCCCGGCAAGCCGGCCATCCGGCGCGCGGTCGCCTGGCTGGAAGAGCACCAGAACCCCGACGGTGGCTGGGGGGAGGACATGCGCTCCTACGACGACCCGGCACAGGCCGGGCGGGGCGAGTCCACCGCGTCGCAGACGGCGTGGGCGCTGCTCGCCCTGCTGGCGGCCGGCCCGCCCGGCCCCGCCGTGCAGGCCGGCGTCCGCTGGCTCACCGAGCACCAGCGCCCCGACGGCAGCTGGGACGAGCCCCAGTTCACCGGCACCGGGTTCCCGCGCGACTTCTACCTCAACTATCACCTCTACCGGCTGGTCTTCCCGGTCAGCGCGCTCGGGCGGTATCTGGCAGGTACCACGTGACGGCGCAGCCGGCTGGCCCCGGCACCGGGCCACAGCCCGAGGCTTCCGCCGGGCCCGGTCCCCGGCTGGTGGTCTGCGCCCCCCTGCTGCCGGAGGCCAGGGCGGTCCGGCGGGGCGTCGGCGACGGCGGCGTTGTGCGGGTGACCGGCTACGGGCCGGCCCGCGCCCGGCGGCAGGCGGCCAAGCTCCGGCAGGAGACGTTCGGTGCCCTGGCTGTCGCCGGTACCGGCGGCGGCCTGACCCCTGATCTGCGCCCTGGTGACCTGGTGGTGGCCACCGAGGTCACCGACGGGACCACGGCCACCCCGTGCCCGTCGGCGCCGCTGCTGGCCGGCGAGCTGCGCCGGGCCGGGCTGCCGGTCACGGCCGGCCAGGTGGTCAGCGTGGACCGGCTGGTCCACAGTCACCAGCGGGCGCGGCTGGCAGCCGCCGGCGCCCTGGTGGTCGACCTGGAGTCGGCGCAGCTGGTCGCGGGCGCCGGAGGCCGGCCGGTGGCGGTCGTCCGTGCCGTGTCCGACACCCCGCAGCGGCCACTGCACAGCCCGCTGGCGCTGGCCGGCGGGCTGCGCGCGCTCCGCTCGCTGCGGGCGGCCGGGCCGGTCCTGACCCGGTGGGCCGCCGCGGCCGGCCAGCGCAGGGTGCTGCTCGCCGGGCCGCGGTCGTTCTGCGCCGGGGTGGACCGGGCGATCGAGATCGTCGAGAAGGTGCTCGAACGGCAGGGGCCGCCGGTCTACGTGCGCAAGCAGATCGTGCACAACACCCACGTCGTGGCCGACCTGGAACGGCGCGGCGCGGTGTTCGTGGACGAGCTCTCGCAGGTACCGGACGGGGCCTGTGTGGTGTTCTCCGCGCACGGCGTGTCCCCGGCCGTCCGGGAGGAGGCCGACCAGCGGGGCCTGACCGCGATAGACGCGACCTGCCCGCTGGTATCCAAGGTGCACGCCGAGGCGCGCCGGTTCGCCGCTGAGGGATACCTGGTGGCGCTGATCGGGCACGCGGGGCACGAGGAGGTCGAAGGGACACTGGGCGAGGCGCCCGGGGCCATGGCCCTGGTGGAAACGGCCGCCGACGTGGCCAGCCTGCGCCCGCCCGACCCGGGCAAGGTCGCCTACCTCATGCAGACCACGCTCGCCGTGGACGAGGCCGCCGAGGTCGCCGAGGCGCTGCGGGAGCGGTTCCCGGACGCCCGCAGCCCCGGCAGCGACGATATCTGCTACGCCACCACCAACCGGCAGCAGGCCGTGCGGGCCGTTGCCGCCGAGTCCGACCTGGTGCTGGTGGCCGGCTCGGCCAACTCGTCCAACTCGGTCCGGCTGGTGGAGACGGCGGAGCGGGCCGGGGTGCCCGCTCACCTCATCGACGGCCCGGCCGACATCGAGCTGGGCTGGCTGGCCGGGGTCAGCACGGTCGGCATCAGCGCCGGGGCGTCGGCGCCGCCAGCGGTGGTCGGGGAGATCGTTGCCGCCCTGGCCGGCCTTGGCCAGGTGGAGGTCAGTGAGCGAGTGACCACCACCGAATCCATCCGATTCAGCCTGCCCAAGGAGGTCAGGTCGTTATGAGCATGCCGCTGCGCCAGAGCCTGCGGATCGGGGCGTATCTCATGCGCCAGAAACTGGCCCGCAAGGAGAAGTTCCCGCTGCTGGCCGAGCTGGAGCCGCTCTTCGCCTGCAACCTCAAATGTGCGGGCTGCGGGAAGATACAGCAGCCGCATACCCTGCTCAAACAGCGGATGCCGGTAGAGCAGGCGCTGGCCGCCATCGACGAGTGCGGCGCGCCGATGGTGTCCATCGCCGGCGGGGAACCGCTCATGCACCCGCAGATCGACCTGCTGGTCGCCGAGCTGATCAAGCGCAAGAAGTACGTCTTCCTGTGCACCAACGCGCTGCTGATCCCCAAGAAGATCGACAAGTTCGCGCCGTCGCGGTACTTCGCCTGGGCCGTGCACATCGACGGGCTGAAGGAGCGGCACGACGCGTCGGTATGCAAGGACGGCGTGTTCGACGAGGCGGTAGCGGCGATCAGGGAGTGCCAGCGGCGTGGGTTCCGGGTCACCACCAACACCACGTTCTTCAACACCGACACCCCGCAGACGGTGATCGACGTTCTCGACTACCTCAACGACGACCTGCACGTGGACGAGATGATGATCTCGCCCGCGTACGCCTACGAGAAAGCGCCCGACCAGGAGCACTTCCTGGGGGTGACCGAGACCCGGGAACTGTTCCGCAAGGCATTCGGGAACGGGAACCGCAAGCGCTGGCGGCTCAACCACTCGCCGCTCTTCCTGGACTTCCTGGAGGGCAAGACCGACTTCGGCTGCACGGCCTGGGGCATCCCGTCCTACTCGCTGCTGGGCTGGCAGCGGCCCTGTTACCTGATGTCCGACGGCTACGCCTCGACCTACGCCGAGCTGATCGAGACGACGGACTGGGACTCCTACGGCCGCGGCAAGGACCCGCGGTGCGCGAACTGCATGGCGCACTGCGGCTACGAGCCGTCGGCGGTGCTGGCCACCATGGGGTCGCTGCGGGCGTCGATGCGTGCCATCAGCGGCGGCTGAGCCGGCCTCCGGACCCCTGCCGCGGGCCCGCGGCACACGCGGCGCGGGCCCGCCGGGCATAGGCGGCCAGTTCGCCAGTAAATACTTCAATTCCGGGTCAAGCCCGGTAATGGCGGTCCAGGCCAGGTCGATGATGAGCATGTGACAGGACGTGCGGGGGATCGGACACCGCGCGACCCTGTCGCCCCCAGCGTCGTGGCACCCGGCGTCGTGGCACCCGGCGTCGGCGCACCCCGCTCCGGTGCATCCCGCCCCCGTGCCGCCGGCGAACCGGGCGGCCCGGCCTGGGTGCCCGCCATCCCCGCGGTGATCACGCTGCTGGTGGTGCTCTACGGGATCGGAGGACCCTCGTTCTGGCGGGACGAGGGGGCGACCCTGTCCGCCGTCCACCGGAGCCTGCCCCAGCTCGTGCGCATGCTCGGCCACACCGACGTCGTGCACGGCGCCTACTACCTGTTCATGTGGTTCGAGGTGAGAGTGGCCGGCAGCAGCGAGCTGGCGGTCCGCTTCCCGTCCGCCGTCGCGATGGCCGTGGCCGCCGGCGGCATCACCGTGCTGGGCCGCCGCCTGCTGTCCACCCGGGCCGGGCTGGCGGCGGGACTGGTCTTCGCGGCCCTGCCGGGCGTGTCCTGGTACGGGCAGAACGCGCGCAGCTACGCCATGGTGACCGCACTGGCCACCGTCGCCAGCTACCTGCTGGCCCGGGCGGTCACCGCTGGCCCGGGCCATCGCCGCCGCTGGCTGGCCGGCTACGGGGTGGCCCTCGCCGCGCTGGGCCTGGGCAACCTCTTCGCGCTGCTGCTGATCCCGGCGCACGCGCTGACCCTGGCCTGGTGGCGCCGGGCCGGCCACGCCGCCGCGGCCGCCGGGCAGCCCGCGACGGCTGGCCAGCAGCCGGCCGCGGCTGGGAGCCAGCCCGCAACGGCTGGCGGGCAGCCTGCGCCGGGTCCTGACCGGCTTCTGAGGCGCGGCTGGCTGGCCGCGGCTGGATCGGCCCTGCTGGTGGCCAGCCCGGTGGCGGTGATCTCGTGGAGCCAGCGAAGCCAGGTCAGCTGGCTGAAGAAGCCTGGCACACATGCGCTCATCAGCCTCGGCCAGATCATCGGGCCGCCGCTGGTGTCCGGTCTGCTGGTGGTGCTCACGCTGGTCCTGCTGGCGGTCAGCGTGATGCGCGGACGGCGGCGGACGGACTGGCCAGCACCGCTGCTGGCGCTGAGCCTGCCCTGGCTGGTGCTGCCGCCGGCCATGCTGCTGGCCGTCTCGGTGGTCCATCCGGCGTACTCGGTGCGCTACATCGTGTTCTGCGCCCCCGCCGCGGCACTGCTGGTCGGGGCGGGCCTGGCCAGCCTGGGATGGGCCGCCGGCGCGACCGTCCTGGCCGTGGTGGTGCTGACCGCGGTGCCCGGCCAGGTGAACGCGCGCCGGGCCGGCAGCCACGGCGAGAACCTCCGCTTCCTGAGCCGCATCCTGGTCACATACGGCCGCCCCGGGGACGCACTGCTGTTCGCGGGCCGCAACGACCGGGAGTTCGCGGCGGCCTACCCGGCCGGGTACCGGCGCCTGCGCGACGTCGGCCTGGGCCAGCACGCTGCGCAGGCTGGCACCCTCCTCGACACCGAGGCGCCCACCCCGGTGATCCGCAGCCGCCTGGATACCGTCACCCGCCTGTGGGCCGTCGAGACCGGCAGCCAGCGCGGCCACGTCCCGATCCTGGCCGGCCTGAACTTCCGCGAATCCCACCGCTGGGTCGTCAGCGGTATCTGGCTGGTCCTGTACACCCACCGCCACCACCCCGGCTAGCCGGCCCGCCGGCCCCTGCCGGCCCGGCGGGCCGCCCCGCCGGCCCGGCCCGCCGCGGATGCGGGTCCCACAGCCACCCCGCAGTGACGCTTCAGGCTCCGCTCAGCCTGGCCCGCGAGCATCTCAGCTGGCGCTGCCCGCGCCCGGCGCCCGCCACGCGCCGCCGTCCGCTGGCCCGCCCCGCACGCTCGACCGCAGCGTGCCGGCCCGGGCATTTCTGGAGGGACCCATGTTCTTCACCTACCTCCGGCGCGAACTGCGCCGGCGGATGCGGCAGGCGGTCTTCATCGCGCTCGGGCTGGCGGTGGGAATCGGCCTGGTCATCACGGTGACCGCCGCCTCGGCCGGCGTCGCCCAGGCGCAGGGGACGGTGCTGCACGCGCTGTACGGGGTGGGCACCGACATCACCGTCACCAAGGCGCCAGCGGCCAATTCCGGCGGCCCGTTCGGTTTCCGCATCAGGAGGGGGCCGTCCGGCTCCGGGCAGCGGCCCAAGGCCGGCACCACGTTCAGCCGCAGCACACTGCTCAACCGTGCGCTGGGCACGCTCAGCTCCTCCTCGGTCACCACCATCTCCGGCCTGCACGGTGTCGCCGCCGCGGCCGGCGCGCTGTCCCTCACCGACCTGGCCATCTCCGGCACCATTCCTTCGGCCCCCACAGGCGGGTCCGGCGGCGCCGGATTCGGGAGCGGGCCGTCCTCGATCAAGACGAGCACGTTCACGGTCAACGGCACCCAGCTGTCCGCGGGCGAGGTCGGCCCGCTCGGCTCCGGCAAGATCACCTCCGGCCGGACTTTCACCAGCTCGGACGCGGCCGCCGACGTGGCAGTACTCGACTCCGGTTACGCCACCCAGCACAAGCTCACTACTGGCTCGAAGATCGACGTCGCGGGAACCGGCTTCACGGTGATCGGGATCGTCAGCCAGCCCCAGGGCGGCAGTCCTGCCGACGTGTACATCCCACTCGGGCGCGCTCAGGTGCTGGCCGGCATGAAGAACCAGGTGAACACGGTCTACGTGGCAGCCAGCAGCGCCGCCACGATCCCCGCCGTGTCCCGGGAGATCTCCGCCGCGCTGCCCAAGTCCACCGTGACCACCTCCGCGGACCTGGCCAGCGAGGTGACCGGGTCGCTGGCCAGTGCCGCCAGCCTGGCCCGCAACCTCGGCAAGTGGCTGGCCGTCGCGGTCCTCGCCGCTGCCTTCCTGCTGGCGAGCCTGCTGAGCATGTCCGCCGTGGCCCGGCGGGTCCGCGAGTTCGGCACGCTCAAAGCGCTGGGCTGGCGGAGCCGGCGGATCATCGGCCAGGTGCTCGGCGAGTCGGTCGTCATCGGCGCCGTCGGCGGGCTGGCCGGTATCGCACTCGGCTTCGGCGGGGCCGCGCTCGTGTCGCGGCTGGCCCCGGCGCTGACCGCGTCGCTCGGCCAGGCGACCGGCACGGCCACGCCCGGCGGTGCCCGCGCGTTCCCCGGCGGCGGGCCGCCAGGCGGGGGCCCCGGCGGGTTCCGGCGGCTGGCCCCGGACGCGGCCAGCGTGATCACTGTTCACCTCAGCGCGCCGGTCACGGCCGGCGTGATCGTGCTGGCCGTGGTGCTGGCCATCGCGGGCGGCCTGCTGGCCGGCTCGTTCGGCGGGTGGCGGGCCGCCCGGCTGCGCCCGGCCGAGGCCCTGGCGCGGGTGGAGTAGGAGAGGAAACCATGTACGAACTGACCGGCGTCACCAAGAACTACCGGAAGGGGCGGGGCACGGTCGCCGCACTGGCGGGCGTGGACCTGCGGATCGAGGACGGGGAGTGGCTGGCCATCCAGGGCCCGACCGGCCACGGCAAGACCACGCTGCTGCAGGTCCTCGGCGGCCTGGACCGGCCAAGCTCGGGCACGGTGGACTTCGGCGGCCAGAACCTGGCCGCGCTGCGCGAGAACCAGGTCAACCGGGTGCGCGCCAGCTCGATCGGGTTCATCTTCCAGACGTTCAACCTGATCCCCACCCTGACCGCGCAGGAGAACGTGGAAGCGGCCCTGGTCCCGCTCGGCGTGAGCACGTCGCAGCGCCGGGCCCGGGCCGCGCGGGCGCTGGCCGACGTGGGCCTCGCCGACCGGGCCAGGCACCTGCCGTCCGAACTGTCCGGCGGCCAGCAGCAGCGGGTGGCGATCGCCCGGGCATTGGTCAAGGAGCCGATGGTGCTGCTGGCCGACGAGCCCACCGGGAACCTGGACGAGACCACCCGGGACGAGATCATCGGGCTGCTGGAGAAGCTGTGGCGCGAGCACGGGCTCACCCTGATCCTGGTGACCCACGACAGCACCGTGGCCGGCCGGGCGCAGCGGATCGGCCTGATGCAGCACGGGAAGCTGTCGATCCGGCAGGACACCCGCCGCTGACAGGTTGGCTAGCTGAGCGCCGGGGCTGGCGGGCTGAAGCCGGGCGGCAGCTGCTGCTCGCACCAGACGACCTTGCCGCCTGGCGTCCGCCGCGCCCCCCAGCGCAGCGAGAGCTGGCTGACGATCTGCAGGCCACGGCCTGACTCGTCGTCCCTGGCCGCGTACTTCATCCGTGGCAGTGCCGGTGATGTGTCGGCAATCTCGCAGGTCAGGGTTCGTTCCAGGATGAGGCGGAGGGTCACCGGGCCATGGGTGTACCTGATCGCGTTGGTGACCAGCTCGGAAACGAGCAGCTGGGTGGTGGGCAGCAAGCTGGCCAGCCCCCACTTCTCCAGTGGCTCGCTCACCAGCATCCGCGCCTCACCCGCCGAGGTGAGCTCCCCGGGCAGGATCCAGGTCGCCAGCCGCCAGCCGTCGATGCGGTTCAGCCGCGCGATCAGCACTGCGATGTCGTCGCGCTGCTGGTCGGCGTAGGCTCCGGCGAGGGTGGCCTTGCACAGTTCCTCCACCGGCCGGGCAGCGCAGCCGGGGCCGAACACGCCCTGCAGCCGGTTCAGCCCGTCGTCGATGTCCCGGCCACGGCTTTCCACCAGCCCGTCGGTGTACAGGACGAGCAGGCTCCCGTCCTCGATCTCGAACGTCCGGCTCTGGATGAGCCCCTCCCCGACCCCCAGCGGGGGTGCGGGGGAGACGTCGAGGAACTGGCTCTCGCCGTTGGGCCGTGCCAGCAGCGGCGGCAGGTGGCCGGCCGAGGCCACCTCGCAGGTGCCCTGCACCGCGTCGTAGACCGCGTAGGCGCAGGTCGCGAAGTGGGGCTCGCGTGCTCCCATGATCCGCATCAGCTCGTTCAGCTGCTGCAGCGACTCGGCGGGCGGCAGCTCCAGCATGGACAGGGTCTGGATCGCCGTGCGCAGCCGGCCCATGGTGACGGCGGCGCGTACACCGTGCCCGGCCACATCGCCGACCACCAGCGCCACCCGGGCCCCGGGCAGGGCGATGGACTCGTACCAGTCGCCGCCGACCTCGATCAGCTGGCTGCCGGGCAGGTAGCGGTGCCGGACCTCGACCGAGCAGGGTGCGGAGAGCCCGGTCGGCAGCAGGCTCCGCTGCAAGGTCAGCGCGGTCGCCCGCTCCCGGCTGTAGCGGCGCGCGTTGTCGAGGAAGATCGCCGCCCGGCTGGCGAACTCCATCCCGATCTCGGTGTCGTAGGCGTCGAAGGGCCGGAATCCCGCCCGCCGGCTGCACACGATGAAGCCGAGCGTGCTGTCCCGTGCGTTGAGCGGCAGCAGCAGCATGGATGTGCCCGAGAGCAGCTTGATGACCGGGCGCCGCAGCCAGCTCTCCGCGATCTCCATGGCGTCGGCGTTGTCCAGGTTCATCGTGCGCACCGGCTTGCCGGTGTTCATGCACTCCACGTAGGGCGTGTCGGCCGGGTACCGCAGCACCTCGCCGGTGGGGAACGCCGCGTCCCAGCGGGGGTCGGCGTCGTCGGCGGCCACCGCCACCCGGCGCAGCAGGTGCGACCCGTCCGCCTGGTAGACAGGCGGTTCGTCGGCAGCCACCAGGCTTTCCAGCATCAGCAAGCCAGCCGAGTTGCAAAAATGCGGGACCACGATGTTGATCAGGCCGCGGGCCATCTGGTCGAGGTCGAGGGTGGCGCCGATCTGGCGGAAGGTGTCTTCCAGCAGGGCGTGCCGCATCAGCGCCGGATCGAGGAACTGCTCGTCGCTGGGGGGCGGCATGCGCAGGATCACCAGTGCGCTGATGCTGTTCTCGCTGCCGCGCATGGGCTGCATGGTGACCACCGCGTCGACGGGGTCGAACCTCCGGGTGCGCACGGTGAGCACTGCGGTCGCCTCCCGGCCCGACCGCGCGGCGTCCAGCAGGCCGGTCAGCGGCGATCCTGGCACGGTCGGCGCTGTGACCAGGTCACTCAGGTGGGCGCCGAGCAGCGAATCGCCGGGCGGGGCGAGGATTTCCTGGGAGTTCCGGTCATGCTGGATTATCCGTCCGGATTGATCGATCCCCAGGATCAGAGTCCGCACGGAGGTGTGGGACAGGAGTGCAGTGATCTTTGAACGATACCCGATTTCGGTATCGGCGCTCCGGGTGACCGCAATGCCGGGAATTCCCCTGAACGCGGTACTTTCTGCTCCCGGCGCCGGCCCGCCGTCAGCCAGCGAATGAGCAGGTCAGACGGGCTCCGTGGAGTCCGGCGGGTGATCGTTGTTTTCGCCGCGCGGTAATCGGATTGCGCTGGCTTGACGCCGATTTTTCTTAGCTGCCCGATCCCCGCCGGGACACGCCGCCCACAGGGGATCCGCCGGTGAGCCGCCACCGCCGGTGCGGTTCCTGGCTCTGTCCTGCCATGCTGGTGCGAACCCGGCTGAGGCACGGCCGGGCGTGGCAGAGGCGGGTGGCAGATGCGGCAGCGTCCCCGGGTGACCGTGGTGGGCAGCCTCAACACCGACATCTCGCTGGCGGTGCCACACCTGCCCGGCCCGGGCGAGACGGTGCTGTCGGCGTCGGGCGCGGTGGTCGGCGGCGGCGGCAAAGGCGCCAACCAGGCGGTGGCCGCTGCCCGGCTTGGCGCGGCCGTGCGGATGGTGGGCTGCTGCGGCGACGACGACTTCGGGGCCGGGCTGCGGGCAGGGCTGGCAGCCGAAGGTGTGGACGCCGCCGGGGTGCGGGTCGTGACCGGTGCTGCCTCCGGGGTGGCGCTGATCACCGTGGACGCGGCCGGTGAGAACGCGATTGCGGTGGCGGCCGGGGCGAACGGCCTGGCGGGGGAGCAGGAGGTCGCGGCGGCGTTCGCGGCCCCGTGCGACGCGCTGGTGCTGTCGGCGGAGATCCCGCCGACAGTGCTCGCCGGGGTACTGGACCGGGCGCGGCAGGCCGGTGTGCTCTGTGTGCTGAACCTGGCTCCCGCGCCGGACGGCGCGGCCGGCCTGCTGGCCGGCGGGGTGGACTGGCTGGTCGTCAACGAGCAGGAGGCGGCAGTGGTGCTGGGCCGGCCGGCGGCCGGGGAGGCTGCGGCGGCTGAGCTGGCCGGGCTGGGCGCTCACCATGCCGTCGTAACGCTGGGTGCGGCCGGGGCGGTACTCGCGCCGGGACCGGTGACCGTGCCCGGTTTCCCCGTGGCGAGCGTGGACAGTGTCGGCGCGGGCGACGCGTTCGTGGCCGCTCTGGCTGTGGCGCTGGCGGCAGGGGTGGAGCCGGCGGGAGCGGTGCGGGCCGCGTGCGCGGCGGGTGCGGCGGCGACCACCCGCCGGGGGGCGCAGGCGGCGCTGCCGGGCCCGGCTGACGTGCTGGCCGCGACCGGGGTGGCCTGGCCGCTCCCCGAGCACGTGAAGACGCCCCCGTGATCGGGGGCGTCACGAGGGCGTCAGCACGGCGCTGGTGTGCGGTCGCCTCCTCGGCGAGTGGCACGACGCGGCTCCAGCCGGACGGTATTCCGCGAAGGCAGTTGTAGTTGCGGCCCGGGGGACACAAACACACCAGC
>DATKRG010000118.1:0-11454 GCA_035532275.1 Streptosporangiaceae bacterium | reverse complement strand
GGCAGGCCCCCCTTCAGCATGTGCCGGCCCAGCCGCCGGGCACGGCGTCGATCCCGGGGCTGCCGATCACGGCGCACCGCCTCTACCCGGGCGTGACCGCGCCGTCGAAGACTCCCTACCGGAGGCACCACCCAGCACCGGCCGCTCCCCCACTGCACGACAGCAGCGCCCAGCGGGCCTTCATCCGCGAGGTCGCGCCGGGCGCGGCTGCCACCCAGCGCAAGTACGGCGTGCCAGCGGCAGTGACGATCGCCCAGGCGATCGACGAATCCGGCTGGGGCCAGAGCAACCTCGCCAGCGCGGATCACAACCTGTTCGGCATCAAGGGCACCGGCCCCGCTGGCAGCGTTCGGCTGCCCACGCAGGAATTCGTCAACGGGCAGCCGGTGACGGTCAAAGCCTCATTCCGCGTGTACGACAACGTCGCCCAGAGCATCGAGGATCACGGCAAGCTCCTGGCGACCAGCGGGTACTACGGGCTGGCCATGTCCTACCGTCATGACCCCGATGCGTTCGCGGCCGCCCTGACGGGCGTGTATGCGACCGATCCTGGTTACGGCGCGAAGCTCATCGACCTCATGAACCGCCACGACCTGTACCGCTACGACGCCGGCCAGGCCGCGCCCCCGCCGCAGGCGGCGCCCCCGCCCGGCCCCGCCCCGTCACCCGCCGGTACCCCGGCACCCAGCACCGCGCCCACACCCAGCGCCACATCCTCCCCCGCCACACCCCCGCCCACGGCGGCACCCGCTCCCACCGCGCCACCACCCGCCGCGACGCCACCATCCGCCGCCATACCCCCGGACAGCGGGGCAGCGCCGGGCAGCGCGGACATCCCGGGGCTGCCGGACGCCGCTCCCGCCCCGCCGCCGCAAGCCCCTGCGCCGGCGCCGGCACCACGGGCGAGAGTGCGGCTGACCTCGGCCACCGCGCCAGCCGGGCGGTACCGGGCACACATGCCCCCGCCGGTCCGGAACGCCTTCGTGCTGACGGCCAAGGTGCCGCTCCTGCGTGAGGAGCCCCTCTACCGGGACGTCGCGAGTTACACCGGCGTCAGCTGGGAGCTGCTGGCCGCCTGCGACTGGATGCAGTGCAAGGCCCGGCCGCGCTATTCGCCCGTGCACGGGGAGAAGCTCGGGATGCTCAATCCCGACGGCACCGTCTACCGGACGAAGTCGGAAGCACTGGAGCAGTGTGCCGACGACCTGGTGGAGCTGGCCCGGACGGTGTACGGGATGGACCTGACCTCGCCGCAATGCCTGTCCGTCCGCGATCTCGCCAACGCCTTCGCGGCGTTCCGCTGGGGCGGCCTGCTCAAGCTCCACCACACGTCCGCCATGGAGTTCCCCTACTCCGTGGCCGGGCTGACAGCGCAGCACACCAGCATGCGCTGGCCCCGGATAGACGAGCCGAACACGCCGGACAAACCCGGCGCGCGGTTCCGCATGCCGTTCGGGGCCGTGCCCGTCGTCCTCAGCCTGAACTACCCCGCGACCGCCTAGCCGTCCGGGCCAGGCACAGAAAGAAGGTGGACAGCGTGGTTCGTCTCCTGGTCTTCCTGCTGGGGATGCTCACCGCACCCGGGCCGGGCCAGCAGGAAGCAGCCTGGTACCGGGCTGACGCTGCGGCCGGCACGGGTGAGGCCCCGCCCCCGCCCGCGGATGAGTACCCGCCTGGCGAGGGCGGCACCCGGCCAGGCCAGCCCCGGTCGTTGCCACCGTGGCAATCCGGCCCGCCAGGCGCCACCCGCCCGCAGCGCCCGGCGAGAACGACTGCCTACGCCGCACGCCCCCGCCGCATCGTGTTCTCGCGCAGGACCGCCGTCTGGGCCGCCGCCGTGGCCGTCGTTGGCCTGGTCTTCCGCCGGGCGATCGCGTCGGTCGTGCTGACCGCGCTCTCGGCGGCGCTGCACCTGATGGGAGTCCCCATCCACCTGCCCAGCATCCGGTTCGCCTGGCCGTGGCAGACGATCAGCGTCACCACCACCACCAACACCGACCTGGGCCCGTGGGTCCTGCAGCGCATCGAGGGAATCTCCCGGCCGGCCCTGGGCAGGGCGAACTTCAGCTTCTTCTTCACCCACAAGGTGTCCAAGAGCATGGGGCCGCTGCCGTGCTGGTACGCCAGCACCTTCTACGCCGTGGGCCACGCATCGGCCACCGTCGACCTCAACCCGGGTCCTGCCTGGTGGGCACCAGCCGCGGGCCACTACCGGCTGCAGGTGCTGAGCCGCCCGCACGATGGCAGGCCCGGTCACGTGACGGTCATGATGATCCTGCCGCGGCCGCAGCTCCCGCGCTCCGTCCACGACATCACCATCGACAACATCCCCTCACGGCCGATCGCCACCCAGCACAGCTGGACCTACCCCGGCCTGGCCTGCGGCGTGCTGCTGCGGCCGCAGTTCCCGGACTCGGTGCTCTACTCCCAGGCACAGCGCATCGCCTTCTACAAGGCCACGCACGTCACGCAGGTCACGGGCCCGCTGATGCACAGCGCCGAGGCCGAGGCCGTGCAGACCATCCGGGACAGCTTCATCCAGCCGACCCTGAACGCGCTGGGCTACGCACTCGACCGTTTCACCATCAGCTGGGCCGTCCCCGCATCACCGGCAGGCTGATGCCTGCGGCGGCTGGCCACTGGCAGACCCCGGCTGCCTACCCCGGAGCGGGGAGCGGGTGCTTACTCCGGGCCGGCATAGGTGCCCGCCGTGGCGGGGAACAGCATCTTGGCGATCTTGAAGCTGGCCACGTCGACCGTCGCGTCCGTGTGCAGGTAGACCGAGGCGTCCCGCAGGTACTTCTCGACCCCCACCTCGAGCATCGCGCCGTAACCGCCGTGGAGCTCGACGGCGTGCTGGCAGACCGCGAGGATCTCCTGGGACGCGAACACCTTCACCATGTCGCACAGCCGGGCCGCGTCGGGGGCGTCCTCGTCGACCGCGATGGCAGCCCGCCGCAGCAGCGCGCTCACCGCCTCCAGCTTGGTCGCCATCGCGGCGACCCGCAGCGCTACCGCCTGGTGCTTGATGAGGATCCGCCCGCCCTGGACACGCTGCTGGACCCAGGTAGCCGTGTCGTCGTAGGCGGCCATGCCGACCCCGAGGTTCTTCGCCGCCACAATGATCTTGCCGGGCCGGAAGTAGACGCCCGCCTTGCCCAGGGCGTCGTCGTGCGCGAGCAGGTGATCGTCGGGCACGAGGCAGTCCTCGAAGACGATCTCGCCGTTGTTCATGTAGCGGGCGCCGACCGTCTCGTTGCACCGGGTGACTTCCAGGCCGGGCGTGTCCCGCGGCACCAGGAAGCTGCTCGTGCCCTGCAGCATGCCCACCGACGGATCGGTGTTCGCGTAGACCACGAACAGGCTCGCGTCATAGCCGTTGCTGATGAACTGCTTGCGGCCGTTGATCTTCCAGTGGCCGTTCTCGTGGACGGCCCTGGTGTCCATGCCCGCCTCGGGCACGTTGTAGGGCAGCCACCGGTCCGATGCGCCGCGCGGCTCGGTGAGGCAGTGCGCCATGAGGAACTGCGGGTCGGCCAGGTAACGCGGAAACCACTCGTCCTGCAGGTGCTGCGGCGCCAGCGCGTGCAGCAGCACCGAGATCTTCCAGTTCTGGACGAGCTTGTCGGCCAGCCCGGAGTCGCCCCGGGCGAGCTCGGTCGCGATGATCGAGAAGGTCTGGGACTGGGTCGCCGGGTCGAGCCCGACCCCGCCCTGCTCCTCCGGCACACCCAGGCCGCGCAGCCCGGCGCGGTCCGCCTCAGCCAGGATCTCCGCCGGCAGGCGCCCGGCCGCATCGAACGACCACTCGCGTTCCCGGTCCGCCGCGATGAACGGCCGCAGGACACCGTCGACATACCGCCGGCACGTCTGGCGCATCAGGCGCTGCTCATCCGAGAGGTACCTGTCGGGCACCTCACCAACTCTGTCCATGACGCCTCCGGCTCGGGGTGACGGGTCACACGACCATCACCCCCATGATCGCAGCCGGCCTAGCACGGACTCGGGCCCGGCATACCCTCCCAAAGCGGACGGGCAGATGGCCCGTATCCGTGCTACATCGGTGCGCCGTCGCGCCGGTTCAGGCGATGAACACCGCGATCGCGACGAACTGGCAGGTCGCGGCGGCGCACACGAAGGCATGAAAGACCTCGTGGTAACCAAACACCGACGGCCACGGGTCGGGCCGGCGGCGGTGATACAGCAGCGCCCCGGCGGTGTACAGAACGCCACCGGCGAGCATCAGCACGGCAGGCACCACGCCGGCGTGGATCCACACTCCTGGCAGCGCGATACCGGCCAGCCACCCCAGCCCGACGAACGTCGCACCGGCCACCAGCTCCGGTGCGCCCATCCACGCCATGCGGATCGTGGCCGCCGTCAGCGTGACCGACCACATCACGATCAGGCAGACCAGCCCGAGAGTGCCGCGGGTGGCGAGCAGGAAGGCGGGGGTCGCGGTGCCGGCGATGAGGAAGAAGATCATCGCGTGATCCGCGCGCTGCAGGCGCCGGCGCCACGCGGCAGACCAGTTGCCCCGGTGATAGAGCGCGCTGACGCCGAACAACGCACTCACGCTGGCCGCATAGATGCCGCTGGCGGTGATCCGGGCGGCTCCATGCGCCCTCATCACCAGCAGCGTCCCGAACACCAGCGACGCCTCGAACCACAGCAGGTGCAGCCAGCCCCGCAGCGCCGGCTTTGTGTAGTAGGCAGCACGCCGGGCGTCATAGAGAGCATCTGCCGCCGACGGCTGACCCGCCGCGGAATCCGTCACCGCCACCGTCGCCTCCACCTCGCGCCCGCCGGCGACCCCACATGCTGCCGGTACCTGCCGTCCAGTGTCACCTGGAGCCCGAAGTGCCCGAGCCACCGCCTGCCGTCCCGGGTGGCCGGCCGCTGTGACAGCAGGCCCCGGCAGCTGGCGGCGGCCACCCGGCAGGGGCAGGCTGGTGGGCTATGAGCGCGCAGGATGCCACCCATGACCGGCGGAGCCAGCGGGAGCGGATGCTGGCCGGCGACCTCTACCTCGCCGACGACCCGCAGCTGGCCGAGGATCAGCGGCGCGCGGTGGGGCTGATGGATGAGTTCAACCGCAGCGCCGCCGGCGACCCGGAGCAGCGCACGCGCATCCTGGCGGGGCTGCTGGGGGCATTCGGCCAGGGCTCGGTGATCCGCCCGCCGCTGTATTGCGACTACGGCTACCAGCTGCGGGTCGGCGCGGGAGTGTTCATCAACTTCGGCCTGGTCGCCCTGGACGTCGCGGCCATCACCATCGGCGACGACACCCAGATCGGCCCGAACGTGCAGCTGCTGACGCCACTGCACCCGCTGGAGGCGGACCTGCGGCGGGCCAGGTGGGAGGCGGCCAAGCCCATCACCATCGGCGCCAACGTGTGGCTGGGCGGCGGGGTCATCGTCGTGCCGGGAGTCAGCATCGGCGACAACACCGTGGTGGGCGCCGGCGCCGTCGTCACCGCGGACCTGCCCGCCGATGCCGTCGCCGTCGGCAACCCGGCACGGATCATCCGCCGCCTCTGACCGCGCCAGCTGCCCGGCGGCCCTGCGTTCTGGCCTGACGGCAAGGCAGTGTCGAGATAGGGGATATCTCGTGCCATCGGGGGGCAAAGAGAGTCTGCCTTCCGGGCTTTTCCAGCAATGGCCGGAGGATTATGGGACGGGTGGCAGCAACACGGCGGAGGCGGCGCAGAGGTGCCGGTGCCGTGCTGGCCGTGATGGCCGTGCTGGCCATGCTCGGCCTGATCGTCACCGCCTGGATCGTGGTCCGCCCGGGCAGCCCGGCGGCCCCCGCGCCGCAGAACACGCCAGCTCGGCATGCCGCCGTCGGGCCACGCGGCCTGCCCGCCGCCGAGACCGGCCTGATGCCCTGGCATCTGGCCGCACCGGTCAGCCGCGAGGTGGCCGTGCCGGGCCCGCGGGGCCGCCTGGTCGTCCTGGGCGGCCTGACCGCGGGCGGCGCCTCGGCGAACGGGGTCTACGCCTTCCGCCTGCGGACCGGGGCCGCCAGCCACATCGGCGCGCTCCGCGCTCCCCTGCACGATGCCGCGGCCGGGGTTCTCGGCGGGCAGGCACTGGTCTTCGGGGGTGGCTCGTCGGCCTCGGTCCCCACCGTCCAGGCGTTCCCCCTCGGCGGCCGGCACCTGAACGGCCAGCCCGGTGGCCTGGCGACAGCCGCCAGGACCGGGTCGATGCCCAGACCGCGGTCGGACGCGGCGGCCGTCACCGTCGGCACCACCGCCTACATCGTGGGCGGCTACACCGGAACCGGGCCGGACGCTCCCGTGCTGGCCACCAGCAACGGCCGCACCTTCACGACGGTCGCCAGGCTCCCGGTCCCGGTGCGGTACCCGGCGGTCGCCGCGCTCGGCGGGCAGATCTTCGTCTTCGGCGGCCAGGCCGTCACTGGCCCGCACGCCGGTGCGCCGGTGGACACGATCCAGGCCGTCGATCCCGCCCGGCACACGGCCGCCGTCATCGGCCGCCTTCCCATGCCCCTGGCGGGCGCAGCGGCGGTGACCGTGGGCGGCGAGCTGTTCGTGGCGGGCGGGGAGAGCTCAGTTCACCAGCGGCTCATCCCCGGCCTCGGCACGACCCAGCTCGGCCCGGGGGAGTCGAGCCCCGGATCGGCGGCCGAAGCAGCCTCGCCGCCCACCTCGACCGTCGGCACGATCTGGGCCTTCGATCCCGCGTCCCGGCGGCTGCTGCCCGCCGGCCGGCTCCAGGTGCCGGTGTCCCACGCCGCCGTCACGGTAACCGGCGGCACGGCCTGGATCATCGGCGGCGAGTCCAACGGCGCCCTGGTGGCCTCGGTCCAGATGCTGCGGCCGAACCGGGCTTTCGGGACTGCCGGGGCCTCCGGCGCGGGCTCGCCGTATTTCGGCGCCCAGCTCCTGATCGCCGACCGTGGGAACAACCGGATTCTGCTGCTGAACGATGCCATGCGCCTGATGTGGAAGTATCCGTCGGCGAGCACGGTGCGCGCCCCCCGGCGCTTCTACTTCCCCGACGATGCTTTCTTCGTCGACCACGGCACCGCCATCTTGTCCAACCAGGAGCAGAACGAGACCATCATCAAGATCGCCTACCCGTCAGGGAAGATCTTGTGGTCATACGGTCATCCACGTCACGCCGGCACCGCGCCCGGGTACCTGCACGAACCCGACGATGCCTACCTGCTGCGCAACGGCCAGGTCACGGTGGCCGACGCCGACAACTGCCGGGTGCTGGTGATCAACCAGAACGGCACCGTCGCGCACCGGATCGGCAGGAACGGCGTCTGCGTGCATCACCCGCCGGCCTCGCTGGGCTTGCCGAACGGGGACACCCCGCTGCCGGACGGGAACCTGCTGATTTCGGAGATCCACGGGTCGTGGGTGAGCGAGTACACGATGACCGGCTCGCTGGTCTGGACGACCCAGCTGCCGATCAGCTACCCATCCGACCCGCAGCAGCTCGGCCCCGACCGCTACCTCATCGCCGACTACGCTTCGCCCGGGCAGGTCCTGGAGTTCAACCGCAAGGGCCACATCCTGTTCCGCTACCATCCGGCGGCCGGGCCGGGCAGGCTCAACCACCCGTCGCTGGCCGAGGTGCTGCCCAGCGGCGTCATCATGGTCAACGACGACTACGACCACCGCATGGTCGCCATCGACCCAGCGACCGGGGCGCTGGTGTGGCAGTACGGCGTCACCGGCAGGCACGGCAGGACGCCGGGCATGCTGCACACACCCGACGGCTTCGATCTGCTGCTGCCCAACGGATCGACCCCGACCCACAAGACGACCGGATGACGCCGGCCGCCCGGCGGGCCGCTGGCGGCCGTTTCCCGGCGGGTCGACGCGGCCACGGCGGCGTGGTCGAATGGGGCGGTGGCTGACGGCATCGACCAGCGGCTGGCGACGGCGGCCCAGGCGCTGCGCGAATTCGAGGTGACCAGCCACCGCTGTGAGGAGCTGCGCAGCCGCCGCGGGGAGCTGTTCGCGAAAGTAGCGGAGCTGCGGGCCGATGCCGCCGCTGGCGAAGCGGACGTCGGACGGCTGGAAGGCCTGACGCTGAGCCGGGTGCTCGCCTCCATGCGGGGCGCGCGCGACGAAGAGCTGGCGCGTGAGCGCGCGGAGGTGCAGGCCGCCCGCTACCGGCTGGGCCAGGCTGCGGCGCTGCTGGAGGCGATCGGGCGGGAGGAAGACGCCGCACGCGCCCGGCTGGCCGGCCTCGCCTCGGCACCGGCCACGTACGCAGCCGTGCTTGCGGAGAAGGAACGGCACATCAGCGAGTCCGGCGACCCGCGCGCTGGGCACCTGATGGAGCTCGCTGACGAGCGGGGACGGCTCACTGCTGAGATCCGGGAGATCGCCGAGGCCGTGCAGGCCGCGGATGCGGCCGGGCAGGCACTGGCGCAGGTGCAGGAGAGGCTCGACAGCGCGTCGGGCTGGTCCACCTATGACACGTTCTTCGGCGGTGGGGCGATCAGCAGCGCGATCAAGCACTCCCGCCTGGACGAGGCGGCACAGGCAGCGGCCCACGCTGACCAGCTCCTCGCCGTGCTGCGAACCGAGCTTGCCGACATCGACGCCGTGATGCCGGTCACCGCCCGGCTGCCGGTAGAGGGGGTCACCAAGTTCGTCGACATCTGGGTCGACAACTTCTTCACCGACCTGGCGGTGCGGGACCGGATCAACCAGGCCCGGGACAATGTGACCCGGGCCGCGCGGCTGGTCGCCGTGGTCCGCACGCAGCTGGCGCAGCGGGATACCCAGGCGTATGCGAGGCTGGCGGCGATCGGCAAGGAACGCCAGGACGTCCTCAGCCAGTGATGCGGACGGCGCAGAGCCCGCCCTCGGCGACTGGCGGGAGGCCGTGATCCAGGGAGGTGACCGGTGGAAACTGCAGAGTTCCCCCAGCTGCGGCAGGTGGTGCTGGACTGCACGGACGCGCGCGGGCTGGCGGAGTTTTACCGGCAGCTGCTGGGCCTGTGGTACAGGCTCGGGGACGAGCCGCCAGCGGCCGGCGAGCCGGACCCGCGGGGACAGGACTGGCTGGTGCTGCGGGATGCCGCCGGCACACCCCGGATAGCTTTCCAGCAGGTGGCCGAGCTGCCGGAGGCGACATGGCCGGGGGGGCCGGTGCCGCAGCAGCTGCACCTGGATCTGACCGTGCCGACCGTGCCGGCACTCGACGCCCAGCATGAACGGGCCGTGGCCCTCGGCGCCCGGCTGCTCGCGGACCGGTCCGGCGATCCCCAGGAGCCGCTGCGCGTCTATGCCGACCCGGCCGGGCACCCGTTCTGCATCTTCGTGGCTCCCGTGTGACCTAGCGCGGAACCCGGCCCGATCAGCTGGCCCGCCGGTAGCGGTCGAGGATGGCGGCACGCAGGCTCTGCGGCGACGTGCCGAGCGCGGCCAGGATGGGCGGCACGGCCCCATCGGTCATGCCGACCAGGGCCAGGGTTAGGTGCTCGACGCCGATGTAGTTGGCGTGCCGCGCCCTGGCCTCGCGCAGGGAGTGCTCGATGCACTTCTTGGCACGGGGGGTGAACGGGATGTGCCCCCTGACGGAGCCGCCAGGGGCGGATCCATGGAGGCAACGATGCCCACCTTCAACCGGGCGCTGCACATGGCGCTCACGGTCCGGGACCGCAGGGTCAGCACCGACTGGTACCAGCGCGTGCTGGGCTTCGATTTCGTCAAGGAGTTCCAGGTCGCACTGGTGAGGCCGGCATCCCCCGTCTCGATGAGCTCGGCGTCGGCCATTCCCCGATGCGGGAACTTGGCCACTCGTGCTTCGTATCGCTGGAAGACCCCGATGGGATCCAGATCGAGCTATGGCTGACGATCACGCCGCACCGGCCCGCCGCCAGCCGGTGAGGAGCCGAGCAGCCAGGTGACCGGGAGTCGGCGTCACCCGCCAGACCATCATCGCCATCGAGCAGGGACGCTACTCACCGTCGCTGGAGATGGCCTTCCAGATCGCGCGCGTGTTCAAGATCCCGCTCGACGACGTCTTCCAGTACCCCGACACCGACCAGTAGCCGTGTCAGGCCAGTTCGTATACGCAGACGTGCCCGCGGCTGGCGGGAACGGCCGGTGCCCGGGCCCAGTCGCCATGGCGTTCCCGCAGCCGCAGGCCGGCGAGCTGGGCCATCAGGTCCAGCTCGCTGGGCCAGCAGTACCGCAGTGCCGTCGGGAGCAGGCGCATTCCGCCGGTGCCGAGGGTGATGTGCTGCATGGTGATGCGCTGGGCGGCCCGGTCATGGCGGGTCAGCGTGAAGGTGGCCGAATCCTCGGTGACGGCGTCCGTCTGGACGCCGCGGTCATAGCGTGCCGGGTCAGGGACGAAGCACTCGATGACGAACACCCCGCCCGGCCCCAGCACCCGCGCGACGTTGCGGAAGCAGTCGACCTGCCGGGCCTGGCTGGGCAGGTTGAACAACGAGTTCCACACCAGGTACACCAGCTGGAACGGCCCCCGTACGGGCACGTCGGCCATGTCAGCGGTGACGACCGGGATCGACTCCCCGCCCGGCGCTGCCCGCAGCCGCTGCACCACCGCTGGTGAGGCGTCCACGCCCTCGACCTTGATCCCCCGGCGGGCCAGTGGCAGCGCCACCCGGCCGCCGCCAATGGCAAGCTCCAGCACCCGTGCGTCACCGCCGGCCAGGTCAGCGAGGAACTCCACCACCGCCGCCGGGTCGGGCCCTCCGGTCAGGTCCTCCGCCACGGCCGCCCACCGGTCGCCGAAGAACGCCGGATCATCGAAGCCAGTCACGCCCCGACCAAACCAGACCGCCGGAAGACTGCGCCACTGTGGCCAGTGTCCACCCGGCTGTCGCCATCATCCGGCATGTCCATGCCGCTGCTGGGCCAGGAGTGTGACCAGCCTTTCGATCAGGCCGTTGGGGATGGGCTTATGCAGCGAGAGTCGCACCGAGCCCTTGCCCGCCAAATAAGGCGCGAGTTCCTGCTGGAAAGCCTCATCTGCGCCGGGTACCGGGTAAAGGGAGACGTGGTGCTTCCACGCGGCGAAATGCACCAGGCTCCTGCCGTCGAGCGTCATGGTGGGGATCTGGTACCTGATCGTCTCGCCGGCTTCCGGCACGACGCTGCGGATCCTGCGCCGCACCTCCTGCAAGACGATCTGCACGTCGTCAGGGAATGAGCCGATGTACTCCTCGATCGTCGCGAACTGCTCTGCCATGCCACTGCCCTCCGATCCGTCGCAGCAGGATCATGCCCGTGGCCAGGCGGCATGTGACCAGCCGGGTTTTCGCGAGCGCGTCAAGGTCAGCCAGTTGCATGCTGGCCATTGTCGCGCCCTGTCTGGCATCACGGCACAAGCCCGCTCCCATCACATCGGCACATCGGCTCCGCCGGCCTGCATCAGCCGCTGCCCCAGGGCCGCGGTGGCGCGCTGGAGCTGAGGTGACCCGATGACGCG
>DATKRG010000117.1:0-9021 GCA_035532275.1 Streptosporangiaceae bacterium | reverse complement strand
CCGCCGTACTCGGCCGGCCAGGACAGCGCCAGCCAGCCGTCCCGTCCGAGCTGCCGGACGACGAGCCGGTAAGCCTCCCCGTTCCCGTAGTCGCCGTCGGCGGTGGCGAGGGCCTCCCGGACGTCCGGGGTCATGAGGCCGGCGAAGTAGGCGCGCAGTTCCTGGCGGAGCCGTTCCTGCTCGGGCGTATAGGTGAGGTGCATCCGCCCTCCGCTGCCGGGGGAAGCCAGCTGCCGGGAAGCCCGCCGCCGGGATAAAATAGAACGTGTTCTAGGCAGCAGTGTAACCGAGGGGAGTCCTGGGTGGCCGAGGCGTTCCTGGTCGATGCCGTCCGCACCCCCGTCGGCCGCCGCGGCGGCGGGCTGGCCGCCGTCCACCCGGCCGATCTCGGCGCGCATGTCATCGCTGCCCTGCTGAACCGGACCGGGGTCGACCCGCTGGCCGTCGACGACGTCGTGTTCGGCTGCGTGGACACCATCGGCCCGCAGGCCGGCGACATCGCCCGCACCTCGTGGCTGGCGGCCGGCCTGCCCGAGGCAGTGCCCGGCGTGACGGTGGACCGCCAATGCGGCTCGTCCCAGCAGGCGGCCCACTTCGCGGCCCAGGCGGTGCTCAGCGGCACCGCCGACCTGGTGGTGGCCGGCGGGGTGCAGAACATGAGCCAGATCCCGATCGCGGCCGCGATGCTCGCCGGGCAGGCGTTCGGCTTCGATGACCCCTTCAGCGGATCGGAAGGCTGGCGCGCCCGGTACGGCGAGCAGGAGATCTCCCAGTTCCGGGCGGCCGACATGATCGCGGAGAAGTGGGCCATCAGCCGCACCGAGATGGAGGCCTTCGCGCTGGCCAGCCACGAGCGGGCGGTCCGGGCGGTGGACGGCGGCGCGTTCGCGGCCGAGATCGCCCCCTACGGCAAGGTGAGCGCCGATGAGTGCCCGCGCCGGGACACCTCGGCGGGCACGATGGCCGCCCTGGCGCCGCTGCGGGAGGGCGGGCTGATCACGGCCGCGCTGTCCAGCCAGATCGCCGACGCCGCGGCTGCCCTGCTGATCGCCTCGGAGCGGGCGGTGCACGCGTACGGCCTGCGCCCGCTGGCCCGGATCCACCACCTGTCCGCCCGCGGTGATGACCCGGTCATGATGCTCACCGCGCCGATCGCGGCGACCGCCCATGCGCTGCGCCGCGCCGGGATGACCCTGGACCAGCTGGACCTGGTCGAGATCAACGAGGCGTTCGCCTCGGTGGTGCTGGCCTGGCAGCGGGAAACCGGCGCTGACCTGGCGAAGGTCAACGTGCACGGCGGGGCGATCGCGCTCGGCCACCCGCTGGGTGCGACCGGCGCCCGGCTGCTGACCACGCTGGTCCACGCGCTGGCCCGGACCGGCGGCCGCTACGGCATGGTGACCATGTGCGAGGGCGGCGGCCAGGCCAACGTCACCATCATCGAGCGCCTCTAGCCTGTCAGGCGCTGGCCTGGCCCCCGGGTGTGATCGCGCCGTCGAGCGTGGCCAGGCGCTGCTCGGCTTCGGCCATGATGGCGCCGATGAGTTCCGCGCAAGAGGGCAGGTCCCCGATCAGCCCCGCAACCTGGCCGGACGACATCAGGCCGAGGTCGGGCCGGCCGTCCACCATCGCCGCCCGCAGCAGCATCGGCGTGTTCGCGGCCATCAGCACCTGGCCCCAGGTCAGCTCCGTGCCGCGGCGCATCTGGCGGCCCTGGCGGATCAGCTCGGGCCAGCTCAGCCCGGACAGGCTCCGGAACGCGGCCGCGCTGCGGGCCGAACGCAGCAGCCCGCTCACCCTGCCCGCCCGGTCCAGCCGCTCCACCAGTGGCGTGCGCAGCACCCGGTGCGGCACGCCGTCCACCCGGGTGGTGACCACCGTGCCGGTGACGTCGCTGGCGAGGTAGACCTGCTTGACCGCATCGGCCACGGGGCTGTCGCTGGTCAGCAGGAACCGGGTGCCCATCGCGATCCCGGCCGCGCCGTAGGCGAGCGCGGCGGCCAGGCCCCGGCCGTCGAAGAACCCGCCCGCCGCGATGACCGGGATGCCGACCGCGTCGACCACCTGCGGGATCAGCAGGCTGGTCGGCACCGCGCCGGTGTGCCCGCCGCCCTCGGCGCCGGTCGCGATCACCGCGTCGATGCCCCAGGCGGCCACCTTCTCCGCGTGCCGGCGGGCGCCGACCGACGCGATGGTGACCACCCCGGCGTCGCGCAGCCTGGCGATCAGCTCCGGCTTCGGCGCTAGCGCGAACGAGGCAACCGGTACCCCTTCGGCGATGATCATCTCGACCCGCTCGCGGGCGTCCGGGGCGTCGGCCCGCAGATTGACCCCGAACGGGGCAGCGGTGCGGGCCTTCACTTCACCGATGGCCGAACGCAGTTGCGCCGTGCTCATCGTCGCCGACGCGATCATGCCGAGCCCACCCGCCTGGGACGTCGCGGCCGCCAGCCGTGCTCCGGAGACATAGCCCATCGCGGCCTGGACGACCGGGCAGGCGATGCCGAGCAGGTCGGTCAGGCGCGTGCGGATCACGGGAGCTCCCGCTCGCGCAGCCCGGCCGGGTCGAGCACGCCGCGGATCAGCGCCAGCTCATCCGGTGTGGGCAGCCGGGTGGCCGGCACCTCGTCCGGCACGGCCAGCGGGAAGCCGGTGGCGTCGGTGACGTCGGCGACGCTGACGCCGGGATGGGCGCTGCGGAGCCGCATGGTGTGATCGGGGCCGGCGAAGTCGAGCACCGCCAGGTTGGTCACCACCACGCGCAGCTCGTGGAAGCGGGCGGCCTGGGCGCCGAGGGCGGCTGCGCGGTCGTAGCCGATGCCGCTGACCATGTCGGCCCGCTCGGTGAACACGCGGCGTGAGTGCCGCGGCACCCAGTAGCTGGTGGGGTGGTTGATGGTGTTGCCGGGCGCACCGCGCACCCCGAGCAGCTGGGCCTTCGGCCGGGCCCAGTCACCGATGCAGGAGATGTTCTGGTTCCCGTACCGGTCGATCTGGGCGGCGCCCATCATCACGTGACGGCGGCCCGCGGCCACCATCGTGAAGACAGACCGGTAGGGCAGCCAGCCCTCGACGACGGGGCTGGCGCCGGCCTGCCCGGCCGGCGCCAGCAGATAGGCCTCGCCGTCGGACAGCAGCAGGTCCGGTGCGAACGTGAGCTGCGCCAGCCGGGCACCCAGCGACGGGATCAGTCCCATCGGGCTGGCCAGGATCGCGCCGTCGCCGCGCCAGGCCTCGGCGCACGCCACCACGCAGATCTCGGCCAGGCCCGGCCCGCCGCCATCGGCACCGGGCCGGGCCGCGCCCGGCGCCGGCGGCCCGGTCATGAGGCCGCCGCCGGCTCGCCCGCCTGCGTCTGCGCGAACCGCTGCACGGCCTGCTGGTAGCTGGCCTCGTCGCCGGACAGGTACTCGGCCCGGAACCGCTGCCAGTCATCGGGGCCGGCCGCCGCCGCATACCGGGCCTGGAACGCCTCGTCGCGGCCGTAGTCCGGCACGCAGCTGGTGAAGTGCGCGCCGCCGGGGGTCTCGATCACGCCGTCCACCATGGCCCGGTTGACCAGCAGGCTCTGGGGCGGCCCGGACGCCAGCAGCTCCGCGGTGGGCACGATCTCCTCACAGGAGAGGTAGGCACGCTCGGCCGCCAGGCAGAACAGGTCGTCGAAGTACGGGTCAGGCCCGAGATACTGCCCGTTGCCGGACGCGTCCGCGCGGTTGAGGTGGATCAGCGCGGCGTCGAGCCGCAGCGCGGGCATGGCGAGGAGTTCCTCCCCATCCGGGTAGGGGGAGCGGACCGTGCGCAGGTGCGGGTTCACCCGCATGACGTCGGAGCCCAGGCCCGCGCGCAGCGGCAGGAACGGCAGCCGGTGGGCGGCCGCGAGCAGGCCCCAGTGCAGCATCCCCTCGTCCAGTTCGGTGAGCTCGACCGTGCCCTGCTGGCGGGCCAGCCGGAAGTGCGGCTCCAGCGGGATCGTGTCGAGCGAGACGAAGCCGCAGACCACCCGGCGGACGTGGCCGCCGGCGATCAGCAGCCCCACGTCCGGCCCGCCGTACGACACGATCCGCAGGTCCCTCAGGTCCGACCGGAGGATGGCGCGCACCAGCGCCATCGGCTTGCGGCGCGACCCCCAGCCGCCGATCCCGATCGTCATCCCGGAGCGCAGCTCGCCGACGACGTCGTCCGCGGTCATGACCTGCGTCACGCGGTCACCGCTGCCGGTCCACGAATGCCTGGCGCGCCTGGTCGGAGACGCCGGTGAGGTTGAGCTCGAAGGTGAATCCCTGCTCGTACCGGTAGGAGCGCTTGACGTCGACCGGGTCGATGCCGTTGAGCGACTGCTTGGCCAGCCGGATGACGGCCGGGTCCTTGGCGGCGATCTCGCCGGCCAGCGCGAGCGCGGCCGGGCGCAGGTCCTTGGCTGGCACCACGTCGAGCACGGTGCCGAAGCCGAGCAGCTGGCGGGCCGTGACCGTGTGGCAGGTGTACACCATGGTGCGCATCAGCTGCTGGGGCACCAGCCGCGACAGGTGGGTCGCCGCCCCGAGTGCGCCCCGGTCGACCTCGGGCAGGCCGAAGGTGGCGTCGTCGGCCGCGATGACGATGTCGGCGTTGCCGGCCAGGCCGACCCCCCCGCCGAGGCAGAAGCCCTGCACCGCGGCGATCACCGGCACCGGGCAGTCGTAGACCGCGGCGAAGGCGGCGAAACACCCCCGGTTGGCGCCGACCAGGGCGTCATGGCCCGGCGTCCGCTGCATCTCCTTGATGTCCACGCCCGCGCAGAAGCCGCGGCCCTCGGCGGCGATGATGACGGCCCGGGTGCCGGGATCGGCGCCTGCCCCCGCGACGGCGTCTGCCAGGTCGAGCCAGCCCTGCACCGGCAGCGCGTTGACCGGCGGGAAGTCGATGACCACCTCGGCGATGCCGCCACTGGTGTGCAGCCCGATGCCCATGGTCGCGTCCTCACGGTCATGGCTGGTGACCTGCCATCGCCGGTGGCCTGCCTGACGCCTGTGCCTGCCCAGACAGCACTCGACCTAGCGTTTGCTTGGTGCCCAAGCCTAACATGTGGCCCATGCGTGTCATCGACTACGCGGGCCGGGCAGTGGTCGTGACCGGGGGCACCAGGGGCATCGGGGCTGGCATCGCCCGCGCCTTCCTGGCGGCCGGCGCCCAGGTGCTCGTCTGCGGCCGGACCGCGCCATCGGCTGCCGCCCCGCTGCCGGAGGCGGAAGGCCGCACCGCCGCGTTCACCGCGGCGGACGTGCGGGACCCGGCGCAGGCCCAGCGGCTCGTCGGCGAGGCGGCTGGGCTGTTCGGGCGGGTGGACGTCGTGGTCAGCAACGCGGGCGGGTCCCCGTACGCCGACGCCGCCAGCGCGTCAACCCGGTTCCACGCCAAGATCATCGAGCTCAACCTGATCGCGCCGCTGCACGTCGCCCAGAGCGCCAACGCGGTGATGCAGGGCCAGCCCGAGGGCGGGTCCATCATCATGATCGGCAGCGTGAGCGGGGTGCGGCCCTCACCCGGTACCGCGGCCTACGGCGCGGCCAAGGCCGGCCTGCATCACCTGGCCGCCAGCCTCGCGGTCGAGTGGGCGCCGAAGGTCCGGGTGAACTCCGTCGTGGCCGGCCCGGTGGCGACCGAGTCGGGCGCCGCCGCCCACTACGGGGACGCCGCGGCGATGGCGGCGGTCGGCGCGACCGTGCCGATGGGCCGGATGGCGGTCCCCGGCGATGTCGCGGACGCGTGCCTGTTCCTGGCCTCCCCGCTGGCCTCCTACATCACCGGCGCGGCCCTGCTCCTGCACGGCGGCGGCGAGCGCCCCGCGTACCTGGCGGCGGCCGCTCCGCGGCGCTAGCTGGCCTGCCAAATCGCATGGCAGGTGGAGACTGCGAAGGATTCTGAGCTTCCCATGGTGCCGGTCCTGCTGGACGCCGTGAAGGCCCGGAAGTTCAGCCCGGCGTCTGCGTCATGGACCGTGGCGACGACGCTGAGGACGTCTATGCGACCATGGAGGGCAAGGGCATCCGGCCCGTGATCCCGCTGCGGGAGACCCCAGCCGTCAAGGCCGGGAAGGACCAGCCACCGTCATGTGACCACGGGACGTGGACGTTCGCCGGGTCCGACGCGAAGCGTGGCGCGTCCAAGCGGCGCTGCCCATCCGGTGAATGCAGCCCGGCGTCGGTGTGGATCAAGGCCGGTCGGCTGCACACCCTGACCCCCGCGGCACTCCCGGGTGGAGGCGAAAGCGGTCGCGTAGGAGCGGTCCTGCTACACGCAAGTGGGAGCCAGCAGCGCGCTGGTCTCCTGATGGTGATCGCTAGCGGACGTTTCCCACGCTGGCGGCGAATTCCAGAAGTTAGAGCACAGCAAGTTGCGGAGCGGCTGCCCTGAGCGTACCCAGCGGCCCTCGCTGTCACCGACGGACAGCACATCGACCGCCGCATTGCCTTCCCGGAGCCAGTAGTCCAGCGCCCAGTTCAGGGCCGCATGCAGATACGCAGTGGCGAACAGCCGGTTGCCACTGTCCGAGGCCCAGATCTCGAACTCCACGGCAATCAGTCTAGTACCTCGTCAACACCCTGAACATGCTGGACGTAGCCCAGGAGTTGCGCCGGGTTTGTCCCGGCTAGTCCTACATGACCGGAAGATGGACTGCGTGTCATCGCGACCCCGTCAGGCACCTCCAGACGAGCGATGTAGGCGCCTAGACGAAAGGCTCGGGCCTTTCTGGCGGCGGCCTCAAGAGTGTCGAAGACAGAGACTTCCCGGTAGCTGGCCTCATCGCGAGGGTGCAGAGGCCGCTTGCCGAGATCCCAGTGGGACTTCATGTCCTCTTCGGTCGGGGGGTTGTTCCTCGTCGCCCGGTAGAGATGCACGGCAACCGCGCCTCGCCTAGCTGATCTGGGGCGGGACGGTCTGGGCGACCTCGTTCTTGATGACGTGGAGGGGCACCCGCGTCACGACGTCGCCCGAGACCTGCACCGTAAACCAGTAGACCCCCTCGTCCTGCGCCGGGAACTGTATCGGAAGGATGATGACTGCGCCCCGGTCCTCACCCTCCTCAAAACGCGCTGGAGTCTCAAACTCTGGCCACTCAGAGCCGGATGGCGTATTGATCCGTACCTTGACTGGCACTGAACCCACGTATCCGCCCGACTTCAGCCCGACAACGAACGAGAGGGGGATCAGCGGCGTGATGGGGATGCTCTGCGTCCCGGCGCCAGGTGCCGCGGCTACCTGGATCGTCACGGTGGCGCGATCGATGATCCGTATCAAGGACAAGACATCGTCCGTCTCGCGAAGCACTTTTTCGCAGATAACCGCGTAGTTCAGGTACGGCCCGTCGTTTCCCGCCATGGCGCGAAAGTCTACCGGGCGCGGACTCGCCGAGCGGTTGGATCATCACGCCCGGTCACCTGCGCGGTCGGACAAGCCTCCGTACGACACGCCAAACGATCTTGGCGGGTTCCGCCAATCGTTCCGCCAAGCCCTCCTAGCCCCGGCGCGGGGTCCGGTGTACGCTCGCAGCGACTAGAACGTGTTCTACTAAGGGGTGGCCATGGTCGCATCCATCAAGCCGCACCGCGACGAGCTCGGCCTGACCGACGGCCTCATGCTGATCGGCGGGGAATGGTCGGCCGCGCAGGACGGCCAGACCTGGAACCACAGCCATCCCGCCACGGGAGAGCAGGTCGCCTCGTTCCCCATCGCCGGCCCCGCTGACGTGGACCGCGCGGTGCGTGCCGCGCGCACCGCCTTCGACGAGGGGCCGTGGCCGCGGGCCCGGGCCACCGAGCGGATCCGGGTGCTGCGCCGGGTCGCCGATGCGGTCCGCGAGCACGGCGACGAGCTGCTGGGGCTGCAGGCGCTGGACAACAGCGTGCCGCTGAGCTTCGGCAGCGTCTACGCGACCTCGTCGGCCTTCGTGGCCGACGTCTTCGACCATCACGCCGGCTGGGTGGACAAGCTGGCCGGCGAGACGCTGCCGCCTTATCAGGGCGGCGACCACATGGTCCTCACCCTGCGTGAGCCGGTCGGCGTGGTCGGCGCGGTGATCCCGTGGAATGCCCCCCTGCTGCTGTTCGCGCAGAAGGCCGCGCCCGCCCTGGCGGCCGGCTGCACCGTCGTTGCCAAGCCGTCGGAGTACGCCACCTTCGCGGTGCTGCGGCTGGCCGCGCTGATGGAGGAGGCGGGGCTGCCGCCCGGGGTACTCAACATCGTCACCGGCCCGGGCGATCCGACCGGCGAGGCGCTGATCACCCACCCCATGGTCAACAAGCTGTCCTTCACCGGCAGCCGGGCGGTCGGCCGCCGGATCGTCACCGCGTCGGCGGACGGGTTCAAGCGGGTCAGCCTGGAGATGGGCGGCAAGAGCCCGGCGCTGGTGTTCGCCGACGCGGACGTGTCCACCGCGGCGGCGGTCACCATGGGCACGGTCACCCTCGGCCTGTCCGGGCAGGTCTGCCTGGCCCAGACCCGGGCGCTGGTGCACCGGGACGTGCACGAGGAGTTCCTCGCGATGGCGCAGATGATCAGCGGCATGGTCAGCTACGGCAACCCGTTCGACCCGGCGGTCACCTCCTCCCCGCTGATCAACACCCGCCAGATGGAACGTGTTCTCGGGCTGATCGAGGCCGGCAAGGCCGACGGCGCCCGGCTGGTCTGCGGCGGCAGCCGCAGCGAGGGCGACCTGGCCGCGGGCAATTTCATCGCGCCGACGCTGTTCACCGACGTGTCGAACGACATGAGCATCGCCCGGGAGGAGATCTTCGGCCCGGTGCTGTCGGTCATCCCGTTCGCCGACGAGGACGAAGCCCTCAAGATCGCCAACGACACCGAGTACGGCCTGGCCGCCACCGTCTGGACCAATGACATCAAGCGGGCCATGCGGATGACCAAGGCGATCCGGGCCGGGACCATCGGCATCAACGGCTACCAGCTGGAGCCGCACGCGGCGTTCGGCGGCTACCGGCAGTCGGGCCTGGGCCGCGAGGGCGGCCGGGCCGCCATCGAGGCCTA
>DATKRG010000116.1:0-28105 GCA_035532275.1 Streptosporangiaceae bacterium | reverse complement strand
CCGTCGAGCCCGGACGGCTGCCGTCGCGTCCTCCGCGAGTCACAGGAAGTGCCACAGCGGGTTGCCGAAGGAAGCTACCTCCCAGCCGCCAAGAAAAACGGTGCCTGGTCGTTATGCGCCACTACCCGGCGCTACGCTGGCCCAGACTAGCCGCCGGCCAGGCGGCGGTAGCCGCTGGCGTAGTACAGCAGGGGACCGGCGCCGGGTGAGGGCTCGCTGACGGCCAGCACCTCGCCGACCACGATGCTGTGGTCGCCGCCGTCGTGCACGGCGGTGGTCCGGCACTCCATCGCGGCCAGCGCGTCGTCCAGGATCGGCGCGGCCGTCACCGGGCCGCGATGGTGGCGGAACGCGTCCAGCTGGCCTTCCAGCGGGCGGCCCCGGGTCGCCAGCCAGCGGGCGGTCTTCTCGGCATCGTCTTTCAGCACCGAAACCGCCCAGGTGCCGGCCGCCAGCACCGCATCGTGGAAGCGGGCGATCTTCTCCGCGCAGAACAGCACCAGCAGCGGGTCCAGCGACACCGAGGTGAAGGCGGTCACGGTCATGGCGTGACCGATCCCGCCGGAACTGGTGGAGACCACGACGATGCCGCTGGCGAAACGGCCAGCGATCCGCCGGAAGTCGGCCGGGTCCACGGCCCCCGGGCTCACCGCCGCCATGCGCCCGAGCCCCGCCACAAGCTCATGCCCGGCCGCGCGCCCGCGCCGCGGCGCCGGAAGGTGAGCGCCATCCCCACCCCGGCGCTGACCGCGCCGCCATACAGGTACCACCCGCCAGCGGCCGTGCTGGTGACGATCACGCTGCCCGCCGGGGTCGGCATCGTCAGCAGGAAGGACGCGGCGAACCAGCCGAGCGCGGGCACCAGCCCGCCCAGCGGGGAACCCATGCCCCGGCCACCCAGCAGGCAGGTCATGAAGATCAGCGCGCAGAACGCCAGCGCCGCCACCGGCACCGGGCCGACCCCGCGGCTGAACTGGAAGCAGCCGAGCAGCCCTTCCATCGCGCCGAGCAGGAACAGCGCCACGTAAGCACCGGCGGTGCCGACCGGATCCGGCCGCCGGCCGGGCGTGTTCTCCACGCAGAGCAGGCTATACGCCGCCCATCCCGGCCGCCTCCCTGGCCACCGGGGCTCACCCGCTGCCCACAGGGCCGCTCAGCCGGCGCTCGGCCGGCGCTCGGCCGGCGCTCACAGCCCGGCGAACAGGTCCTGCTCGCGCCCGTGCGGCCCGGCGCCGGGGCCGCGCGGGCCAGCCAGCAGCGTGTAGTGCTCCACGGCGCTGATCCGCTGCCCGACCAGGTCGGACAGGGCGAAGAAGGGGCCTTCCACCGCGATCTGGGTAGCGTGCGCGCGCAGCGCGGCCGTCTTCGCCGCCAGCTGGCCGGTGCCGTCGATCTCGGTGGTGACCTGCTCGTCCGGCACCCCGAACGGCAGGTCCGCCACCGGACCGGCCTGCCTGAAGCCGGCCGGCCGGTCCGGGCCGAGACCGATCGCCCCGGCCAGCACCGACCGGGGCATCGCTGTCGCGTAGACCTTCGCCACCCGCCAGGGAGCTCCGGCCAGGGCGGGTGGCCGGGGCAGGCCGGGAGCGGGCGGCCCGGGCTCGCCGGGGGTGGGCGGCCCGGGCTCGCCCGCGGCGAGCTGGACCGCGCGCCCGGTCACCCGGTGCGCCTGGATGTGATCGGGATGGCCGTAGAAGCCGTTGCTGTCGTAGCTGACGACCACCTGGGGACGCGTCTGCCTGATCACCACGGCCAGGTCCGCCGCGGCCTGGTCCACGTCGGCACGCCAGAAGCAGCCGGGGAAGTCGTTGTCCGCCATGCCCATCATCCCCGAGTCGCGCCACCGGCCCGGCCCGCCCAGGAACCGGTGGTCGGTGACACCCAGCGCGGCGCAGGCGGCGGCCAGCTCGCCGATGCGGTGCTGCCCGAGCGCATCCGGGTCGGTGGCCAGGCACGCCAGGTCAGCCGGGATCACCTCCCCCAGCTCACCGAGCGTGCACGTAACCAGGGTGACCGCCGCACCGGCGGCGGCATAGGCGGCCATGGTCGCGCCGGTCCCGATCGACTCGTCGTCAGGATGCGCATGCACCAGCAGCAGCCTTCGCCGATCCTGGCGCCCGCCTGGCAAGATCGGAGGCATGACCGACAGCTTCCCACGGCAGCAGGCCAGGACCCAGGGGTTCAGCCTCGGCGCCCCCCGCTCGTTCCAGATCAGCCCCGACGGTGCCCGGGTCGCGTTCCTGCGCAGCCAGGGCGGCAGCGACCCGGTCACCTGCCTGTGGGTGCTCGACGTCGGCACCGGGCAGGAGCACCTGGCCGCCGACCCAGCCGCGCTGGCCGTCACCGGCGACATCCCGGCGGAGGAGAAGGCCCGCCGGGAGCGTTCCCGCGAGCAGGCCGCCGGGATCGTCGCCTTCGCCACCGACGCCGCGCTGGACGTGGCCGCTTTCACGCTGGCCGGGCAGGTGTACGTGGCCGACCTGGCCGGGCGCACGCCGCCGCGGGCGATCGGGGCGCAGGTCCCCGCGCTGGACCCCCGCCCCGACCCGACCGGGCAGCGGGTGGCCTACGTGTGCGCCGGTGCGCTGCGGGTCACCGACCTGGCCACGGGGCAGGACACCGAGATCATCGGGCCGGGCGGAGAGCCGGGGCTGACCTACGGCCTGGCCGAATTCGTCGCCGCCGAGGAGATGGAGCGGCTGCGGGGGTACTGGTGGGCACCCGACGGCACCGCCCTGCTGGTCGCCAGGGCGGACATCGGCCCGGTCCAGCGCTGGCACATCGCGGACCCGGCCAACCCAGGCCGCCCCCCGGCCGAGGTCGCCTACCCGGCGGCTGGCACCCCCAACGCCGAGGTGACCCTGCTGCTGGCCGGGCTGGACGGCAGCCGGGCCCCGGTGGGCTGGGACCGCTCCGCCTTCCCCTACCTGGTGACCGTGGACTGGGACCACGACGTCCCGCTGATCGTGGTGCAAAGCCGCGACCAGCGCCGGATGCGGCTCTACTCCGCCGACCCGGCCCGCGCCGCGGCCGCGCTGCTGCGGGAGGACACCGACGAGCGGTGGCTGGACATCGTGCCCGGCGTGCCCGCCCGGACCGGCTCGGGCGCGATCGTCTGGACCGCCGACGCCGACGGGGCCAGGCGTCTGCTCGTAGCCACCCCGGAGGAGCTCGCCGAGGGCAGCGCGGCCCCGGTCACGCCGCCGGGCCTGCAGGTGCGCGGGGTGCTGTCCGTGGACGGGGACACCGTGCTGTTCACCGCCTCGGCCGATGAGCCGACCGAGATCGGCCTGTGGACATACGGCCCGGACGGGCTGACAGCGGTCACGCCGGAGCCGGGTGTGCACGGCGGGCGGCGGGCCGGCGGCACCACTGTCATCGTCGGTGGCAGCCTGGCCGAGGACCGGATCAGCGCCCGGGTCGTCCGCGGCGCCGGCCCCGGCTCCCCGGTCACCTCGCTGGCCGAGCGGCCTCGGCTGCCCGAACCGCGGCCGGACATCTTCGCAGCCGGGCCAGCAGGCATCCGCACCGCGCTGCTGCTGCCGTCCTGGCACGAGCCGGGCACGGGGAAACTGCCGGTGCTGCTCGACCCCTACGGCGGTCCGCACGCCCAGCGGGTGCTGGCCATGCGGGGTGCGTTCCTCACCTCCCAATGGCTGGCCGAGCAGGGTTTCGCGGTGGTGGTCGCGGACGGCCGCGGCACACCGGGCCGGGGGCCGGAGTGGGACCGGGCGCTCTGGCGCGACCTGGCCGGCCCGGTGCTGGACGACCAGATCGAGGCACTGCACGCGGCCGCCGAGCGCAGCGGCGACCTGGACGAGTCGCGGGTGGCGATCCGGGGCTGGTCGTTCGGCGGCTTCCTGGCCGCGCTCGCGGTGCTGCGCCGCCCCGACATCTTCCACGCTGCGATCGCGGGCGCGCCGGTCACCGACTGGCGGCTGTACGACACCCACTACACCGAGCGCTACCTGGGCGTGCCGGGTGAGCCCGGGGAAGGCGGCGGGGAAGGCGGCGACCCCTACGAGACGAGCTCGCTGCTGGGTGAGGCGGCCGCGCTCAGCCGGCCGCTGCTGCTCATCCACGGGCTCGCCGACGACAACGTGGTGGCCGCGCACACCCTGCGGCTGTCCTCGGCGCTGCTCGCGGCCGGCCGGCCGCACGCGGTGCTGCCGCTGTCCGGGGTCACCCACATGACGCCGCAGGAGGAGGTGGCGCAGAACCTGCTCCTGCTCCAGGTCGACTTCCTGCGCCGCTCGCTCGGGCTGGCTCCGCCGGAGCAGCCGGACCCGGTGTAGCAGAGGCACGGTGTAGCAGAGGCACGGTGTAGTAAGAGTCACACGATCACAATCGGCTTCCCGGCCTGCGCGGTGATATGCAGTGGAATAGGGTTCCAGCGCGGCGAGTGACCCGGGGGGTGCTGGGCCCGCCGCAGGTGAACTCCAGCGAGCTTGAGGGCGGAGACCCAGCCGATGACGCAGGCACCGACAGCCCCGGCCAAGACCCGGGCACAGATCTCCGAGCGCACCTTGCGCAAGGACCCATGGTGGCGATCACCTGTGGTGACCGGGGCCTTCCTCGGCGTCGTCGTCATCTACCTGACCTGGGCGTCCCTGGTCAACGCCGACTATGTCTGGGGACCGTACATCTCGCCGCTCTACTCACCGTGCCTGGCGACCACCTGTACCCCGGGGGACTCCAGCTTCTTCCTGATCCCGTGGCTGACCTGGCTCACGCCCGCCATCATCATCATCGGCGGGCCGATGGGTTTCCGGCTCACCTGCTACTACTACCGCAAGGCCTACTACCGGGCGTTCTGGCGCTCACCGGCCGCCTGCGCGGTCCGCGAGCCGCACGCGAAGTACACCGGGGAGACCCGGATCCCGCTGATCCTGCAGAACCTGCACCGGTACTTCTTCTGGATCGCCCTGACCTTCAATGCGTTCCTGACCTACGACGCGGTCATCGCGTTCCGCGGCTACGGGGGCCAGTGGGGGCACATGGGCCTGGGCACGCTGGTGCTGATCGTCAACGCCGCCCTGCTCTGGCTGTACTCGCTGTCCTGCCATGCCTGCCGGCACGCCGTCGGCGGCAGGCTCAAGCACTTCTCCAAGCACCCGGTCCGCTACTGGCTGTGGACCAAGGTCTCCAGGCTGAACGCGTACCACATGCAGTTCGCCTGGGTCTCGCTGGGCTGGGTGCTGTTCACCGACCTCTACATCCGCCTGGTGGCCAGCGGCGCCATCACCGACCTGCGGTTTTTCTAGACCGAGGCAGAAGGTAAGCCACCGACATGACTGACATCGAACGGCTCGGATACGACGTGGTGGTGATCGGCGCCGGCGGCTCCGGGCTGCGGGCGGCGATCGAGGCCCGGCTGGCCGGAAAGAAGACCGCCGTCATCTCCAAGTCCCTGTTCGGCAAGGCGCACACGGTCATGGCCGAAGGCGGCGCGGCCGCCGCGATGGGCAACGTCAACCCGAAGGACAACTGGCAGGTCCACTACCGCGACACGATGCGGGGCGGCAAGTTCCTCAACAACTGGCGGATGGCCGAGCTGCACGCCAGGGAGTCCCCGGACCGGGTCTGGGAGCTCGAGGCCTGGGGCGCGGTCTTCGACCGCACCAGGGACGGCAAGATCAGCCAGCGCAACTTCGGCGGCCATGAGTACCCCCGCCTGGCCCACGTCGGTGACCGCACCGGCCTGGAGCTGATCCGCACCTTGCAGCAGAAGGTGGTCGCACTCCAGCAGGAGGACGCCAAGGAGCACGGCGACGCCGAGGCCATGATCAAGATCTTCGCCGAGACCACGATCACCCGGCTGATCAAGGACGGCGAGCGGATCGCCGGCGCGTTCGGCTATATCCGCGAGAGCGGGCGGTTCGTGGTGTTCGAGGCGCCCGCCGTCATCCTGGCCACCGGCGGGATCGGGAAGACCTTCAAAGTCACCTCCAACTCCTGGGAGTACACCGGCGACGGGCACGCGCTCGCGCTGCTGGCCGGGGCGACGCTGCTGAACATGGAGTTCGTGCAGTTCCACCCCACCCACATGGTGTGGCCGCTGTCGGTGCGCGGGCTGCTGGTCACCGAGTCGGTCCGCGGCGACGGCGGGGTGCTGCGCAACTCCGAGGGCAAGCGGTTCATGTTCGGCTACGTGCCGGATGTGTTCCGCGCCATGTACGCCGAGACCGAGGAAGAGGCCGACCGCTGGTACACCGACCCGGAGCACAACCGGCGCCCGCCCGAGCTGCTGCCCCGTGACGAGGTCGCCCGCTCGATCAACTCCGAAGTCAAAGCCGGACGTGGTTCGCCGCACGGCGGGGTGTTCCTCGACGTGTCCACCCGGCTGCCGGCCGAGGAGATCCTGCGCAAGCTGCCGTCCATGCACCACCAGTTCAAGGAGCTGGCCGACGTGGACATCACCAAGGAACCGATGGAGGTCGGCCCGGCCCAGCACTACGTGATGGGCGGCGTCGAGGTGGACCCCGACACCGCCGAGTCGGTCGTGCCCGGCCTGTTCGCGGCCGGTGAGGTGTCCGGCGGCATGCACGGCTCCAACCGCCTCGGCGGCAACTCCCTGTCCGACCTGCTGGTGTTCGGCCGCCGGGCGGGCATGGGCGCCGCCGCCTACATCGACGCGCTGGGCACGGCGCGCCCGAAGGTCAGCGACGCCGACGTCACGCAGGCGCAGGCGGAGGCGCTCGCCCCGCTGGAGCGGCCGGCCGGTGAGAACCCGTACGCCGTGCACGCCGAGGTCCAGGAGACCATGAGCAGCCTGGTCGGCATCATCCGCCGGGAAGAGGAGATCAAGACCGCGCTGGCCGAGCTGGAGAAGCTGCGCGAGCGGGCCGCGAACGTCAGCGCCGAGGGCGGCGCCGCCTACAACCCCGGCTGGCACCTGGCCCTGGACATGCGCAACATCATGCTGATCGCCGACTGTGTGGCACAGGCGGCGCTGGAGCGGCAGGAGAGCCGGGGCGGTCATACCCGCGACGACTTCCCCGTCATGTCGCCGCAGTGGCGCAAGCTCAACCTGGTGTGCTCGCTGGACGGCGACCGGGTGGCGCTGCGGCGGCAGCCGATGCCCGCCATGCGCGAGGACCTGATCACGCTGTTCGACCGCGACGAGCTGAAGAAGTACCTGACCGAGGAAGAACTGCCCCCGGAGGAGAAGCAGTAATGGGCGAGAAAGTAACGCTCCGGGTCTGGCGGGGGGACGCCGGCCAGGGGGAGCTGGTCGACTACCAGGTCGAGGTCAACGAGGGCGAGGTCGTGCTCGACGTCCTGCACCGGCTGCAGGCCACCCAGGCCGGCGACCTCGCGGTGCGCTGGAACTGCAAGGCCGGCAAATGCGGGTCCTGCTCGATGGAGATCAACGGGCGGCCCCGGCTGGCCTGCATGACCCGGATGTCCACCTTCGAGCCCGGAGAGGCGATCAGCCTCACCCCGATGCGCACCTTCCCAGTGATCAGGGACCTGGTCACCGATGTCTCGTTCAACTTCGCCAAGGCCCGGCAGATCCCCTCGTTCACCCCCGACCCGGCGGTGGGCCTCGGTGAGCTCCGGATGCAGCAGGTCGACGTGGAGCGGTCGCAGGAGTTCCGCAAGTGCATCGAGTGCTTCCTGTGCCAGAACGTCTGCCACGTCATCCGCGACCACCCCGAGAACGAGCAGGCCTACGCGGGCCCGCGGTTCCTCATGCGGATCGCCGAGCTGGAGATGCACCCGGCCGACACCGCCGACCGGCGCGAGATCGCCCAGGACGACTTCGGGCTCGGCCTGTGCAACATCACCAAGTGCTGCACCGAGGTCTGCCCCGAGCACATCAAGATCACCGACAACGCGCTGATCCCGATGAAGGAGCGCGTCGTCAGCCGCAAGTACGACCCGCTGGTCTGGCTCGGTAACAAGATCAGCCGCCGGGCCCACAGCGACACCCCGGCCGTGCCAGGCAGGCAGGGCTAGGGCTCACCAGCTGTAGCTGAGGATCGTCCCGCCGGGCCGCCTTGGGCCGGGGGCCCACCGCGACCACGGCCGGAGTGGTCTGCCGGGGTTAATTAGTCGGCAAGGCGCGAGCCGTGGGTTCGCGCGATCCGTACCATTGGCACGTGCAGGCCAGAGCCCTCCGGGGGACGGCATGCAGCTGCACCATCTCCCCCATGGCGGAAAGGCCTGGTACATGACCCACCTGACCTATCTTGAGGCTGCTGTCGTCGGCCTGATCCAGGGCGTCTCCGAGCTGTTCCCGGTGTCCAGCCTGGGGCACAACGTGCTGATCCCCGCCCTCCTCGGCGGCAGCTGGGCGAGCGACCTCAACGTGGCCAAGCCGGAGTCCCCGTACCTGGCCTTCATCGTCGGGCTGCATGTCGCGACCGCGATCGCCCTGCTCATCTACTTCTGGCGGGACTGGGTCCGGATCATCAGCGGGTTCTTCTCCTCGATCGGCCACTTCATCCAGCCGGCCGCGGGGACGACCAGATGGCGGCTCCAGTCGGCCGAGCAGAAGCTCGCCTGGATGATCATCATCGCCACGATCCCGGTCGGCCTGGTCGGATTGGCCTTCGAGCACGAGTTCCGGGTCCTGTTCGGCAAGCCTGTCCGGGCCGCGGTTTTCCTGGTCATCAACGGCCTGATCCTGCTGGCCGGCGAGCTGTTCCGGCGGAAGTCGTCGGTGCAGGCGGACCAGCAGATCGCGCAGGAGCGGGAACTGGTCGCGGTCGGCGGTGCGCGGCGGGCGGGCGGCGCCCGGCACGCCTCGGGCCACCAGGCCGAGCGGGCGGTGGAGCACTCACACGCGATCGAGTCGGACCGGCGGCTGGCGCTGTCCGGCTTCACGCAGGCCTTCATCATCGGCACGGCGCAGATCCTGGCGCTGCTGGCCGGCATCAGCCGGGACGGGGTCGCCATGGTGGCCGGCATGATGCGCGGGCTGTCCCGGGAGGACGCCGCCAGGTTCGCCTTCCTGCTCGCGACCCCGGTGATCCTGGCCGCCGGCCTGCTCAAGGTGCCCGACCTGATAGGCCCGCTCGGCAACGGCATCCGCGGCCAGATCCTGGTCGGCAGCCTGCTGTCGGGGGTCGGCGCCTACCTGTCGGTGCGGTTCCTGGTCCGCTGGTTCCGCACCAGGACCCTGACCCCGTTCGCGATCTACTGCATCGTGGCTGGCCTGGCCAGCTTCGCCTACCTCACCTTCGTGAAGTAGCCGCCACCACGCGGCTGATGCCTACTGCGCTGCCCGGGCGCGGCGGCCACGTTCGCGCAGCCGCTCCTTGGCGTCGAGCACCGCCTTGCGCAGCCGGACCGCGGACGGGGTGACCTCCACGCACTCGTCGTCCCCGCAGAACTCCAGGGCCTGCTCCAGGCTGAGCACCCGGGCTGGCACCAGCCGCTCCAGTTCCTCCCCGGTGGACTGGCGGACGTTGGTGAGCTTGCGCTCGCGGGTGATGTTCACGTCCATGTCGTCGGCACGGGAGTTCTCCCCGACGATCATCCCCTCATAGACCGCTGCCCCCGGTGCGACCATCAGCGAACCGCGCTCCTGCAGCGAGAAGCAGGCATAGCCGGTGACCGTCCCGGACCGGTCGGCGACCAGCGAGCCGCTCGGGCGCACCCGCATCGGGCCCGACCACGGCTCGTAGCCCTCGAACACGTGGTGGGCGATGCCGGTGCCCCGGGTGTCGGTGAGGAACTGGGTGCGGAACCCGATCAGGCCCCGGGCGGGCACGGTGAAGTCCAGCCGCACCCAGCCGGTGCCGTGGTTGGTCATGTTCTCCAGCCGGCCCTTGCGGACGGCGAGCAGCGAGGTCACCGCCCCCAGGTAGTCCTCGGGCACGTCGATGGTGAGCCGTTCCACCGGCTCGTGCAGCGCGCCGCCGATCTCCCGGGTGACCACGGTGGGGCGGCCCACGGTCAGCTCGTAGCCTTCCCGGCGCATCGTCTCGACCAGCACCGCCAGCGCCAGCTCGCCGCGGCCCTGCACCTCCCAGGTGTCTGGGCGGGCGGTGGGCAGGACCCGCAGCGACACGTTGCCGACCAGTTCCCGGTCGAGCCGGTCACGCACCAGCCGGGCGGTCAGCTTCGTGCCCTTGTCCCTGCCCGCCAGCGGTGAGGTGTTGACCCCGAGCGTCACCGACACCGCGGGCTCGTCCACGGTGATCAGCGGCAGCGGCCGCGGGTCGTCGGCGTCGGCCAGCGTTTCGCCGATCATGATGTCGGCGATGCCCGCCACCGCGATGATGTCGCCCGGGCCGGCGGTGGCGGCCGGCACCCGCTCCAGCGCCTCGGTCAGGTACAGCTCGGTGATCTTCACCCGCTCCACCGAGCCGTCCCGGCGGCACCAGGCCACCTGCTGGCCGCGGCTGATCGTCCCGCTGAACATCCGGCACAGCGCGATCCGGCCCAGGTAGGCGGATGCGTCCAGGTTGGTGACATGGGCCTGCAGCGGCGCGCCCGGCTCGTAGGACGGGGCGGGCACGGTGTCACGCAGGACGGTGAACAGCGGCTCCAGATCGGGTGAGTCCGGCAGAGTGCCATCCTCTGGCCTGCTGAGCGAGGCACGGCCAGCCCGCGCCGAGGCGTACACGATCGGGAACTCGATCTGCTCCTCGGTCGCGTCGAGGTCCAGGAACAGCTCGTAACAGGCGTCCACCACCTCGGCGATCCGCGCGTCCGCGCGGTCCACCTTGTTGATCACCAGGATCACCGGCAGCCCGGCCTCCAGCGTCTTGCGCAGGACGAACCGGGTCTGCGGCAGCGGTCCCTCCCCCGCATCCACCAGCAGGATGACCCCGTCCACCATGGACAGCCCGCGCTCCACCTCGCCGCCGAAATCGGCGTGACCCGGCGTGTCCACGATGTTGATGGTCAGCCCGGCGTGCTGGACAGCGGTGTTCTTCGCCAGGATCGTGATGCCCTTCTCCCGCTCCAGGTCGCCAGAGTCGAGGACCCGCTCGGCGACCCGCTCGTTGTCGCGGAACGCCCCCGACTGCCACAGCATCGCGTCGACCAGCGTGGTCTTGCCGTGGTCGACGTGCGCCACGATGGCGACGTTGCGCAGGTCATCCCTGGTGACACGGGCGGGCGCAGGTACGGGCATGAGAAAGCCTCGGCGGGTGGGTAGGGGTGGACGCGGAAAGTCAACGCCGCAGGTACCCAGTGTATTTCACCCGCCGGAGCGCTCAGGCGGGTGAGGCCCGGAGCGTTCAGGCGGGTGAGGCAACGGCTTCTTGAGTGGTTCTTCACGGCCTCTTAACGCTGGTTCTGGTGTGATTCGAACCATGCGCGACAGAGATGAGTACCCGACGGATCCCGCACCCTGGTCGGGTATGCCCCCAGTGAACGCTGCCCCGCAGCCCCCGCCGTACACGCAGCACACGCAGATTCAGCCGCAGCTGCCACCGGCCGGACGGTACCAGGACTACGCGACCCGGTACGACGAGCCGGTCGGGGAAGCCCGTACCGCCGGGCTCAAGCGCCTGTCCAAGCTGACCTGGCGCGCCACCCAGCTGAGCGCGGTCGCCGCGGTCGGCTTCGCGGCCCTGTTTGCGCACTCCGCTCATGCCAGCACCACGACGACCACCACCCCGGCCAAGCCGACTACCAAGCCGTCCGCCAGCCCCACGCCTTCCCCCAGCAGCACCAAGAAGAAGCACCACCGCCACAAGGCAGCCAGCGCGGCCGGTGCCAGCACCCAGGCCGGCGGTGGCACCGGTGGCACCGGTGGCACTGCGACCAGCCCCGCCACTGCCCCCTCGCCCACTCTCGCCCCGCCGACCACCGCGCCAGCGCCGCCACCACCGAGCCCCACCCCGGTGCAGTCGACGTCCAGCGGATCCGGCGGAGGGTGAATGGCGGCGTCAACCGAGGCCATCGGCACCCGTACCTTTCCCGCACTGGGCACCTTCGCGTCGCTGCTCGTCACCGACCCGGGCAGGCTGGAACAGGCTTCCAGCCTGCTCGACGGTGAACTGCTGGCAGTGGACATGGCATGCTCACGCTTCCGCACCGACTCAGAACTGTGGCGGGTCAACCACGCCGGCGGCCGCCCGGTGGAGGTCAGCCCGCTGCTGGCGCAAGCCCTGGCGACAGCGCTCACAGCGGCCAGGGTCACCGACGGCGACGTCGACCCGACCTGCGGGCAGTCCCTGGCCCGGCTCGGCTACGACCGGGACTTCGCGCAGGCACGGCAGGACACCGCCGGGCTCGCCCAGCCACCGGCCCCCGCGGCCGGCTGGCAGACCGTCGAACTGGATACCGAACGAGGCACTGTCCGGGTGCCTGAGGGAGTCATGCTCGATCTCGGGGCCACCGCCAAGGCGCTCGCCGCCGACCGGTCCGCGACCCGCATCGCGGCCGCCACCGGCTGCGGGGTCCTGGTCAACCTCGGCGGCGACATCCGGGTGGCCGGGGACGGCCCCGCCGGCGGCTGGCACGTCGGGATCCTGGATGACCTGGTCTTCGCGGCCAGCAGCGTCAACGCCGAGCCCAGCCAGTCCGTCATGATCGGCGACGGTGGCCTCGCGACCTCCAGCACACTCGTCCGGACCTGGCAGCGCGGCGAGGCCCGGCTGCACCACATCATCGTGCCCGGTACCGGCCTGCCCGCGCAGTCCTGCTGGCGTACGGTCACCGTCGCCGCCGCGACCTGCGTGGACGCGAATACGGCCAGTACGGCGGCAGTCCTGCGCGGCGAACAGGCCGCTGAGTGGCTGGATGGCCTGCGCCTTCCGGCCCGTCTGGTGCATCATGACGGCACGACGGTAATGGTCGGCGGCTGGCCCGCCGGCTCCGCCGGCACAGGAAGCCAGGTATGAGTATTTCCCTCAACGGACCAGGCCTTTGGTATGCCACTCGGGCGACCGGCCTGGTGACGTTGCTTCTGCTGACTGCCAGCGTTCTGCTGGGGGTGCTGACCGCGGGCCGGTTCGCCAGCGACCGGTGGCCCCGGTTCCTCACCGTCGGCCTGCACCGCAACCTCTCCCTGGTGGTGATGGTCTTCCTGGTGCTGCATGTGGGCACGACCGTGGTCGACACCTACACCTCCATCCCGGTGACGGCCGCGTTCATACCGTTCACGGCCTCCTACAAGACGGGCTGGCTCGCGCTCGGCGCGGTCGCCTGCGACCTGATGATCGCCCTGGTGGTCACCAGCCTGGTCCGGAACCGGCTGGGCCACCGTACCTGGCGGCGGATCCACTGGACGGCCTACGCCTGCTGGCCGGTCGCCCTGGCGCACGGGCTGGGCGCGGGCACCGACCGGGGCACCATCTGGGTGTTCGGGATCACCGCGATCTGCGTGTGCATCGTGGCGGCGGCGGCCACCTGGCGCTTCGTCACCGGCGCGCGGGCAGGTGCCCGGTGACCGCGGTCGCGCTGACGTCGTACCGGGCGCCGGAAATGCGGCTGCCCCGGTTGCTGGCCGGTGTCTCCTACTACCAGGCCGCGGGGCTGGCCGAGCACGAGCAGATGTACGGGCCGATCCCGCTGCCAGGCCGGGCCGGCCGCCCGGGACGGTCGGGACGGCAGCGGCCGGAGCGGTTCATCGACCTCGTTGACCGGTCCGGGCTCACCGGCCGCGGCGGCGCGGGCTTCCCCACCGGGCGGAAGATGCGCTCGGTCGTTGCCGGGCAGGGCCGCGCGGTCGTGGTCGCCAACGGCGCCGAAGGCGAGCCGGCCAGCTGCAAGGACCGGCTGCTGCTGACCCGCGTGCCGCACCTGGTCCTGGACGGGATCACGATGGCCGCCCACGCGGTCGGCGCGGACGAGGCCTGCCTGGTGGTGCACGGCCAGGAAGTGGACCTGATGGCCGGCCTGGAAGACGCGGTCGCCGAGCGGGAGGCGGCCGGCGTCGACCCGGTGCGGATCCAGGTCGTCGGCATCCCCGGCCGGTACGTGTCCAGCGAGCAGTCCTCGATCGTCCAGTACCTCAACGGGGGGCCCGGCAAGCCCACCTTCTCGCCCCCGCGCCCGCACGAGCGGGGCGTGAAGGGCCGCCCCACCCTGGTCAACAACGTCGAGACACTGGCCCACCTGGCGCTGATCGCACGTTTCGGGGACGGCTGGTTCCGCAGCATCGGGCTGCCGTCCGCCCCCGGCTCCACCCTGGTCACCGTGGGCGGCGCGGTCGCCCGGCCCGGGGTCTACGAGATCGAGATGGGCACCCCGATCGGGCAGGTCGTCATGCTGGCCGGAGGGCCCTCCGAGCGGCTGCAGGCGCTGCTGGTCGGCGGGTACTTCGGCGGCTGGCTGCCGGCCGAGGTGGCCTGGCCGGTGCCGATGACGCACGCGGCCCTGAAGTCGGTCGGCGGGGCGATGGGCGCGGGCATGGTGATCGCGCTCCCGGTGACCTCGTGTGCGCTGGCCGAGACCGCCCGGGTGGTCAGCTACCTGGCCGAGGAGACCGCGGCCCAGTGCGGCCCGTGCATGTTCGGGCTGCCCGCCCTGGCTGACGCCCTCATTGACCTCGCCTGGCAGGGTGGCCGCGGCCGGGTGATCGACCAGATCGCCACCCTGATCCCGCTGATCGAGAAGCGGGGCGCCTGCCGGCATCCCGACGGCGCCACCCAGCTGGTGCGCAGCGCCCTGACCGCGTTCGCGGCGGATGCACGCTGGCACGACCAGCAGGGCCCCTGCTACGGGGTGCGGCGCGCCCCGCTGCTGCCCATACCGGGCGACGAGGAAAGAGAGTGGGGCTGGACGTGAGATACCAGCTGCGCGTCAATCCGATCGCATGTACCGGGCACGGCATGTGCGCGGAGCTCCTGCCGGAGATCATCGAGCTCGACCCGTGGGGATACCCGATCCTGGCGGCCACCCCGGTGCCGCGGAACGTGATGGATCACGCGAAGCGGGCTGTCGATGCCTGCCCGACCCTGGCCCTGCTGATGGAAGAGGTCACCGGCAAGCACCGCTGACGGCCCCCGTGAGCCGTCAGGGCCTCTCCTGGCGGGAGGCGGAATCCCTGCCCCTGGGGGTGGTACTCCTGGGGGGGTGGCTGAGGGGGATCCGGTGGGCGCCTGCGTCTCTGGCCCGGGCAGGCATCACACCGCTCAGTCGTCTCCCCCCCAGGAAGTCTTCACGTGGGTGGTAGCCGACGGCACGCCGTCGGAGCAGGACACCACCATGGTGACGGTGCGCTGGGAGGACTTGAACGAGACCTGCGCGGTCGCGGCTGGCCCGCGCACCACCGAAGTTGCCTCGTATCCCTGCTGCGGGCTCCAGGACTGCAGATAGGCGCCCACCGACGCGCAGCCCGCCACCACCGTGCCGCCCGACGAGGTGAGCACCGTGCCGGCGGTGGACTGCGGGCTCGGGGACGCCGTTGTCGGCTGCGGGGTCGGCGACGCAGGCGGCTGTCTGGTGATGGGGGTCGCGACGCCGCCGAGGCGGACGGACGGCACCGGGGTGGGGGCCTCGGCCGACTCGCTGGCGAGAGCCTTGTTCACCATCGCCACCGTCAGCTGCTGGCCGGGCGAGGCGGCGATGCCCTCGCCGAGCCGTGACACCGCAAGCAGGCTTCCCCCGGTCGCTGCGGCCGCCCCGAGCAGCCACGCACCGACGCCGATGAGGATGCGGGTTCGCACAGTGCTGAGCCTCACGGATGTGACCTTAAGGGCAGGTAAAGCGCCCCTCAAGGGATTCGTGGCCGCAGGGGTGGCCAGACCCGGATCTTGTGCACGTAATGGCCGGCACCGGATACCGTCATGTCGTGGCACAGCTACTGCTGGTGGAGGACGACGCCGCCATCCGGGGCGCCCTGATCAGGGCGCTCACCGAGCGCGGTCACGCGGTGACGAGCACACCCACCGCCATGGAAGCACTGCAGCACATCCTCGACTCGCCACCCGACCTGATCCTCCTCGACCTCGGCCTGCCCGACCTCGGCGGCTACGAGGCGCTGCGGATGATGCGCGCGGTCAGCTCGGTCCCGGTGGTGGTGGTCACCGCCCGGGACGACGAGGCCGAGATCATCCGGGTACTTGACGCGGGCGCCGACGACTACGTGATCAAGCCGTTCGGCGCGGGCCAGATCGATGCCAGGATCCGGGCGGTGCTCCGGCGCGCCGCCCAGGACGAGGCCAAGCAGGCGGGCCCGCTGGAGGTCGGTGGCCTGCGGCTGGACCCGCACGGGCATGAGGCCTCGCTCGACGGGACCCGGCTCGACCTGAGCCGGCGCGAGTTCGACCTGCTGCACTATCTCGCGCTCCACGCCGGCCAGGTAGTCACCCGGCGGGACCTGCTGACCCACGTCTGGCGCATGCCCTACGGCGGCGCGGACAAGACCGTCGACGTCCATGTCTCCTGGCTGCGCAGGAAGCTCGGGGAGACCGCGCAGCAGCCTCGCTACCTGCACACGGTGCGCGGGGTCGGGATCAAGCTCAGCGCGCCCTGATGAGATTCCGGGTCATCCTGCTCGTGGTGGCGACCAGCTCACTGGTGCTGGTCTCCTTCCTGGTGCCGCTCGCGCTGGTGCTGCGCAGCTTCGCGGCCGCCCAGGTGGTGAGCACCGCCAACCTCCAGGCGCAGAACCTGGCCCCGCTGGTGACCACGCTGGACACCAGCAACCTGCGGCTCGCGGTGGACCAGGTGAACGCGGAGAACACCAGCACCCCGGTCACCATCTTCATGCCGGGCGGGCGCGAGATCGGGCCGCGCGCGCCCTCGTCGAAGGCTGTCCTGCTGGCCAGGAACGGCCGCAGTTTCACCACGGTCAGCTCGCGTGGCGCGGAGGTCCTGGTCGCCGTGGAGGGCTTGCCTGCCGGGACCGCTGTGATCCGCACCTTTGTGCCCAACCAGGCGCTGCGGCACGGGGTCGCCCGGGCCTGGCTGCTGCTCGGCGGGCTCGGGCTCGGGCTGCTCGCACTCAGTGTGGTGGTCGCCGACCAGCTCGCCCGGTCACTGGTCCGCCCGATCGTCGCCCTCGCCCGTGCCTCCGACTACCTGGCCACCGGGGACCTGTCCGCCCGCGCCACGGTGGCCGGGCCACCGGAGGTGCGCCGGGCCGGCGCCGGGCTGAACCGGCTCGCGGTGCGGATCGGCGACCTGCTGGCCCATGAGCGGGAGACCGTCGCCGATCTGTCCCACCGGCTGCGCACCCCGCTGACAGCGTTGCGCATCGATGCCGAGTCGCTGCGCGACCCGGGTGAGATGGCGCAGCTCCGGGCGGATGTGGACGCGGTGGAGCGCACCGTCAACGAGATCATCCGGGAGGCGCGGCGGCCCACCGGCGAGGGCTCGGGGGTGCTCTGCGACGCCTCGCTCGTGATCAACGAACGGGCCGCGTTCTGGCGGCCGCTCGCCGAGGACCAGGAACGGCCGATGACGGTCGAGGTGGCCGGCGGGCCGTTGCTGGTCCGCGCGTCCCGTGAGGACCTCGCGGCCTGCGCCGACATCCTGCTGGAGAACGTGTTCTCGCACACCCCCGAGGGTCTGGCCTTCGCCGTGCGGCTCAGCCGCCGGGCCGGCGGCGGGGCCTGGCTGGTCGTCGCCGACGACGGGCCGGGGTTCCCGCACGCCGACCCGACCCAGCGCGGCCTGTCCGGTGGTGGCTCCACCGGCCTCGGCCTCGACATCGCCCGCCGGATCGCCGAAGCCTCCGGCGGCACCCTGACCGTCGGCCGCTCCCCGTCCGGCGGCGGCTCGGTGACCCTGGGGCTCGGGCCGCCGGCCCGCACACCCGATGGCGGGCGCCGGCACCGGCGGGCCCGCGAGCGCCTGCAGCGCCGCCGGGGCGGTGCCAGCCCGGGCCCGCCCGCTCAGCAGGGCACCTGGGATGACGACGAGACCACGCCATGGAGCCTGCTCGGCAGCTCGCACATCGATCAGTGACCCTCGGGTGTGGCCTTAGTGCCGTCCGGACTGCTTAGACCGGGCTCGCGGGCAGAACGCCGGCAGATAAGACATCCGCCCGATGCGGCCATGCCCGCCTTAGAACGACCCTTGAAGGTGAGGGCCAGGACCTGGCCCCGAACCCGGGAGGGCACGATGAACCCAGCACTGACGCAGGCCCTGATGGCCGAGCGGGTCAGGGACCGGCAGGCCAGAGCACGCCAGGCGGGACTCGCCAGGCAGGTGCGCCAGGCACGGCACCGTGCCTGTGACGACCGCACCCGCGCGAGGGAGGGGCAGCCCGGCTGCTCGCAGGCCGCCCGCTTGCGCAGTGCATGAGATGGCTCGTGACCGCCATCTTCCGGACCAGCCGCGTCACGGAGCGGGCTCGCCCGCGCTGTGAGGCTGGCGCGGAATCACGTAGGCGATGACCAGGCCGGCCAGGGTGATGACCAGCAGGGTGGCGAGGGCGACGGCGAACGGTTTCCCTGCGGGCAGCTTGACGGCCACCAGGACCGAGCCGACCAGCGCGGTGCCCAGCGACGATCCCAGGTTGGAGACGCTGCGGGACAACCCGGAGATGTCCCCCTGGTCGGCGTCGGGGAAGCTGGACTGGACGACGTTGACCGACGAGGTCAGCATGACCCCCACCCCGGCGCCGAAGAGGAGCAGCCCAGGCACCCAGGTGAGGATGCCCGAATGCGCCCGGACCAGCGTCAGCAGCAAGATCATGCCGACGGAGGTGACCAGGAACCCCGCGATGATCAGCCACCGCTGCGGATGGCGCCGCGCGAATCTGTCGGCACCGGCGGAGGCGGCCAGGATGCCCACCGTGGCCGGGGTGAGCATCAGGCCGGTCTGGATCGCGTTGTAGTGGTTGACCTCCTGCAGGTAGACGGAGACCACGAAGAAGGAGCCTTGCAGGACGAGCCACTGGATGACCTGGGTGCCCATCCCCAGGTTGGCGACCTTGTTGCGGAACATCCGCAGCGGCAGCAGCACGTCCCTGCCCTTGCGCTGCGACGACCGGACGTGCAGGAAGAACGACAGCAGGAACAGCGCGCCGATTCCACGCCACCACCAGGATCTGGAGCCCGAACGAGGCCCGCCAGCTGATCGCGCCCGTCACCAGGCCGCCGATCACGGACCGGCTGCGGCACCCAGGCCGCCCGCCCCGCTGACCACCCCGAAGTAGCGGGCCCGTGACTTGACGTCCGGGAACGCCACGGTGACCAGGATGTAGATGGGCGGGATCATCAGCGCCGAGCCCAAGCCTTCGAGCAGTGAGTACCCGGCTATCAGCAGCGGCAGCCCCATGGAAAGCGCCGCCAGCAGCCCTCCAACCCCGTAGACGACCAGGCCGGCGACAAAGCACCGCTTGCGCCCCCAGATATCGGTCAGCTTGCTGCCCGGGATCATCAGCGCTGCCATCGTCAGGGTGAACAGTGTGATCGCCGTCTGCACACCGGCCACTGTCGTGCCCAGATCCTTGGCGATCGCGCTGATGGCCACGTTCATGTTGGTGGCGGCATAGCTGGCGATGAACTGGGCCAGCGCCAGCGGCAGGATCATCGTGCGGGCGTTCACGCCCGCCGTGGACGGCGCGCTCACCTGGGCACCTCAAGAAACCGCATACGCGAAGGCTCTCTGGCACGGCCCGGCACGGGCATCACTCGGCCAGGGTGATCGGGAACCCGCTGCCATGACCAGCAGGCCGCATGGAGATGAGCGAGCCGCATTGGTAAGGGAACACTTGTTCGATAATGTGCTAGCTTTGCCTCATGGCCGGGTACCTGCCGCCTGGATGGCCGACGGGAGTCCACCCACCGGGCAGCGCCGATTTCGAGCGGACCGCGGTGGCGTGGCTGCTGGACGTCGTCCCGCCGGACTACCGGCTGTACGGCGTGCTGCGGCGCCACCCGGTCGCCCTGGCCACGCTGGCCAGGCACCACCTGGCCGGCTGTGTGGAGGGGGCACGCCAGGGATACCGCACGGCCCGGACCGAGCTCGGCGCGACGCTGCCGGTACCCGGCCTGGACGCGGTGCTCGATGCCTACCGGAGTGAGGGGAGCCGGCTGGTCACGACCGCGCGCGCGGTAGACCTGGTCGAGCGGGCCCTGCGTGGGGAGGTGTTCACGCCCCGCCTGCGCGACCAGCCGGGCCACCCGGCGGCACCGCCCGGCAAGCCGGACCGCAGCGGTGCGGCGGGGCCGGCAGCCCGGCAAGAGGAGGCGGGGCCGGCAGCCCGGCAAGAGGGGCCGGAGCCGGCAGCCCGGGAGGAGGCGGCAGCTACCCGGGCCGGGCGAAATGGCACCACAAGCGGGCCGGGGCGAGAGGGGGCGGCCGACGGGCCTGCCCGGAAGGGAGCGGCGGCGGCCGGCCGGGCCACCCGGAAGACGGCGGCAGATGGCAAGCGGACCGGCCGCGCTAAGCCACGGCCCAGTCCTGCCTAGCCGTCAGCCCTGCCTAGCCGTCAGCTCTGCTGGGTCACCAGCCTGGCGTTGCCCAGCGCCACGCCGATCCGGCTGGCCAGGTCGGCGGTCAGTTCCACCACCTCGCGCGGCAGCCGGCCGTCGCGGTGGTGCCCGACGGCGAGCACACCCGCGTCCCGGTCTGCGCCGAGCGGGAAGCACCAGGCGGTGTCGGCGGCGAGCGCGTCCGCGCCAGCCGGCGCCTGCGCCAGCCCGGCGGCGATCAGCGGCCAGCGCACCACTGTGCCCTTGTGAGCGGGTCCGCTGGCCGCTTCCGGCCCGAGCATGCGGTCGAGCATCCAGGCGAGCGGGGACGATCTGGCCTCGTCCATGTGCCGCGCGTACACCGTCCGCAGCCCTGCCTCCTCCGCCGGGAGCAGCACCGCGCACCAGGGCACCAGCCGGGGCACCGCGGCCTCGCCGGCCAGCACGAAGATCTCATCCAGGCCGACCCCGCCGGCCAGCAGGCCACGCGCCTGCGAGAGCGCGCCGATCCGCCCCCGCCGGATCCGCTCCAGCTCGCTCAGCCTGGCGCGCTCAAGCGGCGGCCCCCACCGGTCAGCGAACTGCTGCAACCGCATGGCCTCGTCGTCACGGAACCTGTCCGGCGTGGCCGATGCCACCGCCAGCAGACCGGTCACCCGGCCGTCCACCACGAACGGGACGGTCAGCACCGAGGGGGCCGCACCGGCCGCCGCCCGCGCCGCCGCCAGCGACCCCCCGCCCGGCGCCGCTGGCAGGTCCTTGCTGCCCGGGAGGCCGGCGTTCGGGCCCGCGTCCGGCGCCGGGAAGCTCCCCGCCGCGGCGCGCAGCCGGAGGTCGCCGTCCTCGTCGGGCACCAGCGCGTAGGCAGCCTCGGCGCCCACCGCCACCCGGGCCGACTCGACGGTGCTGGCCAGCAGTTCCTCGTAGCCGGGCTCGCCAAACGGCGGGGCCGGCCACCGGTGATAGCCATCGCGGCCGAGCGGGCCGGCCGGGTGGTCCGCGGTCACCGGCGCGACCTGCCGCAGTGCCGCCGCCAGCGCGGCCTGGCCGCCCAGCCCGCCGTCGGCGGCCGGCTGGAGGCCCGGGTCCAGCATCGTGTGCAGGCCGTCTTCGTGGCCGTTGCCGCGGCCCAGTTCCGCCCCGGCTCCCGCCTGCCCGATCCGGAACCACACCGCCTTGGCGGCCCGCCCGTAGGTGACCCCCCACGCCGAGGCGAGCGCGGCGGGGAGCAGCAGCCCGCGCCCACTGGTGCGTTCGGCCGGAACATGCTCGTTCTCGGGGGGTTCGGGGACCAGCCTGGCCGGATGGCCGTCGCTGACCACCACCTCGACCCCGCCGCCGGTCAGCTTGCAGGTGACCTCGACCGGGGTACCGGCGTGCACGACCGCGTTGGTGACCAGTTCACTGGTGAGCAGCACCGCGTCATCGACCAGGCCATGGCCATCGGCCGTGCCCCCGCCGATGAGCCAGGACTGCAGGGTGTCGCGCACGAAACGGCGCGCCGCAGCAGCGGCCGTCGGCTCAGGCTGGTATGCCGCGGTCGCTACGAGAGTGCCCGATCCCTCCACATGCCCTTTCGGCTGTCGGCGCTGCTGCCGCAAGGCGGTCACCCCCGGCGCGCGCGGGCCACGCTAGCGGACCCGCCGCCTGAAGTTGATGGCGGTCGACCCCATCGTGACAGACACGTGAGGTGTTTCCTGGCCGATCAGCGATGATCGCCATGCACCGGCAAGGGTCGTGACCATCCGTTACCCGTCACATACTCGCGGACGACTCTAGCGGGTACCCCGGCGATCACGCACCGGTCCGGCACCACACCGCGGACCACCGAACCCGCCGCGACCACCACGTTCCGCCCGATGCAGGCGCCCGGCAGCACGATCACCCCGGCTCCCAGCCAGCTTCCCGCGCCGATGGAGACCGCGATGTTGCTGGGCCACTGCCGCCCGATCGGCACGTCCGGATCGGCATAGCCGTGATTCTGGTCGGTGATGTAGACGTAGGGGCCGGTGAACACGTCGTCCCCGATCACGATGGAGTAATGGGCGACGATGTGGCTGCCCCGGCCGATGACGCAGCGGTCCCCGATCCGCAGTACCGGCCGGTCTCCGAGGTCCTGCCCGGGGACCATCCCGGCGCTCAGGCTGACCTGGGCGGCGACCATCGTGTCCGCGCCGATCTCGATCCAGCCCTGGCCGTACAGGGACCCGGCCGGGAACCCGATCACCGACCCGGGGCCGAACGACGCGAACGACCGCCCGGCCGGGGTGCCCGCGGTGATCACGCCAGCCCGCTGGGCCGCGCGCCAGAGCCGGTGCACCACACGCCATGAGATCGCCCGGCCGCCTCGCGCGACCGCGTCCTTCGCCGACATGATCGACAACGGTACCCCGGCCTCCTGCCAGCTTTTGGCCCCCGGTCTCGCCGCCTGGTCCGGCCGGGGCGCCGCCCCCGGCCCGGTCTCTTACCCCGCCAGCGGCGCCAGGGGCACGAGCGGGAGCACGCCACGGCCCTCGTTCGGCATCGCAGGACGTGGTGTGTGTGAAGCCGCCAGCTGGCCGCACGCGCCATCGATCTCGCGGCCACGGGTATCGCGCACGGTCACCGGAATCCGGCCGGCCTCCAGGATGCGCACGAACTCGCGGGTCGCGGCCGGCGAGGACGCGGTCCAGCGGGAGCCGGGGGTGGGGTTGAGCGGGATCAGGTTGACGTGCGCCAGCCGCCCGGCGAGCAGGCCGGCCAGTTCCCTGGCCCGCCAGGGCTGGTCGTTGACGCCGCCGATCATGGCGTACTCGATGGACACCCGGCGGCCGGTGACACCGGCGTAGTCCCACGCCGCGCTCAGCACATCGGCGACCTTCCAGCGCTGGTTCACCGGCACCAGCTCGTCACGCAGGCCGTCGTCGGGAGCGTGCAGGGAGACCGCCAGCGTGACCGAGAGCCGCTCGGCGGTGAGCCGCCTGATCGCCGGGACCAAGCCGACCGTGGATACCGTCACCGACCGCTGCGAGATGCCCAGGCCATCAGGCACCGGATCGGTGAGCCGGCGCAGGGCGGTCATGACCCGCGCGTAGTTCGCCAGCGGCTCCCCCATGCCCATGAACACCACGTTGGAGACCCGGCCGGGCCCGCCGGGCACCTCACCACGGGCCAGCGAGCGCGCGCCGGCGACCACCTGCGTGACGATCTCGGCGGCGGACAGGTTCCTGGTCAGCCCGGCCTGGCCGGTGGCGCAGAAGGGGCAGGCCATCGCGCAGCCCGCCTGCGACGACACGCACATGGTGACCCGCCCGGGGTAGCGCATGAGGACCGACTCCACGTAAGAGCCGTCGAGCGTGCGCCACAGGGTCTTGCGGGTCATGCCCTGGTCGCAGGACTGCTCGCGCTCGGCGGTCAGCAGCCTGGGCAGCAGCGCCGCGGCCAGCTCGGTGCGCGTCGCCGCCGGGAGGTCGGTCATCTCCCCGGGGTCATCGGTCAGCCGGCCGAAGTAGTGCCGCGCGAGCTGGTCCGCCCGGAAGGGCTCGGCGCCGAGCTCGGCTGCCGCCCGGCTGCGTTCAGCGGGGTCGAGGTCGGCGAGATGCCGCGGCGGCCGGGCTGGCCTGGCCGGGCTGGCGGGCCGGAACGGGCGGCCGGGCTGGGCGGGCTGGGCGGGCCTGGATCGGGTGCCGGGCAGCAAGGATGCTCCGTTCGGGGTGCTGGCTGGCCGTGTCCCGCCGGCGAACACGGGGCGCTGACCACGACAACCTCAAGAATATCTGCCCGCGCCCAGTCATGACCTGCGGTGAGTCAGTAGATTTCGGCATATGGCAACGTTGCGCAAGGGCGCGAGGGGTTCCCGGCTGGCCACACACCCCGGGCAGCCGGGTGTCCTGCTGGAAAGCGAGAGCCCCTACGGGAGCCGGCGCGTGGTCGTCGAGTACGACGGCGCCGCCACCGCGGCATACCTGCACGACGCCGATGTCGTCGTGGGAGCCGCCTGGATCGCCAATCACCAGCCAGCGCCCCCCAGCACGGACATGTCACGCCTGGACACCGGCCAGGCACCGCTCATGCCCACCGGTCACACCAAGCATCCGGGCGGGCGGCCGCCACTGGACGCCCGGACCCTGCGCGCGCTGTGGTTCGAGGAAGGCGACGGGGTCGCCATCATCGAGGGCGGCCAGCTGCTGGCCGTCATCCCGGGATGGTCCGACATGTCCCGTGGCATGCCCGGTTACAGCCGGGACGTCATCGGGCAGACCCCGTTCGGCTGGTCACTGGACGACGCGATGGAAGGGCTGGGGCCGCGGGCCGACCGGGCAACAGCGTTCTGGCGGTGGCGGCAGCGGGAGGACTCGTGGGCCGGCTTCCAGCAGTCGATGCTCGGCCACCTGCTCGCGCGGCTCGGGCCGGGCGCGCGGTACTGGGACGTCGGCGGCGGCAAGCAGCCGACCGTTGGGGTCTCCGAGCGCCCGCCCACCGAGCAGCGTCCCTACACGGTGCTGTCCACGCTCGGCATGAGCTGCCAGCGGATGCCGGTCGTCGAGCAGGTCATGGAGGATCCCAGCGGCAGCGCCCGGATCGAGCTCGCCATCGCCACCACCATGCCCAGCCCCGAGGTGGCCCGCATCTTCCTGTGGCTGGCCCAGTACCCGTGGCGGGCGGTGACCTGGTTCGGCGCCGGGCACAGCATCCGCTGGTACCACGAGCCCACCACGTTCCCCCTCGGCGGCGGGAACGAGGGGGTGCTGCTGCTCGATGACCCCGCCAGGCTGATCGGCCCCGAGGTACCCGACCTGTCCGGGTTCACCTTCGCCGGGGAACCCGTCCGGTGGCTGTGGATCCTGCCGGTCACCGAGCGGGAGCGGCAGCTCGCCAAGGAACGCGGTGCGACCAGCCTGATCAACCAGCTGGCCGCGCAGCGCCGCAGCTGGGTGGCCGGCCGCTGAGCGCGGGCTCAGCATGATGCTGGCCCGGCTGGGAGCCGGGCCAGCATCGTTACGCCATCAGTGGATGTGGAGGCTGACCCCCAGCAGCGGCAGCCACCACAGCAAGATCGCAAGTATCGCCGAGAGGACGGTCTTGAGCAGGCCAACGGTGATGTAGTCGCGGGTCCATGCCACCACCACACCAATGATCAGATAGATGAGCACGATGATGCCGATCGGCCGCTTGAACATCTGCGCCGCTCCCATCCCCCCGACCGGTGTACGAGACGCCCGCAATCTCCCCCTGAGCGCCGCGTAACAAACCTCAACGGCTCCTGGCAAAAAGGGCGGTGTGGCAGGGCACGGGACGGCGGTCAGCGGGCGCCCAGGAAGGCTGGTCAGCGGCGCCGGGAAGGCTGGTCAGCGGCGCCGGGGCGGGCGGGTCAGCGGACGAAGACGAACAGCAGCAGCCACACCACCGGCGCGGCGACGAGCAGCGAGTCGATGCGGTCCAGGACCCCGCCGTGACCCGGCAGCACCGAGCCCATGTCCTTGATCTCCAGGTCGCGCTTGATCATGGATTCGGCGAGATCGCCGAGCGTGGCGGCCGCCAGCGCGGCGGCACCCACCAGCAGTCCCTGCCAGACCGCGCCGCCCAGCAGCGTGGGCAGCGTGATCGCGCCCGCCACCAGGCATGCCAGTGCCGACCCGCCGAACCCCTCCCAGGTCTTCTTCGGGCTGATCACCGGCACCATCAGATGACGCCCGAGCAGGATGCCCGCGAAGTAGCCGCCGATGTCGCTGCACACGGGCAGGATGAGGAACACCAGCGTGCGCTTGTATCCGTCGGGCGCGGCCAGCATGAGCGCGACGAAACTCGCCATCAGCGGCAGGTAGACGAGCGCGAAGACGCCCGCCGTGACGTCCCGCAGATAGCCCGCCGTGCCGCCGGCCAGCCGCCAGGCGAGGATCGCGATCACGGTCAGGGCGAGGCATGCCACCACGGCACGCTCGCCTTCCCAGTAAGCCAGCGCGACAGCCGCCGCGCCGCCGGCCGCCACCGGCACGAGCGGGAGCCGGATTCCCCGGGAGCCGAGTGCCCGGGACAGCTCCCACAGCGCGATCCCGACCGCCACAGCCACGTACACCAGGAACGTGGCCTTCACGGTGAACAGGGTGACCAGGGCCAGGGCGCCCAGCAGCAATCCGACCGCTAGCGCGGCTGGCAGGTTCCGCCCCGCCCGGACGCCCGCCGGGCGGTCGGAGGCAGCCTGCTCGGGCGCGGAGTGCTCGGGCACGGCGCGCTCATTCGCCGGGCGGCCGGAGGCGGGCCGCTCAGGCTGCCCGGGCTCCTGGCCAGCGTGGTCCCCCGGTGCCGGGCCATCCGGGCGGCTGTCGTCCCCTGGAACCGCGGGCCCGGCCGGCTCGTCAGCTGGCAAGTCAGACCTCGAGGAGTTCGGCTTCCTTGTGCTTGAGCACTTCGTCCACCTGCCCCACGTAGGTGTGCGTGAGATCGTCGAGTTCGCGCTCCGCCCGGTGGCCCTCGTCCTCGCCCGCGTCCCCGGCCTTGACCAGCTTGTCGATCGAGTCCTTGGCATGGCGGCGGATGTTGCGGATGGAGACCCGGCTGTCCTCGGCCTTGTGCCGGGCGACCTTGATGTATTCCCGTCGCCGCTCCTCGGAGAGCTCGGGGAAGACCACCCGGATGATGGCGCCATCGTTGGATGGGTTCACGCCCAGGTCACTGTTGCGGATCGCCTTCTCGATCGCGGCCAGCGACGACTTGTCGAACGGCTGCACGACGACCATCCGCGGCTCGGGGATGTGGAAGGACGCCAGCTGGTTCACCGGGGTCTGGGTCCCGTAATACTCGGCCGTGATCTTGCCGAACATAGCCGGGTGCGCGCGGCCCGTCCGGATGGTGGCGAAATCCTCCTTGGCCACCGCGACGGCCTTGTCCATCTTTTCCTCGGCCTCGAGGAGGATGTCGTCTATCACTGCCGCTCCTGTGGGTCCGTGCGTGTCTGGACTACCTGCCCGCGGGCCTTGGCCCTGGCTGCGGCGCGTCCTCAGCCAGCCTGGCCCACCTGGAACCGGGCGAACGCCTGCACGGTGACACCCTGCTCGGACAGGACCTGCTTGATGGTCTTCTTCGGGTCCTTCACGAACGCCTGCTCGGTGAGCACCACATCCTTGAAGAACGCACCAAGCCGGCCCTCGACGATCTTGGGGATCGCCTGCTCCGGCTTGCCTTCGTCGCGGGTCAGCTGCTCGGCGATGTGACGCTCGTGCTCGACCACGTCAGCAGGCACCTGGTCGCGCGTCACATACTGCGGCCGCATGGCCGCCACCTGCTGCGCGACGTCCTTGCCGGCCTCTTCGGACGGCGCGTCCAGCTGCACCAGCACACCGACGGTCGGCGGCAGGGCGCGGTCGGACCGGTGCAGGTAGCTGGCGATGTAGCCGCCCTCGAAGGCGGTGTACCGGCCGAGCTCCAGCTTCTCCTTGAGTGAGGCGCCCGCCTCGTCGATGAGCTGCTGGGCCGTGGCCCCGGGCCGGACCTCCACCCCGAGCAGCGCCAGCCGGTCAGCAGGCCGGTGCGCCAGCGCCGCTGCCGCGATGTCCGCAGCCACCTGCTGGAAGAGATCGGTCTTCGCGACGAAGTCGGTCTCACAGTTCAGCTCAACCAGAACCCCTGCGCTGGTGCCGTCCAGTACCGCGGTCACCAGCCCATTCGCGACGGTGCGCCCGGCCCGCTTGCCGACGTCCTTGACGCCCTTGAGACGCAGGACCTCGACCGCGGCCTCGAAGTCGCCGTCGGCCTCCTCCAGCGCCTTCTTGCAGTCGAGCATCCCAGCGGCGGTGGCGTCGCGCAGCCGCTTGACATCCGCGGCGGTGAAGTTCGCCATGTCCTCTTCT